>NZ_JBXUHE010000027.1:0-99412 GCF_057180585.1 Actinomycetospora sp. 2LY8.5
CAGCCGAGGCGCCCCTCGCACGTCCGGCCCCGTCACGTCACCCACGACGAAGGAGTTCCACGATGAGCACTCCGTCCGACACACCCTCGACGACCCTGCGCGAGCTCACCGGCATGCCGGCGGCACCCGCGTCGCTGCGCGAGTCCGCGCTCGTGATGATCGACCTGCAGAACACGTACACGCGCGGCGTGATGGCCCTCGAGAACGTCGAGCCGGCGATCGACGAGGCCGCCGCCCTGCTCGACCGCGCCCGCAGCGCGGGCATCCCGATCATCCACGTCCAGCACGACGCCGGTGAGGGCACGCCCTACGACGTGCGCGCCGAGATCGGGGCGATCGTCGATCGCGTGGCGCCGCGCGACGGCGAGCACGTCATCGTGAAGAACTTCCCGAACTCGTTCGTCGGCACCGACCTCGAGGACCACCTGCGCAGCACGTCCACGTCGAACCTCGTGCTCGCGGGCTTCATGACGCACATGTGCGTGAACTCCACCGCTCGTGGTGCGTTCAACGCCGGTTTCGCGCCCGCGGTCGTCGCCGGGGCCACCGCGACCCGCGCCCTGCCCGGTCCCGACGGCACCGTTCCCGCGTCGTCGCTGCAGAGCGCCAGTCTCGCCGCGCTCTCGGACATGTTCGCAGTGGTCGTTCCCGACACCGCCGCGATCCCCGACTGACACGCAATTCGCGCCGCTCCCACGATCCTGCGAGGGAATCGCGGCGTGGATCACTCGACAACGCGCCGATCCCGGAAATAGGGTCCGGCCGTATCCATTCTCGGATCGGCTGCGGAGGTCGCGTGATGGCGCAGAAAGTCGTGGTGTCCCTCGTCGATGACCTGGATCAGTCCGAGGCGGACGAGACCGTCGAGTTCGGGCTCGACGGCGCCACCTACGAGATCGATCTCTCCGACGCCAACGCGTCGGCGCTGCGGGACAAGCTCGCCGACTACGTCGCCCACGCCCGGCGCAGCGGAGGCCGGCGGAAGTCGTCCACGGCGGCTTCCGCGGCTTCCGGGGCCCCCGCGTCGCGCCGCGGCGGCGGGCGTGCGGCGGTCGACCGGGAGCAGAACCAGGCCATTCGCGAGTGGGCGCGCAAGCAGGGGATGACGGTGTCCGAGCGCGGGCGCATCCCCAGCGAGGTCAGCGAGGCGTACCACAAGGCCCACTGAGCGGGCCGGTCGTCACCGGTCGCCGTCACGACCCCCCTCCGTCGAGGCCGCCTCGTCACCTGTCCGGCGTCGGCGGTGCGGTCGGATCCACGACAGCGGACACCGCGGAGCCGTGGAGTGATGCCTCTCACGGAGGCGTCGTGACCTGCCGTCGGCCACCCGTGCGCCCGCTCGGGTGGTTCGCCCGCGGCGAACGGCACGGGGGGATGACACGGGCGTTCGGGACGGTTGGACAGAACGGAGAGGGGTCGGCCGCACGTCCCGGGTGTCGTCGGACGTGGCGGCCGTCACGGTCGTGCAACCGTCGCCGTCCCGTGGCGTCACGCGCGACGACTAGGATGTCCGTACGGTGCTCTGTCAGTGTTGGGGCATCGTGGGGGTCCCGATCCGTCATCGGGCACCAGCCAAGGGGCCACCGGGCCGTTCCCTCGGGGACACTCGGTGGAGGCCGCCGGCGCAGCAGTCAGGAGTGACGAATGTTCGAGAGGTTCACCGACCGCGCGAGGCGGGTGGTCGTCCTGGCCCAAGAAGAGGCCCGGATGCTCAACCACAACTACATCGGCACCGAGCACATCCTGCTCGGGCTGATCCACGAGGGCGAAGGCGTCGCCGCCAAGGCCCTCGAGTCGCTGGGGATCGCCCTGGAGGGCGTACGCCAGCAGGTCGAGGAGATCATCGGCCAGGGCCAGCAGGCGCCCTCGGGCCACATCCCCTTCACCCCCCGCGCCAAGAAGGTGCTGGAGCTGTCCCTGCGCGAGGCGCTGCAGCTCGGGCACAACTACATCGGCACCGAGCACATCCTGCTCGGGCTCATCCGCGAGGGCGAGGGCGTCGCCGCGCAGGTGCTCGTCAAGCTCGGCGCGGACCTCAACCGCGTGCGCCAGCAGGTGCTGCAGCTGCTCTCGGGCTACCAGGGCAAGGAGCCCGCGGAGTCCGGCAGCCAGCGCGGCGAGGGCACGCCGTCGTCGTCGCTCGTGCTCGACCAGTTCGGTCGCAACCTCACCCAGTCGGCCCGCGAGGGCAAGCTGGACCCGGTCATCGGCCGGGAGAAGGAGATCGAGCGGGTCATGCAGGTCCTGTCCCGCAGGACCAAGAACAACCCGGTCCTCATCGGCGAGCCCGGCGTCGGCAAGACCGCTGTCGTCGAGGGCCTCGGCCAGGCCATCGTCAAGGGCGAGGTGCCCGAGACGCTGAAGGACAAGCAGCTCTACACCCTCGACCTCGGGTCGCTGGTGGCGGGCTCGCGCTACCGCGGTGACTTCGAGGAGCGCCTCAAGAAGGTCCTCAAGGAGATCCGCACCCGCGGCGACATCATCCTGTTCATCGACGAGCTCCACACGCTCGTCGGCGCGGGTGCCGCCGAGGGCGCGATCGACGCCGCGTCGATCCTCAAGCCGATGCTGGCCCGCGGTGAGCTGCAGACCATCGGTGCGACCACGCTCGACGAGTATCGCAAGCACGTCGAGAAGGACGCCGCCCTGGAGCGCCGCTTCCAGCCGATCCAGGTGGGGGAGCCCTCGGTGGCCCACTCCATCGAGATCCTCAAGGGCCTGCGCGACCGCTACGAGGCGCACCACCGCGTCTCGATCACCGACCCGGCGCTGGTCGCGGCGGCCACCCTGGCCGACCGCTACATCAACGACCGCTTCCTGCCGGACAAGGCCATCGACCTCATCGACGAGGCCGGCGCCCGCATGCGCATCCGCCGCATGACCGCGCCGCCGGACCTGCGCGAGTTCGACGAGAAGATCGCCGACGTCCGTCGCGAGAAGGAGTCCGCGATCGACGCGCAGGACTTCGAGAAGGCGGCGCGTCTGCGCGACGAGGAGAAGACCCTCATCGGGCAGAAGACCGAGCGCGAGAAGCAGTGGAAGTCCGGTGACCTCGACGTCGTCGCGGAGGTCGACGACGAGCAGATCGCCGAGGTGCTGGCCAACTGGACCGGCATCCCCGTGTTCAAGCTGACCGAGGAGGAGACCACGCGTCTCCTGCGCATGGAGGACGAGCTCCACAAGCGCATCATCGGCCAGGAGGACGCGGTCAAGGCCGTGTCGCAGTCGATGCGGCGCACCCGCGCCGGCCTCAAGGACCCGAAGCGTCCCTCGGGCTCGTTCATCTTCGCCGGCCCCTCGGGTGTTGGGAAGACCGAGCTCACCAAGGCGCTCGCGGAGTTCCTGTTCGGCGACGACGACGCGCTCGTCCAGATCGACATGGGCGAGTTCCACGACCGCTACACCGCCTCGCGGCTGTTCGGCGCGCCCCCCGGGTACGTCGGCTACGAGGAGGGCGGCCAGCTCACCGAGAAGGTGCGTCGCAAGCCGTTCTCCGTGGTCCTCTTCGACGAGATCGAGAAGGCCCACTCCGAGGTCTACAACACGCTGCTGCAGGTGCTCGAGGACGGCCGCCTGACCGACGGTCAGGGCCGCATCGTCGACTTCAAGAACACGGTCATCGTGTTCACGTCGAACCTCGGCACGCAGGACATCTCGAAGGCGGTCGGCCTCGGGTTCCAGTCCGGGCAGGACTCGGGCTCGAACTACGAGCGCATGAAGAACAAGGTGACCGACGAGCTCAAGAAGCACTTCCGGCCCGAGTTCCTCAACCGCATCGACGACATCATCGTGTTCCACCAGCTGCGCGAGGACGAGATCGTGCAGATGGTCGACCTGATGATCGGTCGCACCGAGAAGCAGCTGCAGAACAAGGACATGTCGATCGAGCTCACCGACGCCGCGAAGAAGCTGCTCGCGCAGCGCGGCTTCGACCCGGTGCTCGGCGCCCGTCCGCTGCGCCGCACGATCCAGCGCGAGATCGAGGACCAGCTCTCCGAGAAGATCCTCTTCGGCGAGGTCGAGTCCGGCCAGATCGTGCTCGTCGACGTCGAGGGCTGGACGCCCGAGACCGACGACAACGGGGTCACCAAGCAGGCCCCGGAGTCGGCGACCTTCACCTTCCGCGGTGAGGCCAAGCCGACCCCGGTCCCGGACACCCCGGAGGTCGCGGCGGCGGAGTAGGCCCCGCACGCGGGACACGCACCCGGAGCCCCGGTCCCTCGTCCGCGAGGGCCCGGGGCTTCGGCGCGTCCGGGGTGCGCGAGATGTCAGCGGCGTGGCGTCGCAGACGTTGAGTGTCCGTAACGCCACGCGCTCGCTTCGATCTTGAAGGTTCTCAGGCCGACGCCGGCTCGAACCGCACACGCGGCGTGGGCATGAGCGCGGCGGTCGCCAGCGCGTCGAGGATGTCGGTGTGCAGGCCGTCGGGGTCATGACGGCGCTGGGCCGGTCGCACGCTCAGGACATGCAGGTTGGCCGCTCGGAGGCGACGCTGGTAGGTGAGGGTCTCCTGCACCTGGTCGGGCGTGGCGAAGTGGTGCTCGACGGAGTCGACCTGCAGCACGAAGCCGAGCTCCCTGACGAACCCGTCGGCAATCGCCAGGAACCTGCCGTTCTCGTCGTACAGCCTGACGTTCCACTCGATCTCCGGGAGGTCGGCGCACTGATGCCAGAACTCCCGAACCTCGTACTCCGCCGCGGACCAGATGCCGTCGTCGATGGCCGTCAGGACGCGGCGTGGAGCCGCTGATCCCTTGCGGCAGCCATGGTCGAGTTCCTGACGCAGGTCCCCAGGGGTCGTCATCCAACGCCGCACGGCCTCGGCGAAGACAGCCGAGATCGTCGTGAGGTCCTTCTGGCGCCGCGACCAGTCGGTGAGGCAGCGGACGACGGGAGCAACGGCGAGCCCGTCACGGGTGTTCGGCCTCGGCAGGCGCTTGGTCCGTTCGATCACGATCTTCGGCGTGCTCAGCACCCGGCGTGGATCGTGAATGAGGACATGGACGGTCGTCGGATCGTCGCCGCTCCGGATGCCGTAGTGCCGGGCTCCGCCGAGCCCAGTCAGCCTGGCGCCTTCGCCCGCATAGACGAGCGCCGCGATCTCCCACTGCCGGTAGGTCGGTTCTCCGCTGGACAGGAGGAACGTCGCCGGCGCCATGAGCTGCCACGGGCCGTCCTCCTGGGTGCGCCGGTACGCCGTGCGCTCCGGGACTCCCTGGGCGACGAGTTCGTCGATCGAGATGACCCCCTCCCAGCTCGCAGCACGAAGCCGCTCCAGCTCCTGGGCCCACTTCCCTCGTCGCACGTATCGAGGATCGCGACCTCCGCAGCTTCGTGGGCCCCGTTTCGCGTCACCTGTGGACAACTCCGGGGGTGTCGACGAGGGGGGCCGCGTCCTGTGGATGGAGGCGATCGTGTCATCGAGCGCGTGGCGTTACGGACACTCAACGTCTGCAGCGCCACGTCGCTGACAGGAAGCGGGTCTACGATCCGCCGGACGCGATCAGCAGGGTGGGGTCCCGGTGCACGGAGAGGAGACGCCGTGACGGGTTTGCCGGCCTTCCTCGCCGACACCCCGCCCGGCGAGGCGCTGTTGTTCCTCTCCGCCCATCTGGACGACGCCGTCCTCTCGTGCGGCGGGCTCATGGCCGCCGTGAGGGACCGGCATCCGCTGCTCGTCGTGACGATCTTCAGCGAGGCCGGGGAACCGCCGCACACGCGGGCCGCGCGGACGTTCCTGGGCCAGTGCGGCGCCGACGATGCCGCGTCGCTGTTCGCCGCGCGCCGCGCCGAGGACCGGGCGGTGCTCGACGAGCTGGGCGCGCGGACCGAGCACCTCGGCGAGGTCGACGCCCTGTTCCGGCGCCGCGACGTTCCCGCAGGACTCGAGCGCGGCGCGACGAAGATCCCCGAGCTCGTCCACCGCTACCCGACCTACCGGTTCGACATCGCGCTCGGTCGCGTGTCCGCCGGCGACCGGAAGATCGTGCACATCGTGACCCCGCGCGTCCGGGCGCTCGCCGACGAGGTCGGGGCGCGCACCGTGTTCTGCCCGGTCGGCGTCGGGCGCCACGTCGACCACGTGCTCACCCGCCGGATCGGCGAGGCCCTGGGGCTCCGGGTGATCCACTACTCCGACTTCCCCTACGACCTCACGCACCCCACGGAGCCGGCCTTCCTCGCACGCCACGGGGCCGGGCGTCGCGCCTTCGCCGACGGCACCGCCGACCGCGAGCGTCTGGTCCGCGGCTACGCCACCCAGGTGCACGCCCTGTTCGGCGACGGCGCGATCCCGGCGACGCCTGAGATCTACTACCCGGCGAGCGTCCCGTGATCCAGCCGCTCGACCCCGACCTGATCGACGCGTGGGACGCGCTCGCCCTGGCCACCGGCGCCCCGGTCTTCGCGCGCCCCGGCTGGCTGATTGCGTGGGCGGACGCGTTCGGCAAGCGCGAGGACCTCGAGGCCATGACCGT
Organism: Actinomycetospora sp. 2LY8.5; assembly: GCF_057180585.1. Lineage (NCBI taxonomy): Bacteria > Bacillati > Actinomycetota > Actinomycetes > Pseudonocardiales > Pseudonocardiaceae > Actinomycetospora > Actinomycetospora sp. 2LY8.5. The sequence goes on from NZ_JBXUHE010000027.1 coordinate 6,477, forward strand.
GCACCGCGACGGCGCGCTGGTCGGCGTGCTGCCCGTGACCTCCGGCCGGCTCGCCGTGCGCACGCCGACGAACTCCGAGACCGCGCTGGTCGCCCCGGTGATCGCCGACGACGACGCCGCGGGCGAGCTCGCGCAGCGTCTCCTCGCCCGCCGCGCCGGCACCGTCGATCTCGACGCCGTCCTGGCCGACGACCCGCTGACCCGGGCCGTCAGAGCAGCCGCCGGGAGCACGCCGGCCACCGAGATCGTCCGCTGCTCGTCGCCCTGGGTCGACACCTCGGGCGACCCCGCCGACTTCCCGAAGCGCCTGTCGAGGAACCGCCGCCACGGGCTCAAGCGCCTGGCCAATCGGCTCGACGAGGCCGGCGAGGTCTCCTTCGACGTCCACGACGGTCGCGAGGACGACCTCGACGAGCTGCTCCGTGACGGCCTGCGCCTCGAGGCCCGGGAGTGGAAGCTCGCCGCCGGCTCGGCGATCGTGTCCAGCCCCGCCCGCGTCAGCTTCTACACGCAGGCCGCGCGCTGGGCCGCGGACGCCGGCGTCCTGCGCCTGGCCTTCCTGCGCCTCGACGGGCGCGCGATCGCGTTCGGCTACTGCCTGCAGCAGGGCCCGACGCTGCACTTCCTCAAGCTCGGCATGGACGACGACCACGCCAAGCTCGGGCCCGGCATGATGATCACGAAGCAGCTGATCGACCACGCCTTCGCCCAGCCCGAGGTCCGCGAGCTCGACCTGCTCGGCGAGAACGAGTCCTACAAGGCCGACCTCGCCAGCGGGGTGCGCGACCAGGTCCGGCTGCGGGTCTACCCCGCGCCAGGCCTCGGCACCGTCCAGCAGAAGGCCACCGAGGCCGTCGCGGACCTCCGGAGGGCCGCCGTCGCCCGCCTCTCCGGGCCCACCCGCGAGCGCCTCCTGGCGCTCCGCAACCGCCTGCAGCGCTGAGGCCCAGGGCCGGAAGGCCCACCTCGCGCGCCGGAACCCCACCCGGGCAGCGGGGGATCACCCCACCTCGGGAGGCGGGTCCCCACCGCTGGTCGGCGGGTCCGCACCCATGGCTCGCGGGCGATCACTCACGACTCTGGTTCCTGCCAGAACGGACCGCCGACCACCCGGTCGGCACACCCCCGGGAGCCCGCCGTGAACGCCGTGACCGCCACCCGCCGGGCCGCCGACCTCGAGATCGTCATCCCCGCGTACAACGAGGCCGAGCGGCTGCCGCGCACCCTCGAGGCGACCGCCGCGTTCCTCGCGCACCAGCCGTGGGACGTGCGGATCGTGGTCGTCGACAACGGCAGCGTGGACGACACGGCCGAGCTCGCCCGCCGGGTGGCCGCCCGCTGGGCCGGGACCGTCGAGATCGAGGTCATCGGCTGCTCGACCAAGGGAAAGGGCGCCGCCGTCGCCCGCGGCCTGGCGACGAGCACGTCGACGTTCGTCGGGTTCATGGACGCCGACCTGAGCACGCCGGTCGAGACGCTGACCGCCGCGATGTACCACCTGCAGCTGGGCGCCGGCGCCGTCATCGCGTCCCGCCACGCCCCCGGCGCCGCGTTCGCCGAGCCGCAGCCGCTGGGCCGCCGCGTCGGCGGTGCCGCGTTCCGGGCGCTGAGCCGCTCGCTGGTCCCCGGGGTGCACGACTCCCAGTGCGGGTTCAAGTTCTTCTCCCGCGAGCTGGTCGTCCGCGCGCTCGAGGAGTGCCGGGTCACCAACTTCGCCTTCGACGTCGAGCTCCTGCGCCGGGTGCGCCAGGTCGGCGGCGACATCGTCGAGGTCCCCGTGACCTGGACCGACGACGCCCGCTCCACCTTCCACCCCGTCCGCGACGGCATCCCCAGCTTCCTCGCCGTCCTGCAACTGCACGCCGCCTGAGGCACCCGACCGCGGGGGTGGGGAGAACCCCACCTCCGGCCGGCGGGACCACCCCGCGCGCAGGCGGGTCCGCACCATTCGATCACCGGCGCGAGCGGAGCAAGGTCGTCTCCAGCAGCAGGAGAGCGGCCCGAGGAGCACACCATGAGCGCCACGCAGATCATCGACCTCGCCGCCGAGCGTCGCGCCCGTCGCGAGGCCCCGGCGCCGTCCGACCGCCAGATCGCCCGCCTCGCCGGCCGCCACGTGCTGGTGCTCAACTGGCGCGACGTCCGCCACCCGCAGGCCGGCGGCGCCGAGGCGTATATGCACGAGATCGCGCGCCGCTGGGTCGCCGCCGGCGTCCGGGTCACCTGGTACGCCGCCCGCCCGGAGGGCCTGTCGCGCCGCGAGATCGTCGACGGCATCGAGATCGTCCGCGGCGGCGGCGAGCTCACCCTCTATCCGCGGGTGCTCGCCCGCCTGGCCCGCACCCGCGGCCGCTTCGACGCGATCGTCGACTGCCAGAACGGCATCCCGTTCTTCTCCCCGCTGGTCGCCGGCGACCTGCCCGTCCTGCAGGTGCTGCACCACGTCCACCAGGACCAGTTCGCCACCCGCTTCCCGGCCCCGCTCGCCGCGCTCGGCCGGTTCCTCGAGGGCCGCGCCGCCCGTCGCGTCTACGGCGGGCGCACCGTCGCCGCGGTGTCCCCGTCGACGCGCCGGGAGCTGCGCCGCCGGCTCGGCTTCCGCGGCCCGGTCGCGATCGTCCCCAACGGCAGCGCGCCGCTGCCCGCCCCGCGCACCCGGCGGGCGCCGGCGCCGACCGTCGCGGTGGTCAGCCGGCTGGTGCCCCACAAGCGGGTCGACGTGCTGCTCGGCCAGATCGCCGAGGTCGCCCGCGCCGTCCCCGGCCTGCAGGTCGACATCGTCGGGGATGGGCCGGAGCGCCCGCGCCTCGAGGCCCTCGTCGCCGAGCTCGGCCTGACCGGCACCGTCACCCTGCACGGCTTCGCGCCCGACGACGTCCGCGACGCGATCATCGGTCGCGCCTGGGTCACGACGTCCACCAGCGACGCCGAGGGTTGGGGCTGCACGGTCATCGAGGCTGCCGCGCAGGGCGTGCCCTGCGTCGCCGTCGACGTCCCCGGCATCCGCGACTCCGTCGTCGACGGCCGCACGGGCCGCCTCGTCCCGGCCGTCACGGTGATGGGAGCGGCGATCACGGAGGTGCTCCGCGAGCTCGCCGACGACGACCGCGCGACCGTGTGGGAGTCGGCATGCCGCGAGTGGGCCGGCTCCTTCACCTGGGAGCGCAGCGCCGACCTGCTGGCCGGCGCGCTGCTCGCCGACGCCCGTCCGGCCCGCTCCGACCTGGCCACCGTCGCCCACTTCCGCCGTCCCGCCGGCTTCGACGCACACGACCTCACCGCGGCCCTGCGCAGCACCGACCAGATCCACGTCGAGGGCAACGAGGTCGCGGTCCTGCTCACCGGGTGCGACGAGACCGACGCTGCCGCCGTGCTCGCGCGGTTCGGCGTCACGGGTGCGGAGCTCCGTCTCGCCGAGAAGCGCGACCTGCTGGCCGGGCCCCTCGCGAGCGTCGGCGCCGCCGCGTGAGCGACGAGGGAATCGGGACTGTCCGTGACCGGGAGTCAGGCTTTAGAGTGATGTATCACCAGCAGAAGGCGCCATTGTCACGGTCAGTGGCGATACCGCACCGGGCACGGCGAGGGGGAGGTGGGGGCGTGCGCGACGGCCACCGCACGCCGCCCGGCTCCGGACGGCCCGGCCCCCCGCAGCGCCCCGCGGGCCCGCCGACGGGGCGCCCGAACGCCCCGGCACCGGGCCGCCCGACGAGTCCGCCGGGAGGCCGGCCCGGAGCCCAGCCCGGCGGCCGGCCACCCCAGCAGCCACCCCAGCAGTCACCGCGCGGCCCCGCCCCGCAGCCACCGCGCGGCCCCGCCCCGCAGCGCCCCCGCACGCCCGGCGGACAGGGCGTCACCCCCGTGGCGCCCGGCACCCCGCCCCCGGCGTTGGGCACCCCGAAGGACACGAAGGACAAGAAGGGCAAGAGCACGAAGGGGAAGGGCCGGACCGCGACGACGGCCCCCGCCGGCGGCCCGCCGGCCACGGGCACGATGCTGGTCCCGCTCGCGGCGCGCGAGAAGCTCGGCGAACTGACCGTCGGGCGCGCGTGGCCGCTGACGATCGCCATCGGGGTCGTCGCCTTCGTCATCCGGGCGATCGGCCTGGGGCGCGCCAACGACCTGTTCGTCGACGAGCTGCTCTACGCCCAGATCGGCAACTCGGTCGCCGACGGGCACCTCCCGTCGTTCGAGAACAGCCCGTTCTTCCTGCACCCGGTCGGCTCGTTCCTGCTCGACGCCGCCTTCATCAAGATCTTCGGTCTGGGCTCGCTGCCCGTGATGGACCTCGTCTACGGGCTGCGCTGGCTCACCGCGATCCTGGGCGCGATCACCGTGGTGCTGGCCTTCCGCCTGCTGCGCAAGATCACCCCGCTGCCGATCGCGCTCGGCGGCGCCGCGGTGCTGGTGTTCGACCCGTTCGTCCTGCGCAGCGACAGCCGGGTCATGCTCGAGACCCCGGCGACCATGTGGACGCTGGCGGCCTGGCTCCTGCTCCTCGGGGTGCTGACCAACCCGGCGGACGAGCGCGTGCGGCAGTGGCGCGAGGTCGGGGTCGGCGTCGTCTTCGGGCTCGCCCTGGCCACCAAGGACATGACGGTCTTCCAGATCCTGGTGCCGCTCGTGCTCGCGATCTTCTGGCGCAGGACGCTCGCCGCCGTGCAGGTCGGGCGCATCGCGCTCGGCGCCGCGGTGCCCTACGCCGTGTTCATCGCGGTGGTCGCCGCGAACGGCATGCTCGGCGAGTTCACCACCCAGAAGCTCAGCGGCGTCCGGCGGATGTTCGGCATCGACCAGATCACCGGGTTCCACGCCGGCAACGTGAGCCTGCTCGACCGGCTGATCGCGGAGCTCTCGCGCTTCGGCACGAGCTACGTGCTGCTGGGGCTGTGCCTGTTCGCGGGCATCGGCACGGTCTTCGCGAGGCCGACCGGCCGCCGTCTCATGGGGCTGATCGGCGTGTCGACGGGCCTGTTCGGCGTCTACGCGGCCTCGGCCGGGGCGCTCGAGGAGCAGTTCGGCTACTACACCGTGGTCGTCTCGGTCGTCGTCTGCGCGACCGCGATCGCCGAGCTGGGCGACCGCCGGCCCCCGCTGCGCCGTCCGCTCGCGATCGCCGGCGCGGTGTTCGTCGCCGCGACGCTGGTGCTGGGCGTCTCCGCCCGCGTCACCGTCGACGACGGCTTCCCGCAGGCGCGGGCGTACCTCGACACGCTGCCGCCGGACGCGCGGGTCGGCCTCACCGGACCCGTCGCCCAGCTCGCGTTCCTGCCCCGTCCGAACTGGGGCGACTGGCCGAGCCTGACCGCCCTGCGCGACAACGACGCCCAGTACGTCCTGACCTCGCAGCGCCCGCTGCAGCAGGGCTACGGCGACGCCGCCCCCGAGATGCTGACGTGGCTCGAGCAGAACGCCGAGCCCGTGTTCGTCACCACCGGGCCCAGCAACGGCGACACCGTCGTCTGGGAGGTCGACCGCGGCGAACTCGACGCCGCGATCGCCGCCGGCCAGGACGTGCCGCCGGTCTCCGAGAGCGGGTGACCCGGTGGCGCACGGATGGTCCGTCGTGGCCCTCGTGGCGGCGCTGACCCTGGTCCTGGCGGGCTGCGGGTCGGGCGATCGCGCCGAGGCGCGCCCGCCCGCGGGCGGCCCCGCGTTCGGTGTGCTCGCCTCGTCGTGCGACCCGGAGCGGGTGGACGCCCTGCGCCGGGCCGGTGTCACGACCGTCGTGGTCGAGATGCAGTGGGCCGCGACCGAGCCCGCTCCCGGCGCCGTCGACGCCGGGTACCTCGCGGGGGTCCGGCAGCGCGTCGCGACCTGCGTGGGCGCCGGCATGCGGGTGGTGCTCGGCGCGGGCATCCACAATCCGCCGGCCTGGGTGCTGGATCTGCCCGGCGCCGGATACGTCGACCAGTTCGGCACGACGTCGTCGCAGGGCGAGGCCAACCTCGTGTTCAGCGCCGCGGCCCGGGAGGCGGCGGCGGACTACGTGCGCCGGCTCGCGGCGGGCGTCGGCTTCGACGGGGTGGCGGCGGTGCGGCTGGTCGGGGAGCTGGGCTACCCGGCGCCGGCGAACCCCGTCGAAGGGCCCTCGTTCTGGGCGTTCGACGAGGCGGCGCAGGGCGGTCCGGGCCTCGCGGACGGGGTGTCGCCCGCGCCGATGCCCGGCTGGCTCCCGGCCGTCCCGGTCTGGCAGGGCGCGCCGGTCACCGACGAGCAGGTGGCCGGTTGGTACGACTGGTACACCGCCTCGCTGATCGGGAGCGTCACCTGGCTCGCCGACACCTGGCGCGGTGCGGGCTTCACCGGCGACCTGCACGTGCCGCTGACCGGGCGCGGGGTGCTCCCCGACGACCGCGAGGAGGCCGTCGCAAGCCGCCTGGACGGCAGCGGCAACCCGGACGGCGCCCTGGGCCGGGGCCTGGACTACCCGCGGCAGTTCGGCGTCCTCGCCGAGCTCAACCACCGGTCCCGGGTCCTCGTCGGCTACACCGGCCTCGACGACGACACCGCGACCCGCGCCCGGGCCGCCGACGCCCCGCAGGACACCTGCGCTCCCGGCGACACCCCCGAGGGCCTCATCGCGGCGGGCCTCGAGCGCGGCGCGGCGCAACGCTGGACGATCACGCTCGCCCGCGCCGCGGGCCTCGGCGTCGTGGGCGAGAACCCGGGCCCGCCCGGACCGACGACGGGCGGCTCGCCGTTCTCCGACAGCGAGGCCGACCAGATGGTGCAGGCCGCCCGGTACGCCCGCGACTGCGGCCTCGAAGCCTTCTACCTGGCGTTCGAGGACGACCTGTTCACGCCCGGCTCGGAGGTCGACCCGGAGTCCTACGGGCGCATCATCGCCGGGGCGGGGTCATGAGGATCCTCCACCTGGGCTTCGAGCACCCGCACATGCCCGGCGCCGGCGGCGGGTCCCGGCGCACCCACGAGATCGACCGCCGGCTGGTCGCCCGCGGGCACCGGGTCACCGTGCTCACGACCCGCTACCCCGGCGCGACCGACGCCGTCGTCGACGGCGTGCGCTACGTCCCGGTAGGGCCGTGGACGGGGACCAACCGGCTGAGCCGCCTCGCCGGGTACGTGCTCGGCCTTCCCGCGGCCGTGCGCCGCCACCGCGGGGGCGCCGACGTGGTCGTCGAGGACTTCTTCGCGCCGTTCTCCACCATGGCGGCGCCGCGCTGGACCGGGCGCCCGACGGTCGGCGTCGTCCAGTGGCTGCACGCCCGGGACAAGGCACGCCAGTACAAGCTGCCGTTCCACCTCGTCGAGCGCGCCGGCGTGCGCCGCCACCACCGCCTCGTCGCCGTCTCCGAGGGCACCGCCGAGAAGCTGCGCGGGCTCAACCCGGCCGCGCGCGTCGACGTCGTCGGCAACGGCGTCGACCGCGCCCTGCTCGAGGCGCCGGCCGGCGTGGGCCGCGACGTCGTGTTCCTCGGGCGCCTGGAGCTCGAGGGCAAGGGGCTCGACCTGCTGCTGACGGCCTGGAAGAAGGTCGGCGCGCGACTCGGCGGCGAGCTGCTCGTCGCGGGCGGCGGACCCGAGGAGCCGCGCGTGCGGCGCTTCGCCGAGGAGCTCGGCGTCGAGGGCGTGCGGTTCCTGGGCTGGTGCGACGGCCCCGAGAAGGCCGCGCTCCTCGCCGGCGCCCGGATCGTGGTCGTCCCGTCGCGGCACGAGACGTTCGGGATGGTCGCGGTCGAGGCGCTCGCGACCGGCACCCCGGTCGTCGCCTTCGACATCCCGTGCCTGCGCGAGGTGATCCCGCCGGAGGTCGGCTGGACCGTGCCGCCGTTCGACGTCGACGCCCTCGCCGCGTGCCTGGTCGACGTGGCGTCCGACGCCGACCGCCTGGCCACCATGGGGGCCGCGGGCCGCGACTTCGCCCGCGCCTACGACTGGGACGCCCTCGCCGCGGCGCAGCTCGCGGTGTACGAGCAGGTCGCCGCCGGGCTCCCCGACGTCAGCGACCGGGTCCGCGAACCCCGCGCAGGAGTAGGGACCACCCCCGCCGCCCGGGGGTCGGCTCCCTCGTCGGTCGATCTCTCCGGGACGACGCTGGTCCCACCGGCGAACGGGGAGGGCGAACCAGGATGCGAGCGCTTCGAGGACACCAGTCCGCAGCCACCGGCACCGCCGTCCTGATGCTCGGCACCGTGCTGACGGCCCCGCTCAACTACGGCTTCGGGCTCGCGCTGGCGTGGCTGCTCCCCACCGCCGAGTTCGGCGTCGTGAGTGTGCTGCTGACCGTGCTGCTGCTCGCGACCTCGGTGCTCGCCGCCGGCTTCCCGTGGGCACTGGCGCGGACCGTGGCGCGCGCCGACGAGACCACCGACTCCGCCTTCCGCGGCGCCCTGATCGGCAACGTCGGGCTCGGGGCCGCCCTCGCCGGTGGGTTCGCCGCCGTGCAGCTGACGACCGGCGCGATCCTGCCCGGCGTCGGCGCCGGGCTGACGCTGCTGGTCGCGGGCACGATCGTGCTTCTCGCGCTCGGCCAGGTGCTGGTCGGTGGGCTGCAGGGCGCCCAGCGGTTCACCGCGGTCGGCACCGCGCGCATCGTCGAGGTGATCGTCAAGGTCGTGCTCGGCGTCGGCATCGTCGCGCTGCTCGGCTCCGGGGCGCTGGGCGTGGGCTGGGCGCTGCTGGCCGGCGCCGCCGGTGCCGCCGGCTGGGCGTGGTGGACGCTGCGCGACCGCCTGCCGAGCCTGCGCGGCGCGATCGCCGGCTGGCGCTCGTTCGCGGCCGCCGCCCCGATGGCCGCGGGCACCACCGGCTTCGGCCTGATCGGCACCCTCGACGTCCTGCTGCTCGGCGCACTCGGCCACGGCCACGGCGTCACGTTCGCCGCCGTCGGCATCTACCAGGTGGCCGCGATCCTGGCCAAGGCGCCGTTCCTCGCCGGCAGCGCCCTGTCCGAGGCCGTCTTCCCCTTCATCGCCCGCTCCCGCGGCGCCGACGAGGCGCACGGGTGGTTCGTCACCGCGTTCCGCTGGGTCCCGCTGGCCCTGACGCCCGTCGTGCTCGTGCTCGTCGTGACCCCCGAGACGCTGGTCGGGCGCCTGTTCCCCGCCGAGTACGCCGCCGCCGTCGGCCCGACGCGCGTCGTCGCGATCGGCGCGCTCGGCCTGATCGTGGGCGACATGCTGCTCAAGGCGCTGTTCGCCCGCGGGTTCGCCGGTTCCGCCGCGGCGCGCATCCCGCTGGCCGCGCTCGCCGAGGTCGCGACGATGGTGGTGCTGGTCCCGGGCCACGGCGCGACGGGCGCGGCGGCCGGCTTCGCCGTCGGCGCCTGGGTCGGCGTCGCCGCACTGGCCTCGGTGTACGTGCGCCATCACCGCCTCGGCCGCGTCCGGGCCCGCGTCGCCGCCGCCTGGACCGGCGCGGTCACCGTGCTCGCCGGCCTGCTCGTCACCGCCGCGATCGCCGGCACCGGGCTCGACCTGCCATTGATCGTCCTGGGTCTCGTCGGCTACGCGGTGCTCGCCGTCCGCTGGGGCGTCGTGCCCGCACAGGACGTCGCCCGCGTCCGCGACCTGCTCGCCCGCCTGACCCGCCGTGCGACCGCCGAGGAGGTCGCCGCGTGAGCATCACCAGCCCCGCACCCCGCGACGAGTGGCGTCGCCTCCTGCCCGCCGACCCCCAGGCCGTCGCCACCCAGACCCCGGAATGGCTCGACTGCCTGTGCGCCCGGACCGGCCGGACCGACGCGAGCAGGCTCTACGAGCTGCCGGGCGGTCGCCGGGGCCTGCTGCCGCTGGTCGCGCGGACCGTCGCCGGGGTGCGGGTGGCCGAGGAGTCGTTCCCGTACGGCTGGGGCTACGGCGGGCTGATCGCCGAGGGCGGGGTCACCGCCGACGACTGCCGCGTGGTGCTGGACGACCTCGCCCGCCGCCCGGTGGTCCGGACCGGCGTGGTGCCGACGTCGCTCGCGGGCTCGGCCTGGGCGGACGTCGCGCCGGGGAGCGCGATCCGCGTGCCGTACACCGCGCAGGTCGTCGACCTCTCCCCGGGCTACGACCACCTCTGGGAGAAGGTGTTCAAGCGCCAGGTCCGCAACTCCGTGCGCAAGGCCGAGCGCTTCTCGCTCGACGTCCGCCGCGAGCGTGGCGACGACCCCGACGGCGTCGGTGTCCGCGCGTTCGCCGAGCTCTACGGCCAGCAGGTCGACCGCTGGGCCGCCCAGCGCGGGCAGCCGCTGTGGCTCGCGCACCGGGTCGCCGCCGCGCAGGACCGTCCCGGTCAGGTCGCCGCGGTCGCGGCCGCGATGGGGGAGCGGTGCGTGGTGTGGTCGGCGTTCCACGAGGGCCGGCCGGTCGCGGTCAACGTCGTCCTCCAGCACGGGCAGCACGCGCTGGGCTGGCTCTCGGCGATGGACGACGCGCTGTCCCGCGAGACGCTCGCGACCTACGTCCTGCACACCCGCTCGTTCGCCGACGCCGCGGCCGAGGGTGTGCACTGGTTCCACATGGGCGAGTCCGATCCCGGCTCCGCCCCCGAGCGGTACAAGGCCTACTTCGGCGCGGCGTCCGTGCCCTACGAGGCGCTGCGCTTCGAGCGGCTGCCGCTGACCCGCGCCGAGAGGGGCCTGCGCCACGTCGTCGCCAAGGCCTCGGAGCGCCTGGGGGCTGCGACCGCGCGCGCTCAGGCCGGGTAGAGCGCCGCCATCGTGCGCGCGGTCTCGGCCATCTGCTCGCGCAGCGCGGGCGGACCGAGGACCTCGACCTCGGCACCGAGCGCGAGCAGCTCCGAACGGGCGTGCGCGAGCGACTCGATCGGGATGACGGCCCGCACCCAACCGTCCTCGTCGGCGGGCCAGCTGCCCTCGGCGAGCGCGCGGGCGGTGTGCGGTCGCAGGATCACCGGGGCGAGCTCGAGCGCACGTGGCGAGAACCGGACCTCGGCCTCGGCCTGGTACAGCGCGTCGGTGAGCTCCTGGGTGCGCTGGTGCCAGTACTTCCAGAGGTCGAAGCCCTCGGGACGGTCGAAGCGCACGTCGAGCGTCTCGAGGTCGAGGATGCGCGCGATGCGGTAGGTGCGGGGGCCGGCGTCGCTCTCCCCGGCCGGCAGGGCGACCAGATACCAGGTCCCCGCCTTGAGCACGAGCCCGAGCGGGGCGAGCTCGCGCTCCACCTCCGGCTCGCGCCCGCCCGTCGCCCAGCGGCGGTAGCGCACGCGCAGCAGGCGCTGGTTCCACACGGCGTCGGCGACGCCCGTGAGCGTCGGGACGTGGTCGGCCTCGCGGAACCAGCCGGGGGCGTCGAGGTGGAAGCGCTCGGCGATCCGCCCCGCCCGGTCCGAGAGCTCGTCCGGCAGGGCCGCCTGGACCTTGAGCTGGGCCGCGGCCAACACCCGACCGAGGCCGAGCTCGGCGGCCGCGTCGGGCATGCCGGACAGCGCCAGGGCGTCGGCCTCGTCGGCGGTCATGCCCGTCAGGTGCGTGCGGTAGCCCTCCAGCAGCGAGTAGCCGCCCTCCGGGCCGCGGTCGGCGTAGACCGGGACGCCGGACGCCGAGAGCGCGTCCATGTCGCGGTAGATCGTGCGGATCGAGACCTCGAGCTCGTCGGCCAGCTCGCGCGCGGTCAGGCGGCCGCGGTTCTGCAGCAGCAGGAGGACGGAGAGCAGGCGGCTGGCGCGCACACGTCAGTGGTACCCCATGGCTGACAGGAACTGTCAGCCACGTCCCCCGTCCGGGCCCACGGTTTCCACCGACTGCTGGTCCGCCTGGTCAGCGGGCTGCAGCTCGTCCGGGATGCCGTCCTCGTCCGCGTCGCGGAGCAGCGGATCGCCCTGTCCGGCCCGTGCGGCCTCGAGCTGGGCGGCCACGGCCACGCCGAGCAGCAGCGCCACGCCGGTCACCGTCGCCCACAGCAGCAGCGCCATGATCCCGGCGAGCGGGCCGTAGGTGTCGCTGAAGTCGCCGGAGACCGCGACGTAGAGCGCCACGCAACCGGACGCCGCGAGCCAGAGGACCACCGTGAGCCCGGCGCCGAGCGCGAGCCACGACAGCCCGGGTTGATGTCGGCGCGGGGAGAAGCGGAAGAGCACGGTCACGGCGAGGACGAGCGCGGCGAGACCCACGGGCCAGCGCAGGACGTCGAAGATCGTCTCGGCGACGTCGCCCCACCGGTAGACGTCCTCGACGGCGTCGCCGAGCGGGCCGCCGGCGATGATCAGGACCAGGCCGAGCCCGAGTGACGAGCCGGCGGTCAGGGTGAGGAGGGCCGCGCGGCTGTACTTGCGCAGGAAGGGCCGGTCGCGCTCGGTGCCGTAGATCCGGTTGGTGCCGCGCTCGAGCTGGGCGATCGCGCTGGTCATGGCGAGGAACGCGGTGATCAGACCGAAGGCGACGGCGAGCTCGCCGACGTTCTCGCTGCGCGAGTCCTCCGGGTCGCCGTCCTCCTCCGGGAGCTCCGCGGGGCCGCGGGCGACGACGTCGGCGAGCAGCTGGTCGCCCGCGCCGGGGGACACCGCGACGACCGTGCGCGCGACGACCTGCGCGACCGACTCGGCGCCCACGGCCGTCGCCAGCCCGCTGCCGGCGATGACGAGCGGGACGATCGCGAGCGCGAGCTGCAGCGCGAAACCACGGGCGTGGCTGAACCCGTCGCCGTAGCGGAAGCGCTGGAGAGCGTCGCGGAGCAGCGTGACCAGCCCGACCCGCCGCGCGGTGTGCCAGGCGTCGTCCGCCTGCAGCGCTCCGTCCTTGCTGCCGTCCATGTCCGTGGTGACGGGCACCGCGCGCACCGAGCTCACACGTTCCATCTTCCCCGTTTCGAGTCGAGCTCCGCAGGCATCGTCTCCCGAACCTGACCGGGGATGTCAGCCTCCGTGCGGGAAGCTGTCGGCATGGTCGAGACGCTGACCCGCGAGCAGGTCATGGCGCACCGCATCGCCGCGCAGGGGCTGCACCGGGACCGGCCCCTCGCCCCGCTGTTCTCGCTGGGGCTCCAGGACTCGGGGCCGACGGCGCGGCTGGCGCTCGCGGCACGGCGCGCCGGCGAGACGGATCCGCTCGACCTCGGGCTCGTCGACGGCTGGACCCACCGCGGCGCGCCGCACCACCACCCGCCCGCCGAGCGCAACGACATCGCCGCCGCCGCGCGACCCCTGGACGACGCCGACGCGAGCGCGCGCCTCAACTGGAGTGGACCCGAGCAGCGGCGCGTCGGGATCCCCGCCCGCGAGGCCGTCGACCGTGCCGCGGACGCGCTCGCCGAGGTCGTCACCGAGCCGATGACCAAGGGCTCGGCGAGCACCGCGGTCACGAAACTGCTGCCCGACGCCCTGCTTCGCGACTGCCGCGGCTGCGGGACGATCCACGTCAACGAGCAGCTCTTCCGCCTCTCGGCCTTCCCGGTCGGCGTCGGCCTGGATCCGACGGGGAGGACGTTGCTGCTGACGCCGCCGCCGTCGGGCTGGTCGCGCCCTGGGGAGGGTGATGCCGTGCGTGCCGCGCGCCTGGTGCTCGACTACCTGCGCGTGCTCGGTCCGGCGGGCCCCCGCGAGGTCGCCGACTTCGTCGGGACGTCGACCACGGCTTTCGCGCCGGCATGGGAGGCGGCGCTGCCGGGGCTGGCGGAGGTCTCCGTCGACGGCCACCGGGCCTGGCTGCTCGCCGACGACCTCGACGCCGCCCTCGGCGCGCCCGACCCGGACCTCGTCCGCCTCCTGCCGCCGCTCGACCCGATGCTCCAGGCTCGCGACCGCCCGCTGCTCGCGCCCGACGAGGCGCTCCGCAAGGACCTGTACAAGATCATCGGGAACCCGGGTGCGCTGCTGGCCGACGGCGAGATCGTCGGCACCTGGCGGCCCAGGGCGTCGGGGAAGAAGCTGACGCTGGACGTCGCGCCGATCGTGCCCCTGGCGCCCGACGTGCGGGCGCGCCTGGAGGAGGAAGCCGAACGCGTCGCCGCCGCCCGCGGCCTGACGCTGGCGGGGATCACGGGCGTGTAGCGGGTGGCTGCAGCGAACGCGCTGTTCGCTGCTTCTAGGCGCCCGAAGTCCCCGTTGATCACTCAGCCGAGGGCGGTGTCGATCGCCTCCAGCGTCGCCCGGGCCCCCGACGCGAGCCCGATCCCGCGCCCGTGGCGGATCTCCGGCTCGCGGACGTTGATCCGGATCAGCGCCCCGGACGCGGCGGAGGCGAGCTCGGCGTGCCGGCGGACCGTCGGCACGGCGGTGCCCGCGCCGAGCTCGACCACGACGAGCCGTTGCGCGTCGATCCCGCGCAGCCAGGCCCGGTGGGCGGACTCCTTGGCGTGGTGATGACCGGGCACCCAGGTGGCGTCGCCGAACATGAGGATGTTGGGCCGCGCCACGCGACCGCAGCGCGGGCACGACGGCAGCGGCGGCCGGGCGCGCATCGTGTCCTCGTCGATCACGACGTCGACGTCGTCGGCGGGCCAGGTGCCCTCGTGGCACGGGCCGGTGCACTGGACCATGCCGATCGCGCCGTGGCACTCGGTGACGTCGTCGTCCGCGAAGCCCGCCACCTGGAACGCCCCGTCGACGTTGGACGTGAACACCCGCGCCGGCCACCGGTCGGCCCACCGGCGCAGCACCGCGTACCCGGGGTGCGGCGCGGTCCGGCGGTAGAGCGCGAGGCGGTGGCCGTAGAAGCCCCAGGCGAGCTCGGGGTCGTCGTCGAAGTGCTCGGGGTCGGCGATCTCCTCGAAGCGCAGCCCGAGGCGCCGGTAGGGCGGGTAGGCGCGCCAGAAGCCCTCGGGGCCGCGGAAGTCGGGCAGCCCCGAGTCGACGCCCATCCCAGCGCCGGCGCAGATCAGCAGCGCCGTCGCCCCGCCGAGGCGCTCGGCGGCCTCGGCGACGGCGTCGGGGTCGGGGTCGGTGGTGTCGGGGTGGCTCAGGAGCCGGCGCCGTCGACGCGGAGCACGACCTCGAACTCCAGCAGGTCGGCCCCGGAGGAGACGGGCTGCTTGCGCTCGCCGGCGTGCGCGGCGGCCGCGGCACCCCCGTCGCGCCAGGCGGCGAAGGCCTCCTCGGACTCCCACTTCGTGTAGACGAAGTAGCGGTTCTCGCCCGCGGTGGGGCGCAGCAGCTCGTAGCCGAGGAACCCGGGCGTGTCCTTGATCGACTCGCCGCGCGCGGCGAACCGCTTCTCGAGCTCGGGACCGCTGCCCTCGGGGATGTGGATGGCGTTGATCTTCACGACGGCCATGGAGTCAGCCTACGTCGTCCGCCTCGCCGGGCAGCGCGAAGCGCCCGTCCGCGAGCTGCTCGACCAGCCCGTCGACGAGCAGCGAGTCCAGGCACTTGGCGCGCTGGCCGGGATTCGTGAGCCAGGCGGCCTCGAGCGCCTCCGCGGCGACGGGTCCCGGCGCCCTGCGCAGGACGTCGAGCAGGCGTCCGCGCACCTGGCGGTCGGTGCCCGCCCAGGTCTGGGCCTTGCGGACCGGCCCGTCCCAGGCCGGCCGCCCGCGGCGCTGCCACGCGCAGCGGTCGACGATCGGGCAGTCGGCGCACCGCGGACTGCGCGCGACGCACACGGTCGCGCCGAGCTCCATGAGCGCCGCCGACATCGTCGCCGCGTCGACCTGCTCCCGCGGCAGCAGCGCCTCGACGTCGGCGAGATCGCGGGCCGCCGCGGCCCCGGCCTCGGCGTCCCCGTGCACCGCCCGGGCGACCACCCGCCGCACGTTGGTGTCGACCACGGGCACGCGCTGTCCGTGCGCGAACGCGGCCACCGCCCGCGCGGTGTAGGTGCCGATCCCCGGCAGCGACTCGAGGGTCTCGACGTCGGCGGGGACGACGTCGCCGTGGTCGTCGGCGATGGCCTGCGCGGCCGTGTGCAGGCGCAGCGCCCGCCGCGGGTAGCCGAGCCTGCCCCACGCCCGCAGCACCTCGGCGGCCGGCGCGGCGGCCATCGCCGACGGCCGTGGCCAGCGCTCCAACCATGCCCGCCACGGCTCCTCGACCCGCGCGACCGGTGTCTGTTGCAGCATGATCTCGGAGACGAGGACGCCCCAGGCGCTCGTGTCCGGTGCTCGCCAGGGAAGGTCGCGGGCGTGCGCGCGGAACCAGGGGACGAGGACGTCGGCGAGCGTGGACTCGTCTGCGGTGGCCGTCGTCGCGGCGGACGTGGAGGACGTGGTGGTGCCCATCGACCGCCGATCCTGCCCCGGGCCCCCGCCGCCGCCACCGTCGGGTGAAACGGCCGGGCCACCGCGTGCCGAACGGTCGCGGTCTGCGAGCGCGAACCTACTTTCCGTGACGTGTGGGAGCCGGTCGGACCGCTCGCGCCGTCGGTGTACTGGCGGCGCCGGTCGCTCGCGCTCGGTGTCGTGGTCCTCGTGCTCGGCGGGTTCGTCTGGGCCGTGGTCGGCCTGACCGGCGGTGAGCCCGATGCGGCGACGGTCGAGGCGCGCGCCCGCGCGGCAGCGATGCAGGGCACGGCCTCGCCGGAGACCTCGCCGGAGACCTCGGACATCGCGACGGACGTGCCACCCGACGGCGCACCTCAGGAGGACGCCCCCGGCCCCATCGCGGCCGCGCTGCCCTCGGTGCTCCCGCCCGGCGACGCGCCGGGGCTCGCGCCACCGCCGGCTCCCGGCGACGCGCTGCTCGTGCCACCGGGCGGCGGGAGCTTCCGGGGCTTCCTGCCACCGGGGGTGCCGACCGGCTCGGCTGGTCCGCTGCTGGAGACACCGAGCACCACGCCGCCCGCACCGGGCACGACCACGGCCCCGCCGACCACGGCCCCGCCGACCACGGAGCAGCCCCCGCAGGAACGCGCGGCGCCCGCACCCGGCCCGTGTGCGGACGGCGACATCCGCGTCACGGCGCGCACCGACGCGCCGAGCTACGCGCCCGGCCGCAAGCCGGTGCTCAGCCTCGTCGTCGAGAACACGAGCGCCGCCCCCTGCGTGCGGGACCTCGACGCCGCCAAGCAGGCCGTCGCCGTGGTGAAGAAGGTCGGCGACGGGCTCTGGGGCAGCAACGACTGCTCGCCGGGCGACACCGACGACGTGCGCACGCTCGCCCCGGGCGAGCAGGCGGTGTTCTCGGTGACGTGGTCGGGTCGCACGTCGCAGCCGGGATGCGCGGGCCAGCGGACGACCGTGCCGCCCGGCTCGTACCAGCTGCTGGCCCGGCTCGACGGGATCATCAGCGACCCGGCGCCGTTCACTCTCGAGGGCTGAAGTCCTCGTTCACGCCGTTCAGGCTGGTGCGCATCAGCGCGCCCCGCAGGTCGTCGACCGGCGCCGCGGTGAGCCCCTTCGGCGTCCCGACCTCGCCCGGCGGCACGATCGCGCGGCTGATGCCGAGCCGGCCGGCCTCGGCGAGGCGGCGTTCGAGCGCGACCACCCGCCGGACCTCCCCTCCGAGGCCGACCTCCCCGATCGCGACGAGACCGGACCGGACCGCCTCGCCGTGGAAGGCGGAGGCGACGGCGACGGCCACGGCCAGGTCCGCGGCCGGCTCTCGCAGCTTCATGCCCCCGACGGTGGCGACGAAGATGTCCTTGTCGTGCAGCGGCAGCCGACACCGTTCCTGCAGGACGGCGAGGACCTTGGCCACCCGGCCGCTGTCGAGGTCGGACACCACGCGACGCGGCGGGGTGTCGCTCACGCGCCGGGCGACGAGCGCCTGGACCTCGGCCATCATCGGCCGCTTGCCCTCCATCGCCACCGTGACCGCCTGGCCCGCGACCGTGCGCTCGAGGCCGGCGGTGAACAGCCCCGAGGGGTCGGTGACCTCGGCGATGCCGCCGTCGTTCATCTCGAAGCAGCCGACCTCGTCGGTGGCGCCGAAGCGGTTCTTCAGCCCGCGCACCAGCCGCAGCGGCGAGTGGCGCTCGCCCTCGAACGACAGCACCACGTCGACGAGGTGCTCGAGCGTGCGCGGCCCCGCGACCGCCCCGTCCTTGGTGACGTGGCCGATGAGCACCACGGGCAGATCGCGCTGCTTGGCCAGGGCGACGAGCGCCGTCGTCACCGTGCGTACCTGGGAGACCCCGCCCGGCGTGCCCTCCGCGGTGGCGGTGCCGACCGTCTGCACCGAGTCGACGACGAGCAGTTCGGGGTCCACCGCCTCGACGTGCGCCGCGACCTCCTCGAGATCGCCGGTGGCGGACAGGAACAGGTGGGGCGCGAGGCCCCCGGTGCGTTCGGCGCGCAGCCGGACCTGGCCCGCCGACTCCTCACCCGTGACATACAGCACGGTGGCGCCCCCGCGCGCCCGCCGGGCGGCCACCTCGAGCAGCAGCGTGGACTTGCCCACCCCCGGCTCGCCCGCGAGCAGGACGACGACCCCGGGCACGAGGCCGCCGCCGAGCACCCGGTCGAGCTCGGCGACACCCGTCGGCCGTGCCGTCGCCGTCTCGAGGCTGACCTCGGCGATCTGGCGCACGGGGCTGGCCGGGCGAGCGGCGGGCGCCGGCGCGACACCAGGACGCCCGCTGCGCCCGGCCCCGGGCAGCTCCGGGGCCTCCTCGACGGTGCCCCACCCCCCGCAGTCGGGGCAGCGGCCGACCCACTTGGCGGCGAGGTGGCCGCAGGCGGTGCATTCGAAGCGGCTGGCGCGGGCTCGTGCTGGCACCGGCGAACCGTAGGACGAACCCCCGACAGTGCGGGGTGGGATGTCCGAAAGGGCTGGTCAGCCCGGTCGGTCGACGTCAGCCGACGGCGGGCTCGTCGGCGCTGACGATCACGGGGACCGTCACGGAGCCCGCCCGCTCGAACGTGAACGTGACCGCGTAGGTCGGGCCGGCGACCAGCGTCTGGGTGGTGTCGGTGAGGACGACTCGCATCGTGCCGCCGACACCCAGTGCCGCGTCCGCCGGTCCGACCGGGCCGGGCTCCTCGCCGACGATCCGGACGGCGTTGGCGGCCGGGATCGTCGTGGCGCCCTCCCGGCGCACGTCGAGCGCGTAGGGCGTCGAGACCGAGACCAGGCGGTCGGTGGTCGGGCCGTCGTTGACGATCGTCCCGCGCACCGCGACCTCGCCGCCCGAGGGCGCGGACCCGGTCGGCCCGGCCAGCAGGGACACGTCCTGCAGGATCATGGGTCCCACCTGCCCGTGAGCCCCGTCGGCCTGCGAGACGACGGTGTCGGTCTGGGTGACGGCCCCGGCGCTGCAACCCGCGAGGGCGAGAGCCGCGGTCAGCAGGGTCGCGGCGACGATCCCGGGTCGGGGCCCGCGCGGGCGGCGGCTCATGATCCGAGCGTCCTCTCGGGTGGGGGTCAGGGCTCCAGCGGCAGCGACACCCTAGTACCAGTGCCGCACCCCGGCCGTCCGGGCGCGCAGCGTGACCGGGGGGAGCACGGCGCACCGCGAGTTGTCAAGTCCCTGACCTGCGAAGACGGCCGGATCCCCTGCAATGCCCGTGCGTCGGACGTGTTAACCTTGTGGAGGCGAAAGGGGCTCGGGACACATGGTTTTCAAGGTCGGCGAGACCGTCGTCTACCCGCACCACGGTGCCGCTCTCATCGAGGCCATCGAAACCAGGACGATCAAGGGCGAGGAGAAGAAGTACCTCGTCCTCAAGGTTGCTCAGGGCGACCTGACCGTCCGGGTTCCCGCGGACAACGCCGAGATCGTCGGCGTCCGCGACGTGGTCGGCCAGGAGGGTCTGGACCGGGTGTTCGAGGTGTTGCGCGCGCCGCACACCGAGGAGCCGACGAACTGGTCGCGCCGGTACAAGGCGAATCTCGAGAAGCTCGCGTCGGGTGACGTGAACAAGGTGGCCGAGGTCGTCCGCGATCTCTGGCGCCGAGAGAAGGACCGCGGCCTGTCCGCGGGTGAGAAGCGGATGCTGGCGAAGGCGCGCCAGATACTGGTCAGTGAGCTCGCGCTCGCGGAGGGCACCGACGAGGTGGCCGCCGAGTCGCTGCTCGACCAGGTCCTCGCGTCCTAGGCAGCGTCCTGATCCAGTGCATGACCGCGGAGACGCGGTGACCGTCGCGGCCATCGTGCCGGCGGCAGGGCGGGGAGAACGGCTCGGCCTCGGCCGGCCCAAGGCGCTCGCGGTCGTCGGCGGGCTCGCGCTGGTCGCGCGCGCCGTCGACGGCCTCGTCGCCGGTGGAGCGGACGCCGTCGTGGTCGTCGCGCCCCCGGGTGACGAGGACGCCGTCCGCGCCGCCCTCGGCGCGCGGCGCGCCGTCGTGGTGCCCGGCGCCGACGACCGCGTCGGCTCGGTCGAGGCGGCACTCGACGCGCTGCCGGGCGACGTCGACGTGGTGCTGGTGCACGACGCCGCCCGATGCCTGTGCCCGCCCGCCGTCGTGCGGGCGGTGATCGACGCCGTGCGCGCGGGACACCGCGCCGTCGTCCCGGCGACCGCCGTCGCGGACACCCTGAAGCGGACCGGGGCGGCGGGCGTCGTGACCGCGACCGTCGACCGCAGCGGTCTCGCCGCGGTCCAGACGCCGCAGGGCTTCGACCCCGCGACGCTGCGGGCCGCGCACGACCGGGCCCGGTCACTCCGCGCCGACGGCGCCCCGGTCGTCGCCACCGATGACGCCGGGCTCGCCGAGGACCTCGGCGTCACCGTCGTGACCGTCCCGGGTGATCCGCGTGCGTTCAAGGTCACGACGCCGCTCGATCTCGCGATGGCCGAAGCGCTCGTCACGGCGGGACCGGCGTGAGCGCGGGTGCCGTCGCCCGCGGAGCTCCACCGTGCGGGTAGGGATCGGTACCGATGTCCATCCGGTGCGGGCGGGCGTGCCCTGCTGGGTCGCCGGTCTTCACTGGGAGGGCGTCGACGGCTGCGCCGGGCACTCCGACGGCGACGTCGCCGCGCACGCCCTGGGCGACGCCGTGCTCTCGGCGGCCGGGCTCGGTGATCTCGGCGCCGTCTTCGGCACCGGTCGACCCGAGTGGGCCGGGGCGTCCGGGGTCCGCCTGCTGGGCGAGGTGCGCCGGCTCGTCGGCGCGAAGGGCTGGGTGCTCGGCAACGCGGCGGTCCAGGTGATCGGGAACGCACCGAAGATCGGGACCCGGCGTGGCGAGGCGCAGGCGGCGCTGTCCGAGGCGCTCGGGGGCCCCGTGGCCGTGTCGGGCACGACCTCCGACGGGCTGGGGCTCACCGGTCGCGGAGAAGGTCTCGCCGCCGTGGCGACGGCTCTGCTGCTCCCGGGCTGACTTTCCCGAAACCGCACCCACGGCCCGCGCGGGCTCCTTACGATCCGCGCGAGGGGGTGGCCTGTGCCTGACGAGCCGTTCAGCCATCACTGGAACGCGGTGTCCCACCAGGCCATCTGGGACGCCCTGCAACCGCAGGCCGGCGAGGGCTTCGGTGGCGCGGGCGGCCGGTGGCAGGGGCTGGCGGACCGGATGATCGCGGTCACCGACTCCGTCGGTCGCGCCAACGCCACGCTGGGCGTGGCCTGGGACGGCGACGCCTCGGTCGCCGCGCAGAACAGGCTCGAGCCGCTGCGTCCCTGGGCCGACCAGGCGCGCGAGCTGGCGGCCCGGGTCAAGAACGTCAACGTCGAGCAGGGCGACCGGCTGACGACGGTGCAGAACGCCGTGTTCAACCAGGGACCGCCGACGGCCGGGTCCTGGATGGAGGCCGGCGTCGACGGCTTCCTCGACGGCACCGCGCTCCTCGCCACGGTGCCGCCGGTGGGCCCGATCAGCCCGGTGGGGATCCCGGTCGGCGACGCGGTGGCCTCGATGCTGCGCTATCAGGAGGCCGAGCAGTTCGCCCAGGACGCGATGACCAACTACCAGCAGGCGAGCGGCGGCGGCATGTCGACGCTGCCCCAGTTCGTCGGTCCGGACGGGTCCGCCGTGCAGCCCGGGCCGGGCCAGCCCGTCGGCGCGACCCAGCAGGGGTCGCTGGGCGTCGCCGGCGGCGCCGCGGGTGTGCCCGGGGGCGGTGCGGGCGGAGGTGGTGCGCCCGGCGCGGGCGGGGTGCCGGCGCCCGGGGCCGGTGGGGGTGGCGCAGGCGGCGTGGTGCCGGGTGTGGTGCCGGGTGGTGCCGTGCCGGGTGGTGCGGGTGGTGCCGTGCCGGGTGGTGCGGGTGGTGCGGGTGGTGCCGTGCCGGGTGGTGCGGGTGGTGCCGTGCCGGGTGGTGCGGGTGGCGCCGGGGCCGGTGGTGCGGGTGGTGCGGGCGGCGCCGTTCCGGGTGGCGCGGGAGTGCCCGCGGGGTCGTCGACGACGGCCGCCGGGGTGCCCTCGAGCCCGGGGGGAGCCGTCCCCGGAGCTCCCCGTGGCGCCGTTCCCGGAGCCGGCGGTGGAGCGGGTTCCGGCGGGGCGGGGGCCCCGGGTGGGGGCGGCGCGGTGGTGCCTCCGGTGGGCGCGGTCCCGGGTGCGTCCGGGCGTGTGCCGGGGGACGCGGGCGCCTCGCCCGGCGCGGCGACGGGCGCGGGGCGGGTCCCCGGGTTGCCGGGCGCCGCGGGGGACGGCACCGCCGGGCGGGCCGGCGGCGCCGGTGGTGTCGTGCCCCGGCTGCCGGGCGCCGCGGTGGGCGCCGGCGAGGGCGGCGCGACCGGGGGCCGGGCGGGCGGTCTCGGTGGTGGGGCCGGTGGTGGGCCGGGTGGTGCTGCCGGTGAGCTGGGTTCCGGCGCGCGTGCCGGCGCCGGCGGGGGCGGTGCGGCGGGCGAGCTCGGGCCCGGGGCGCGCGCGGGTGTCGGCGGCGGGGCCGCGGCGGAGACCGTCGCGGCCCGGGCGGCCGGTGGGGCGGCGGAGGGCCGCGGAGGCGCGGTCCCGATGATCCCGCCCGCCGGCATGGTCGGCGGTCAGGGCGGCGACGGTCAGCGCCGGCGCCCCGACTACCTCTCCGAGGACGATCCCGACGCCATCGCCGGCGTGCTGCCCGCGACCGCGCCGCCGGTGATCGGCGAGTGAGGGGCGTCCTGTCGATGGCGCTGGGCACGCAGTTCGCGGGCGCACGGCTCGACGTCGGCCAGTACCTCGCGCTGTGGCGCCGGCTGGGGTTGGGCGCGCGGCCGGTCGTCCTGCACGTCCTCGACCACGGTCGCACCTACGGCGAGCGCGACGCTCTCGACGCCGCCGCTTGGGGTCGGCTGGCGGCGCAGGGCCTGCTCGACCACCGCGGCGATCCGGACCCCGGGCTCGCCGACGCGCTCGGGGTGCTCGCACGGCCGGCCTGCGAGCTCGACGTCGTGGTGCGGGTCGACGGGAGCGAGCCCCGGGCGACGCTGGCGGCGGCGCGCGGGGCGCTCGGCCTCGTCGCCCGCCTCGACGGCGAGGGCCTGCTGCTCGAGACGACCGACCCGCACGACCTCGCCGGTGCACTGCTCGCCCGCCTGCCCGACGTGCGCCCGGCGCCCGGCGTGCCGATGGCCCTGCCGGCGGACGCCCTGTTCGGGCAGGGCCTGACCCTCGACGAGCGCTTGCGGCGCCTGCGCCGGGCGGGGGTGCCGTCGCATCACGTCGAACGGCTCCGGACCCTCTGGGCGCGCACGCCCGACCGGGCCATGACCTTCGGGGTCACCGCCCGCGACGCCGACGGCGCGCCCCGCCGCGGGTCGCGCACGGTCACCGTCCTCGACACCGCCGTCGGCCGGGTGGCGTGGGGCCTCGACGGGACCGGCCGCCGCGTGCTGGTCGAGCCGCTCGACCGCCCCCGACTCCGCGCGGAACTGGGCGCGCTCCTCGACGGGCACGTCCGCGACGTCGCCGCACGGCGCGGCCCGGCGTAGCACGCGAGCGCCTCGGCACGCGCTCACTCGCTCAGCGTCGGCGACCGCCCACGCCCGACCTGCCATGGAATCGAGCGCGTGGCGTTACGGACACTCAACGTCAGCGACGCCACGCCGCTGACACACCGCGATGCTTCGGTCCCCCCAGCAGTTCCCGAAGGAGCAGGCGCCCTCGACAGGCGCCGCGCCGACCGTCAGCGCAGCACCGCCCGCACCGCGGCCGGCGCGTCCGACGGCTTGTGCAGCGGCACCGAGCGCCCGCCGCCCGCGGCCGCCAGGCGCGCGCAGGAGGTGCGCGCGTCCTCGTCGTCGACGGTCACGAGCGTGTGCACGCGCGCCGTGCCCGACCCGCCCGCGATCGGCGCCGGGTCCTCGCCCTCGTTCCACGCCCCGTCGGTGAGGACCAGCACGTCGGCGTGGGGGACGCGCGCCGCCGTCGCCTGCGCCAGGGCCGCCCGCAGGCCCAGGCCCAGGTCGGTGGTCGAGCCCCCGCGCAGGTCGAGCAGGGAGTCGAGCACCGCGGACGCCGGCGCCGGGGAATGCAGGTGGCGCAGCACCACCGCGCGCGACCAGAACGCGACGACCGCGAGCTCGTCGTCACCCCGCAGACCCGTCGCCAGGGCGCCCGCCGTCGTCACCGCCGTGGTCAGCGGCTTGCCGGCCACCGACCCCGACGCGTCGACGAGCAGGATCAGCGCCCTGGCCGGCGAGCGCCAGCCCCGCCAGCGCAGGTCCTCCGCGCGGATGTGACGGTGCGCCCCGGACACGGAGCATCCAGGCGAGCACGCCGATGGAGGAGCTGGACCGTCGAGACGGCGTTCCAGCGTCGCGTCGAGGTCCAGGTCGAGGCCCTCGCCGGCGACGGTCGTGAGCCGGCTCGAGCCCCGCCGCTCGGTCTCGCCCGCCCGCGCCGGGGGTACGAGCAGCCGCACGGCCAGGCGGCGAGCGGACGCGCGCAGCGCCGGGTCGGTGGCGCGGGCGAGGTCGGCGAGCAGGTCGACCGTGCCGTCCGGGTCCTCGTCGTACGCGCCCGCCACGGCGGCCTCGTCCAGCACACCGACCGTGGGGCTGACCTGCTCGAGGTCGTCGTGGCGGCGCTGCAGGTCGGCGCGGGTCTCGGTGCGCCGGGCGTGGTCGCGCAGCAGCTGCTCGACCTCCTTGGGGTCGGACACCACGCGCGGCGGTGCCCCGGGCGAGCGCCCCGGCTCCTGCGGCGGCGACTGACCGGGGCTCAGGCTTTTCCCGGGTCACCGCCCTCGGCACCGTCGGACTCCTCGACCGGCGCGCTCGCCGCCCACAGCTCGGCGACGACCTCCTCGACCGTGCGCGTCGAGCCCTCGAGCAGCTGCACGCGCCCGGACAGCGCGGCCAGCGCGGCGTCGGTGCCGGTGGACTCCGCGGCCGGGGCGAGCCGGCCCGCGAGCGCCACCGCCCGCAGCTCGGCGAGGGACTCGGCGACGGCGACGAGGTCGAGCGCCCCGCGCACCGAGGACCCGAGGCGCAGGTCGGGGTGCTCGCGGGTGGAGCGGGTGGCGCGCACCGCCCGCTCGACGAACGCCGTGTCGGCGACTTCGTGGTCGCGGCGCACGATCGCGGTCTCCTCGTCGGCGCTCTGGTGCGCGAAGCCGACCCGGCACGAGCGGTCGTAGAGTGCCGGGGTGATCCGCCCGGTGCCGACGGCGTCGGACGGGTTCATCGCCGCGACCAGCCGGAAGCTCGGCGCCGCGTCGACGATCCCGAGCCGCGGGACGTGCAGGCGGCGCTCGGAGAGCACGCCGAGCAGCACGTTCAGCGTCTCCTCGGGGACGCGGTTGAGCTCCTCGACGTAGAGCAGGGCACCCGAGGTCAGCGCGCGCACCAGCGGGCCGGGCACGAAGTTCTCGGGCCGGTAGTCCTCGGTGAGCACGCGGGAGGGGTCGTGGTGCCCGACGAGGCGCGCCGGGGACAACTCGGCGTTGCCCTCGACGAGCTCGAGGCCGACCCCGGCGCCGTCGGCGAGCGCGCGTAGCAGGGTCGTCTTGCCGGTGCCGGGCGGGCCCTCGAGCAGGACACTGCGCCCGGCGGCGAGCGCCGCGGCGATGACCTCGGACTCGCGCACGCGGCCGACGACCCGGGCGTGGGAAGCGTCGATCATGGACCGGACCGGGAGCGGCCCGGCGGACGGCAGACGGGGGGCGGCCCCGGCATCCTGCCGCACGGAGCGCAGCGGAGCTGCGCCGTCGGGCTCAGGGGATACCGGGGCCGCGGAACCGTTGGTCACGGGTGTCGGTTACCTCAGTCGAAGATCAGGACGCCGCGGATGTTCTTGCCCGCGTGCATGTCCTCGTAGCCCTGGGCGACCTCGTCGATCTTGTACTGCTTGGTGACGAGCTCGTCGAGCTTGACCTTGCCGTGGTTGTAGAGGTCGAGCATCTTCGGGATGTCGGCCTTCGGGTTCGACGACCCGAACAGCGAGCCCTTGAGCTTCTTCTCGAACAGGGTCAGCTCGCCGATCGGGATCGGCACGCCGACCTCGGTGATGTCGCCGAGGCCGGTGACGACGACGGTGCCCTGCTTGCGGATCGAGGCGAAGGCGTCGCCGACGTGCTCGGGCTTGGTGATGCCGATCGTGACGATCGAGACGTCCGCGCCCTGGCCGTTCGTGTAACCCTTGGCGATCTCGGTGGCCTCCTCGATCGACTCGACGGCCTCGGTGGCGCCGAGCTCGAGGGCCTTCTCGCGCTTGAACGCGACCGGGTCGACGGCGATGACGTTGGCGGCGCCGGCGTGCGCGGCACCCTGGACGGCGTTGGCGCCGATGCCGCCGATGCCCTGGATGATCACGGTGTCGCCGGGGGAGACCTCGCCGGTGTTCACGGCGGTGCCCCAGCCGGTGCCGACCGAGCAGCCGAGCAGGCAGGCGACCTCGAGCTTGGTGTCCTGCGCGACCTTGATCGCCGAGTCGACCGCGACGGTCGTGTACTCGGAGAAGGTCGAGATGCCGCACATCTGGCCGACGTTGGTGCCGTCGGAGAGGTGCAGGCGGGTGGAGTCCTCGGTCCAGCGGGTGCCGGCGAGCAGGCCCGCGCCGAGGTCGCAGAGGTTCGAGTGGCCGGTGGCGCACCAGCGGCAGTGCCCGCAGGCGGGGAGGAACGAGAAGAGGACCTTGTCGCCGACCTCGAAGCCCGTGGTGTTCGGGCCGACCGACTCGACGATGCCGCCGCCCTCGTGGCCGCCCGCGAAGGGGTAGGTGCCGACGGGGATGTCGCCGGTGGCGATGTGGTCGTCGGAGTGGCAGAGGCCCGAGGCGACCATCTTCACCCGGATCTCGTCCTGACGCGGGTCGTCGACCTCGACCGTCGCCGTCTCGTACTTGCCCGGGGCCTGGCGGACGAGAGACGTCCGGCACGTGATGGACAACGCTGACCACTCCTTGCGTAGCGAAACCGCCGAATGACGAGGGCGACTCTATGTCTCCCATCACACCTTGGGAAGAGGCGTACCGAACGATCGATCGGTCGGGCTGCTCGCGTAGGCTGATGGGCCGACAGCGACGGATCCGCCGTTCCGTAGGATCCGGACGGTGAGCCTGCACCTGTACGACACCGCACGACGCGCACTGCGGGAGTTCCGCCCGCAGCACGCCGGCACGGCGTCGATGTACGTGTGTGGGGCCACCGTGCAGGGCGTTCCCCACGTCGGCCACGTCCGGTCGGGTCTCGACTTCGACGTGCTGCGCCGCTGGCTCGCGCACAGCGGCTACGACGTGCTGCTCGTCCGCAACGTCACCGACATCGACGACAAGATCCTCACCAAGGCCGAGGCCGCGGGCCGGCTCTGGTGGGAGTGGGCCGCCACCCACGAACGGGCGTTCTCCGCGGCCTACGACGCGCTCGGCTGCCTGCCCCCGTCGGCGGAGCCGCGCGCGACCGGCCACGTCACCGAGATGGTCGACCTGATCGCGCGCCTGATCGACCGCGGGCACGCGTACGCGGCCGACGGCGACGTCTACTTCGCGGTCGGCACGTGGCCCTCGTACGGCGAGCTCTCCGGGCAGCGCCCCGACGAGATGGAGCAGGGCGAGGGCAGCGACCCGCGCGGGAAGCGCGACCCCCGCGACTTCACGCTGTGGAAGGCGGCCAAGCCCGGCGAGCCGGACTGGCCGACCCCGTGGGGCCGCGGGCGCCCGGGCTGGCATCTGGAGTGCTCGGCGATGGCGACCCGCTACCTCGGGCCGCGCTTCGACATCCACGGCGGCGGGCTCGACCTCGTCTTCCCGCACCACGAGAACGAGCTCGCCCAGTCGCGGGCCGCGGGCGACGGGTTCGCCGAGTACTGGCTGCACAACGCCTGGGTGACGATGTCGGGCGCGAAGATGTCGAAGTCGCTGGGCAACACGCTGACGATCCCGGCGGTGCTCGAGCGGGTGCGTCCGGTCGAGCTGCGCTACTACCTCATCGCGCCGCACTACCGCTCGACGCTGGAGTACTCGGAGGAGGCGCTCGCGGAGGGCGCGGCGGCGTACCACCGGATCGAGACGTTCGTGCACCGCGTGCACGACCGGGTCGGGGCGGTCGAGGTCGGCCGGATCAGCGACGCCTTCGCCGCCGCGCTGGACGACGACGTCGCGACCCCCGCGGCGCTCGCCGAGGTGCACGAGACGGTGCGCCGCGGTAACGCCGCCCTCGACGCGGGTCACCGCGACGAGGCCCTCACACTCGCGGGTGCGGTGCGCGCGATGACCGGCGTGCTCGGCCTCGACCCGGTCGTCTGGGCGGAGACCTCGGGCGCCGGCGGAGCAGGCGACGCCGCGCGGCAGGCCCTCGGCTCGCTGGTCGACTCGCTGCTCGAGCAGCGCACGCGCGCCCGCGCCGATCGCGACTTCGCCCGCGCCGACGCGCTGCGCGACGAGCTGACCGCGGCCGGCGTCGTCGTCGAGGACACCGCGGACGGTCCCACCTGGACGCTCAAGGACGGTGCGTAGCCCTCATGGCCGGCAATTCCCGCCGCCCCGGAGCCCGCCGCAACCCGGGTTCCAAGAAGGGCCCCACGAAGGGCTCGGGCGGCAAGGGGCGCAAGAGCCTCGAGGGCAAGGGGCCGACCCCGCCCGCCGAGAAGCGCCCGAACCACAAGGCGTACCGCTCCGGCGGGGCGTCGCCCTCGGCACCGCGGAAGCCTGCCGCGGAGGACCGGGGCTCGCCGCGTCGCGCCCCGGGCCGTCGCGAGGATCCCGACGGCCCGCAGACCGTGCTCGGCCGCAACCCGGTCGTCGAGAGCCTACGGGCCCACAGCCCTGCGACCGCGCTGTACGTCGCCCAGAACATCGAGGTCGACGACCGCGTCCGCGAGGCGATCAAGATGGCGTCCGAGCGGGGCGTCTCGGTGCTCGAGGTGCCGCGCGGCGACGTCGACAAGATGGCCGACGGCGCCGTGCACCAGGGGCTCGCGCTCGCCGTGCCGGCGTTCGAGTACAGCCACCCCGACGACCTGCTCGAGGAGGCCCGCCAGCGGGCCCACCTCGACAAGGTCGAGCCGCTGCTCGTCGCCCTCGACGGCGTCACCGACCCCCGCAACCTCGGCGCGGTGCTGCGCTCGGCCGCCGCGTTCGGCGCGCACGGGGTGCTGCTGCCGTCGCGGCGCTCGGTCGGCGTGACGCCGGTGGCGTGGCGGACCTCGGCGGGCGCCGCCGCGCGCATCCCGGTCGGGCGCGCGACCAACCTCAACCGCACCCTGTCGGCCTGGCTCGACGAGGGCCTGGTGGCCGTCGGGCTGGACGGTGACGCGAGCGCCGACATCGACCACCTCGACGACGTCGCCGGTCCCGACGCCGCGCGCGGACCGCTGGTGATCGTCGTGGGCTCCGAGGGCAAGGGCCTGTCCCGCCTCGTGCGCGAGACCTGCACGGGCGTCGTGTCGATCCCGATGGCGGGCGAGGTGGAGTCGCTGAACGCCTCGGTCGCCGCGGGCGTGGCGCTCGCCGAGGTCGCGAGGCGCCGGCGCGCCGAGGGATAGCAGCGAACGTGGCGTTCGCTGCTTCTATGCGCGCAAACTCCCCGCTCGCTCCTGCTCCTCGGGGGCCGTGGACCCCGACGCCTCGTCCGCGCACGCCCCCGCGTGTTCGCGCGGCACGGCCAGTTCGGTCTCGGCGTCCCGGCCCCGCAGCGCGCGCGAGTCGATCACGACCCAGCGCTGGGCCTCGCTGCCCGCGCGTTCCAGCGCCGCGCCGGAGGCGACGACGCAGCCGTCGATCTCCTTGGCCGCCTCGGTGAGCCGCGCAGCCTCGTTCACGGGGTCGCCGATCACCGTGTACTCGTAGCGGCGGGTGTCGCCGATGTTGCCCGCGACCGCCTCGCCCGCGGAGACGCCGATGCCCGCCGAGATGCCGTCGAGCTCGGTCGCGATGCGCCGGGCCAGCTCGCGCCCGGCGCGCAGGGCGCACGCGGCGGCGTCCGCGCGCTCGATCGGCGCGCCGAAGACCGCGAGCGCCGCGTCACCCTCGAACTTGTTGATCCAGCCCTCGTTCTGTTCGACGACGTCGATCACGACGGCGAAGAACGCGTTGAGGGCCTCGACGACCTCGTGCGGCGGGCGGGTCGCCGCGAGCCGCGTGGAGCCGACGAGGTCGACGAACAGCACGGCGACCTCGCGGACCTCGCCGCCGAGCTCGACGTCGTTCTCGAGCGCGGTCCGGGCGACGTCCTCGCCCACGTGCCGGCCGAACAGGTCGCGGACCCGCTCGCGCTCGCGCAGGCCCGCGACCATCGTGTTGAAGCCGGCCTGCAGCACACCCAGCTCGGTGGTGTCGAAGACGGGCACCTCGGCGTCGTAGTCGCCCTCCTCGACCCGGCGCTGCGCCTTACGCACGGCCAGCACGGGCGCGGCCGTGGACATCGCCGTCAGCACCGTGACCAGGAACCCCACGACCAGCGCGACCCCGCCGAGCACGAGCACGACGATCGCCAGCCGGTCGGTGCTGTAGCCGCCGAACGCCAGCGCCGACGCCGCGGCGAGCAGGACGCCGACCAGCGGCACCGCCGTCCCCAGCCACCACGAGCCGACCGACCGCAGCACCACCCCGGGCAACGGGCGGCCCTGCGGCGGGCGGTCGTCGAGCACGCGCGCGACCTCGCGGCGCAGGACCCGCTCGACGAGGCGATAGGTCACGGCGACCGTCGCGACCCCGCCGAGCGCGACCGTCACACCGACCGAGAGCCCCAGCCGCGGGCTGGTGAACACGTTGATCAGCACGAACAGGACGAGCGCCGCGGCCCAGAGGACGCCCTGCACCGTCGCCAGCCGCAGCGGCCCGCGCAGCACCACGCGCCGCACGCGCTTGCGGTGCCGGCGCACGGTGGCGTCGTCGGCACCGGACCCGGGCGCCGGCGGCACCCGCACGCGGAAGTGGCCCCAGATCGCCCCGACGACGATCGCCGCGACCAGGTAGGCGCCGAACGCGACGAGGTTGCGCCACAGCGCGGCGGGGTCGAACGCGACGAGCTCGCCGAGCGGCAGCACCCAGGCGGCCACGACCAGCACGACGCCGGCCCCGACGACGTTCGGGGTGACGACGACCAGGCCGAGCGCGACCCGCGTGACCAGCCGGAGGCCGTGGTCCTCGGGGCCCGCGCCGCGAAGGGCTCCGGACATGGGGCGAACTGTATCGTCGCCCGCCGACCCGCCGGCGGCAGCTCAGCGGGCGGCGGCGACCGCGGTCCGGGCGACGCGCCGCCGGGTCCGCAGCGAGCCGAGCCCCCGGCAGACCAGGTAGATCACGAACGCGATCGACGCGACGAACGGGCTGATCGGCAGCCCGGCGTCGAGCGACGCCACGATCCCGCCGATCACCGCGACCTCGGCGAAGGCCACCGCGAGCACCGACGCGAGCGTCGGCGAGGCCGTCACCTGCGCCGCGGCCGCGGCCGGCGTGATGAGCAGACAGAGCACCAGCAGCGCGCCGACGATCTGGACGCCGAGAGCGACGGTGACGCCGAGCAGCACCGCGAAGAGGATCGACAGCACGCGCACCGGCACGCCCCGCGCGGCCGCCATGTCGGGGTCGAGGCTCGCGAACAGCAGCGGCCGGCGCACGACCGCGAACACGACCAGCACGACGACGCCGACGACCGCCAGCGTGAGCACGTCACCGACGTCGACGCCGACGATCTGGCCCACGAGCAGGCCGAACTTGTTGGCCGAGCGCCCAGTGTAGAGCGACTGGAACAGCACCCCGAGACCGAGTCCGAACGAGAGGAGCACGCCGATCACCGCATCGCGCTCGCGCTGGGCCCGCCCGAGCGCCCCGAACAGCAGCGCGACGAGCACGGCGCCGACGAGCGCGCCCCAACCGACGGCGTCGGTGCCGAACACCAGCAGCGCCCCGGCGCCGCCCGCGAACGCGAGCTCGGCGGTGCCGTGCACCGAGAACGCCATCCCGCGCCCGACCACGATCGGGCCGAGCAGGCCCGCGAGCACGGCCAGCACGACACCCGCGATCAGGGCGTTGCGGACGAAGTCGAGCGAGAGCAGGTCGAGAGTGCTCACCGCGGCCCGCCCCCGGTGTGCACGAGGCGGTCCTCGGCGCCGACGACGACGATCCGGTCACGGACCCGGACGACGTCGACGTCGGTGCGGTAGAGCTCCGAAAGCGTCTCCGAGGTCATCACCTCGTCCGGGGTCCCGATCCGGAACCGCCCGTCGACGAGGTAGAGCACCCGGTCGGTGTAGGGCAGGACCGGGTTGAGCTCGTGGGTCACGAACACGATCGCCGTGCCGTGGTCGCGGCGCCGGCGCTCGAGGAGCTCGACGACGGTGCGCTGGCGGGCGAGGTCGAGCGAGTGCAGCGGCTCGTCGGCGAGCAGCAGGGACGGGTCGCCGACGAGGGACTGGGCGATCCGGAGGCGCTGCTGCTCGCCGCCGGAGAGCGCGCCGACCGGGGCGTCGGCGAGCTCCAGCGCGTCGACCTGCAGCAGCGCCTCGTGGACGCGGCGCGTGCGCTCGGCGCGGCCGCCGAACGGCAGGCCGAAGCGGTGCCCGTCGAGACCCAGTCCGACGAGGTCGCGGCCCCGCAGCGGCGTCAGCTCCTCCACGCTGCCGTGTTGCGGGACGTACCCGACGTCGGCGCTGCCCCGCCGCGGCGGGCTCCCGGCGACCTCGCAGATCCCCGCGGCCAGCGGGAGCAGCCCGAGCAGGACCGTGAGCAGCGTCGTCTTGCCCGAACCGTTGGGCCCGAGCACGGTGACGAACTCGCCGGGCGCGACGTCGAGGTCGAGACCCGTCCAGAGCGTGCGGCCGCCGCGGCGGACCTCGGCTCCGGACAGGCGGATGGACGGACTGCTCACGATCGGTACCTCACGCAGGGGCCCCCAGGGCACGGGCGAGCTCGGCACGGGTCGCGTCGAGCCAGGTCAGGTAGTCCTGCCCGGCGGGCAGTGTCTCGGTCACGTTCACCACCGGCACGCCGGCCCCCGTGGCGGCGTCACGCAGCTGAGTGGTGATCGGGGTCTCGGTCTGCGGGTTGAACACCAGGGCGTTGACACCGCGGCTCGCGACCAGCTGGTTCGCCTCGGCGAGGGTGGCGGCGGCCGGGTCGGTCTCGTTCTCGATCGCCTCGCTGAACGCGGGAGGGGTGGCGTCGGCGACGCCCGCGGTGGTCAGCAGGTACTGCGCGATCGGCTCGGTCGCGAGGACCCGTGCGCCCGGGCGGGCCTGCCCGATCTGCGCGAGGCGGGCCGCCTGGTCGTCGACGCGCGCGTTGAACGCGGTGGCCCGCTCGCGCAGCGCCCCGGCCTGGGCGGGCTCGACGGCGGCGAGACGCTCGGCGACCTGGTCGACGACGCCCTCGACCGCGGCCGGGTCGAACCAGACGTGCTCGTTCTCCTGGGCCTGGTCGCCGCGCAGGGCGAAGGCCTCGATCGAGCGCTCGCGCACGGCCGGGTCGCCGTCGATGACCTGCTCGACCCAGTCGTCGTAGTGGCCGCCGTTGAACACGACGAGGTCGGCGCTGGTCAGCGCCGCGGCGTCGGCCGGGGTGCTCTCGTAGGAATGCGGGTCGGCGGTGGGGTCCTGGATGATCGACCGGACCTCGACGCCGGGGCCGGCGACGGCGCTCGCGACCGATCCCCAGACGTTCGTGGTGGCCACGACCGTCAGCGTGCGCCCCGGCGCGGGCGCCGGCGACTCCGGGGCGGGCGCCGGGGCCGGCGCCGGGGCAGGCGCCGGGGCCGGTGTGCCGCCGGACCCGCCGCAGGCGACCAGGACCAGCAGCGCCCCGAGCAGAGTGGCCACCAGTGGCGCGGAACGGATGGGCACGGAGCGCCTCCTCGGGTGAGGTCCAGCCGCACACGATCGTGTCCGGCGTGCAAACGATAACGGTTATCGATTGCGTGTGGGAGCCGCGGTTCGTCCGACCAGGTCACACCCACCGCACGGGGACGTCCATCGGTCGCCCGGAGTGGCCCTAGATCGAAACAGTCGATACGTTCGGGCAGTGGGTGAGGCACTCGAGGGGCGCCGGTCGCGGCGTACCGCCACGCTGGCCTCGCTGGCGGCGGAGCTGGGCGTGTCGCGCACCACGGTGTCGAACGCCTACAACCGCCCGGACCAGCTCTCGCCGGCGTTGCGTCGCCGCGTGCTGGACACCGCACGGCGCCTCGGCTATCCCGGCCCGGACCCGGTCGCGCGCTCGCTGCGCACCCGCAAGGCGGGAGCCGTCGGCCTGCTGCTCACCGAGGCCCTGTCGTACGCGTTCCGGGACCCGGTGGCGGTGCAGTTCCTCGAGGGGCTCGCGCTGGCCTGCGAGGACAACGGCTCGGGCCTGCTGCTCGTCCCGGTGAGCCCGGAGGCCGACGACCCCGGCGCCGTCGCGCGGGCGGGCGTCGACGGCTTCGTCGTCTACTCGATGCCCGACGACGACGACAACTTCCACGCGGTGCTCGAGCGGCCCGTCCCCGTCGTCGTCTGCGACCAGCCGACCGCGGTGCCCGACGTCGACCGCGTCGGCATCGACGACCATGCCGCGATGGTCGACATGGCCCGCCACCTCGTGGGCCTCGGCCACCGCAAGGTCGGCGTGCTCTGCATGCGCCTGTCGACCGAGCGCAACGACGGCTTCGCGACCGTCGGACGCCAGCAGCGCGCCCGCTACGAGGTCCAGCGCCGGCGTCTCGCCGGGCTGCGCGAGGGGTTCGCGGAGGCCGGGGTCGACTGGTCGACGGTGCCGGTGGTCGAGCGCTACGACCACAGCGAGTCCGCGGGGGCCGCGGCCGCGGAGCAGCTGCTCGCGCAGCACGACGTCAGCGCGATCGTGTGCACCTCGGACATCCTTGCGCTGGGCGCGCTGCGCCACGCCCGCGAGGCCGGTCGGGTCGTGCCCGACGAGCTCTCGGTCACCGGGTTCGACGGCGTCCCGGCCGCCGAGCGCGCGGAGCTCACGACGGTCCGCCAGCCGACCCTGGACAAGGGGCGCGCGGCCGGCGAGCTGCTGCTCGACCGGGGCGACCGCCAGCGCTCGCGGACGCTCCTGCTGCCCACGGACCTGCTCGCCCGCGCGACGTCGGGGCCGGCCCGCGAACGCTGAGTCAGCCGCCCGGGGCCGCCGTACTCGCCCGGATGCGCAGGGTGGTTCCCAGCACCACCGGGGCCGCGGGTTCGTGGCCGTCGATGGTGGCGAGCAGGATGTCGGCGGCCTGCGCGCCGAGGTCGTAGGTGGGCACCGAGACCGTCGTGAGCGTGGGCCGGACGTAGGTCGCCATGGGGACGTCGTCGAAGCCGATCACCGACATGTCCCGGGGCACCGACAGGCCCGCGTCGACCAGGGCCGCGTAGGCGCCGAAGGCGGCTCGGTCGTTCGCGCACACCAGCCCGGTGGGGCGCTCGTCGAGGCGGAGCAGGCCCCGGGCGGCCTGGTAGCCCCCCGTCTCGTCGAAGCCCCCGTGCGTGATCAGCGCGCCGACGGCGGGGAGCCCCGCGTCCCGCAGGGCGTCGGCGTGCCCGTCGAGCCGGTCCTGCGCGGTGCGGGACTCGGTCGGCCCGCCGATGTAGCCGATGCGGCGGTGTCCGAGCCCGGTGAGGTGCTCGGTGGCCGAGCGCTGGGCCGCCCGGTTGTCGATGCGGACCGACGGATGGTCGGTCTCGTGCCGGCCCACCGTCACGATCTTGGTCTGGTAGGTGCGCAGGGCGAGGTTCTCCGGCGGCAGCGCGGTCCCGCCGCCGGCGATGACGATGCCGTCGACGCGGGTCTTGACCAGGACCTCCAGGTATGCGGCGGCCTTCTCCAGCTGCCGGTCGGTGTTGCAGAGCACGACGCGGTACCCGTGGCGCGACGCCACGTCCTCGACCGCGCGCACGAGCGGCGGGTAGTACGGATTGGCGATGTCGGGCAGCACCAGCCCGATCGCCGAGCTGCGCTGCTGGAGCAGCGCACGGGCGAGGTCGTTGGGCCGGTAGCCCAGCTCCTCGATGGCGTGCTCCACCCGCTCGCGGGTGGACGGGCGGATCGGCGTGTCCGGGCTGGCCGGGCTGAGCACCCGCGACACCGTGGCCGTGGAGACGCCTGCCGCCGCGGCCACGTCCTTGATGCTGACCGCGGCCCTGGTCCTGGACACCGTCGGTCACCCCCTCGGTCACGGCATGCAGGGAGTAAAGCATTGCACCGGCTCCCGCCGCAGGCCCGCGAGGGGGTGACGCGATCGGCCCTCAGGTCTCGACGACCACCTTGATCGGGTCGCCGTCGCGCTCCCGCACCACACGGAACGCTTCCGTGATCTCGTCGAGCGCGAACCGGTGGGTCACCAGGTGGCCGGCGTTGAGCTGGCCCCGTCCGGCGAGCTCGACCGCACGCTTGACGTTGTTGCCCCCCTCGCCCCGCGACGTGTACAGCGTGATGTCGCTGCGCACCGCCGCGGACAGGTCGAAGGTGACCGGGCCGGGGTAGAAGGCCACGAACACGATGCGGCCGCCGCGCTTCGTGGCGCGCAGGGCCAGGTCGGGCACCGACGCCCCGCCCGAGGACTCGATCACCCAGTCGGCCCCGGCGCCCCCGGTGAGCTCGAGGATTCGCTCCACCGGGTCCTGGTTCCGGGCGTCGACGACGTGGTCGGCCCCGAGCTCGCGCCCGACCGCCAGGCGTGACTCCCGCGTGCCCACGAGGATCACCGAGCGCGCCCCGAGCTGGCGGCACAGCGCCACGGTCATCAGCCCGACCGGTCCCGGCCCCCAGACCACGACGTCCTGTCCGAGCATGTAGCCCCCCGCCACGGCGATGCCGTACAGGCCCGTGCCCGCCGTGGTGACCATGACCGAGTCCTCGAAGCCGACCGCGTCGGGCAGCCGGTAGAGGGCCTTCGTCTCGTGGACCACGTACTCGGCGAACCCGCCGTTGGCGGTGATGCCGCTGGCGCGCTGGCCCTTGCCGGGCCGCGCGTAGTTCAGGCAGGCCGTGTACAGCCCGACCACGCAGTTGTCGCAGCGGCCGCAGCCCGCGTGCACCTCGATGCACACGCGGTCGCCGACGACGAACTCGTCCACGCCCTCGCCGAGGGCGGCCACCGTGCCGGTCCATTCATGGCCGGGCGTGAACTCCCCGAACGGTGGGGTCTGGGGGAACTTCCCGTCGTAGATCTTGAGGTCGGTCGCGCACGTCCCGCACATCGCGACGCGGACCAGCACCTGGCCGGGACCGGGGACGGGTACCGGCACGTCGAGCACGCGAAGGTCCTGCGGGCCCATCAGCACGGCGGCGCGCATCTCGTCGGGCACCGTCGTGGTCGCGGGCCGGGAGAGGATCTGGGTGTCGGTCACGGGTCACACGCCTTCCCTGGGTCGGTGGCTGCTGCACAGGTCGAGGAGTCGGTCCACGGCGGCCTGGGCGAACACCGGGTCGTTGATCGTCGTGTCGAGCACCTCGACGGGGACGGTCGAGGACAGGCGGGCCCGGAGGACCTCGACGAACCGCGCGTCGCCGTCCGGGTCGTGCAGGACGCCGCCGGGGCTGCCCACCTGGGACCAGCCCCGGGCGGGGACGAGGACCGCGGCGGGACCGACGGCCGCGTCGAGCCGCTCGGCCATCACCGCGGCGACCTGCTCGAGCTCGGCGGCGTCGACGCGGACGTTGGTGTTCTGCGGGTTGTGGTGGTGGACGGCCCGCCCGCGCATCCGCGTCGGGATGGTGGCCGGCGAGCCGAAGCAGAAGTAGTGCAGCCCGCCGGGGGCGATCACCTGCGGGATGCCCGCGCGGCCCGCCGCGGTGAGCCGCCCGGGGCGCACCGGGGCGTAGACGTCCTCGGGATAGACCTCGCCCAGCAGCTCGTGGGTGGTCAGGTCGAGCACCGCGGAGAACTCGCCGGAGTCGATCAGCCGTTCCATCGCCGACCCGCAGGCGCCCGACGCGTGGAACACCACCGCCTCCCGGCCGTGCGCCTCCAGGCACGCGATCGCCGTGGTCACCGCCTGGTGCGTGTTGCCGAACGCGGTCACGGCCACGGGACGCCCCGCGCGCGACGCCGTGTCGGCGGTGACGCCGTGCGGTGGCGGGCCGGTGGCCACGGCGGCCATCCCGACCAGCGCGCCGGCCGCCGCGCGCAGCACCGGCTCGGTGACGATGTTCGGGCCGCCGAGCAGGTCGCCCACCGAGAACATCATCGTGATGTCGGCGTCGCCCACGTAGCCGCGGACGTTCCCGGAGGCCACCGTCGACACCAGGATCTTCGGCAGCCCGTACGGCAGCCCGCGCATCGCGGTCGCCGCGATCGAGGTGCCCTGGTTGCCGCCGACGGCGATCACGCCGCGCAGCCGGCCGTTCGCGTGCCAGCGGGCGAGGACGGTGGCCGCGCCGAGCGCCATCGTCTCCATGGCCTGGTCCCGGCGCACCCGCTCCCGCAGCTCCGTGGTCGTGCGCCCGGCGGTGGCCGCGACCGTCTCGGCGTCGACGTCGACCCACGCGCGCGGTGCGGGGTGCAGGCCGATGTCGACCACCCGCACCGCGGCGTCGGCGGCGCCGAGACGCCGCGCGAGGTAGCGGGCCTCCTCCTCCTTGGTGTCCACCGTGGCGAGGACCACGAGGAACCCGGCGTCGGCGCCCGTCACCCGGTGACCTCCGCCAGGGGCGCGGTGTCGACCGCGAGCGGGAGGGCGTCGACCCCCGTGCCGAGCAGCGTCATGGCGCTCAGGGCGACGCGCGCGTTGTCCTCCAGGTACTCCGTGCGGTAATGCGCGGTGCGCAGGTCGGGCCCGAGCGTCGCGGCCCCGTGCTCGGCCATGAGGACGGCGCGCACCTCCGGGTCGGCGACCTGCTCGACCATCGCCTCGGCGAGCTCCACCGAGCCGGCGGGCAGCAGCGGCACCGTCGCCACCCGCCGCAGGTGCGCCCGGGCGGCCGAGGTCACCAGCGGCATCGGCCGGTCGGCCACGGTGAAGGCGACGGCCAGCGGCGGGTGCAGGTGGGCGATCCCGCCGACCTCCGGACGCCGGCGGTAGACCTCGACGTGCCAGCGCCACTCCTTCGACGGCCGACGGCCGGTGTCCAGCACCGTGCCGTCGAGGCGCAGGAGCACGGTGTCACCGGACTCCATGTCGCCCATGCAGCCGCCGCTGGCCTTGATGAGCACGAGGTCGGTGCCGGGGACGCGCAGGCTGTTGTTGCCGCTGACCCCGGCCACCAGGCCCCGCTCCCACCCGCGCCGCGACACCGCCACGAGCTCCTCGCGCAGGACCGCCAGCAGGCCCGGATCGGCGTCGCCGGCCGCCGTCACGCCCGCTCCGGGTAGTCGCTGGAGGTGATCTCGACCTTGAACTCGCGCACCTCGTGGACGTAGTCGGTCAGGTGGGCGGCCATGCGGTCGAGCATCGCCAGGCCCTTCTCCCGGGTGGCGCGGAACGGGTTGCCGATGGTGGCCGTGTCGCTGTACTCGTGGTGCTCCATCGGCACCCAGATGTTCTCCGAGCCCTGGAACTTCACCGTCGCGGTGCCGTCGGTCTTGGAGAAGGCGTCGGTCATGTACGCGGGCGCGTGCGCCCGGTCCTGGACCGCCCGCGACATGTCGACCAGCCCCTCGGCGGTCTCCGCGGTGGCCATGAGCACCGATGTCTCCAGCTCGCTGGAGTGCCAGCCGGGCGTCTCCTCGGGGGGGTTGTCGAACAGGTCGAGGACGACCGACGCGTCCCGCTCGGTGGGGGTCTTGTAGTACGAGATGTACGCGCCGGTGTCGTAGCGCAGCTGGCGCATGACCTCGTCGATCGGCTTGGTGTTCGAGCCGTGGTGGCTGACGAACAGGATCTTGCGGAAGCCGTGGTAGATGAGGCTGCGGGCGACGTCGGTCATCACCCGGCGATACGTCTCGGCCCGCAGCGTGACCGTCCCGGCGCCCTCGAGGTGCCGGCCCATGTGGTGGGGGGAGTAGCCGAACGGTACGAGCGGCGAGTAGCAGACGTCCGCCGCGCGCGCGGTGCGCTCGACGACCTCCATGGTGACGTAGCTGTCGGTGCCCAGCGGGATGTGCGCGCCGTGCTTCTCCGTCGAGCCCATCGGAACGAGGACGACGTCCTGGTTGCCCTCCTGCAGGCGCTCCTGCACCTGGGCGTACGACATCGCGAGGATGTTGTGCTTGCGCTCGGCGTCGGCGTCGGCGTGCGTGTAATCCTTTTCAGGCATGGCGGCGGCCTCTCCTTGTCGTCGGTGGGACGGCGGGTCTGCTCAGCGCCACCGGCTGTCGCCGGTGCGCTCGCCGAGCCGGTCGACCGCGGCCCGGACAGGGCCGTCGTCCACCAGCTCGTCGACTTCGGGGGCGGCGTTCTGGAGGGCACCCAGCCGCTGCATCTCGGCGATCGTGGCGGCGATGCGCCCGCGGTCGAGCCCGGTGTTCACCGGGAACACGGCCTGCGCGACCAGCAGCGTCTCGTAGGCGGCGTCGATGACCTCGGGCGAGAACTCGGTGGCCGCGGCCACGATCCGCACCGTCTCGGCGCGGTTGGCGTACATGAAGCGGTGCGCCTCGGTGATCGCGGCGAGGAAGCGCGTCGCGGTGTCGTCGTTCTCGTCGAGCCAGCCGCGCGCGGTGAAGTAGGTGCCGTAGTGCCACTGCGGCACGATCTGGTTGAGGTCCGCGAGGACCCGCAGGTCCGGGTTGGTGCGCGTCGCGTCGACGGCCTGCTCGGTCTGGAGGATCGCCGACTGGATGCGTCCGTCCTGCAGCGCCGCCGAGTAGGACTGCGCGTCGACCGGGACGTACTGGACGTCGGAGGGCGTGAGCCCGCCGCTCTGCAGCACCAGCCGGCTCATGATCTCCCGGAAGGCGCCGACCTCCTGGACCCCGACCCGCTGTCCGCGCAGGTCCGCGGCCGTGGTGATGCTCGACGGCGTCACCGCGGACACCGTCAGCAGGTCGGTGTAGGCGCCGACGATGGCCACGTCGCCGCCGCCGGCGGCCGCGTTGACCACCGGTTCGATGCTCGCCGCCCCGATGTCCAGGGCACCCCCGACGACGCCCTGGACCACCGAGACGCCCGAGCGCAGGTTCTGCACCTCGACCCGCAGGCCCTCCCGGGCGAAGAAGCCCTGCGCCTCGGCGACGGCGATGTCGGCGTTGGCGAAGCTCGTGACCCCGGTGGGCAGGCCGACGCGCACGGTGCCGGGAGCCGACGTCGGACCGCTCGGCCGGTCGCCGAACGCCGCGCAGGCGCTCAGCAGCAGCGCCGTCACGGTCACCAGCACGAGCAGCAGGGGGCGCCGTTCGCGGCGTGTCGCGCTCACGAGTCGGCCGACCAGCGGACGACGCGACGTTCGATCGTCTCGAGCGCGGCGGTGAGGACGATGCCGAGCAACGCGATGACCACGATCGGGACGAAGGTCCGGTCGGTCTGGAAGCTGTTCGCGTTGCTGACGATGAGGTTGCCGAGCCCGGCGAACGCGGTGAAGAACTCCGCGACGATGACGCCGATCAGGGCACGCCCGATGGCGAGACGCAGGCCGGTGACGACGTACGGCAACGCGGAGGGCAGGACCAGGTCGAACCACACCCGCCGCTCGCTCGAGCAGAAGGAGCGCGCGACCTCCACCAGGCCACGGTCGACCTCCTGCACCCCGCGCATCGTGTTGATCAGCACCGGGAAGAGCACGAAATAGGTGACGACGACCGTCTTGGCCGTCGGACCGAACCCGAACCACACGACGATGACGGGGATGAGGGCGACCGCGGGCGTCGCGTAGAGGGCGTTGAGCGGGAACTCGATCGCGGCGGCGACGGAGCGGTAGCGCCCCGCGACGAGCCCGACCGCCAGCCCGATCGACATCCCGATGAGCGAGCCGACGGCCAGGACCACCAGGCTCTCGCCGAGGGCCGCCGCGAGCGTGCCGTCGGCGACCATGTCGACGAAGGCGCCGGCGATCGCGGTCGGGTAGCTCAGCAGCACGGGATTGATCGCCCGGCCGTAGAGCTCCCAGGCCACGAGGATGACGAGCACCGAGCCCAGGCGCAGGGCCCAGCGGCGCCCGGGCGACAGGGGCGCCGCGACGGCGCGGGCGGGGCGCCGGGTGCGCGTCGAGTCGCGGCCGGTGGCGGGGGTGGACGACCCCGCGAGGGCGGTCACGCCGACTCCAGGTCGCGCGTGTGACGGCCCTGCAGTGCGTTCCACAGCGTGTCGCGCAGCTCGGCGTAGCTCGGGTGGGACCGCACCGATCGTGGAGACCGCGGTCGCGGGATGTCGACGGGGACCTCGATGTCGATGCGCCCGGGCGGGCCGGCGATCACCACGATGCGGTCGGCCATGAGGATGGCCTCGTCGATGTCGTGGGTGATGAGGATGCCGGTCATCGCCTCGCTGCGCTCCCAGAGCGCGAGCACCTCGTTCTGCAGGAGCTCGCGGGTGATGGCGTCGACGGCGCTGAACGGCTCGTCGAGCAGCAGCAGGGCGGGCTCGACGGCGAGCGCCCGCGCGATCCCGACGCGCTGCTTCATGCCGCCGGAGAGCTGGTGGGGGAAGCGGTCCGCGACGTGGGCCAGGTTCATGATCTCGAGCAGGCGGGTGACGCGCTCCTGGCCGTCCTCGCGGCCCTGCACCCGCAGGCCGTACTCGACGTTGGCCCGGACCGTCTTCCACGGGAAGAGCCCGAAGTGCTGGAAGACCATGGCGATGTCCGGCGTCGGCCCGGTGACCCGGCGGCCGTCGAGGTAGACGCCGCCCTCGCACTCGAGGAGGCCGGCGACCGTGCGCAGCAGGGTCGTCTTGCCGCCGCCGGAGGTGCCGATGATGCAGACGAACTCGTGGTCGTCGACGTCGAGCGCGATCCGGCTCAGGATCTCCGTCCCGGAGAGCGTGACCGACACGTCGTCGACGACGACCTTGTGGCTCTGTGGTTGCACCGCGACCTCCGGGCGCCCTCGGGTGGACGGTCATGTAAAGCCTTTCAGAAAGGCTTTTCGCACCGTGCCACGGGACTGTGACGTGTGTCAACGAATGGCGTGCATCACTGATCGAGGTAGTCAGTCGACTGTATACGACATGGCGACCGTGTCG
Organism: Actinomycetospora sp. 2LY8.5; assembly: GCF_057180585.1. NCBI lineage: Bacteria > Bacillati > Actinomycetota > Actinomycetes > Pseudonocardiales > Pseudonocardiaceae > Actinomycetospora > Actinomycetospora sp. 2LY8.5. The sequence continues at coordinate 49,587 of NZ_JBXUHE010000027.1, forward strand.
GCGGCGGCTCGCGGCCCCGGATCCTGCGGTTACTGGCTGGTGTCGCTCGCAGGGAGAGCGATACCAGCCAGTAGCCCTCAGGTCTCGACGCCCAGGGCCTCGAGGAACCCGGCCGCCCAGCGTTCGACGTCGTGCTCGAGCACCTGCTCGCGCAGCCGGCCCATCCGCCGCCGCGCCTCGCCGTCGTCCTGCGAGGCCGCGGCGACGATCGCGTCGGCGACGCCGTCCAGGTCGTGCGGGTTGACGAGGAACGCACCGTCGCCCAGCTCGTCGGCGGCGCCCGTGAACTCCGAGAGCACCAGCGCACCGTCGCCGTCGGCGCGGGAGGCGACGTACTCCTTGGCGACGAGGTTCATGCCGTCGCGATACGGCGTCACGAGCATGACGTCGGCCGCGCGGTAGAAGGCGACGAGCTCGTCGCGGGGGGTCGCCTGGTGCACGTAGTGCACGACCGGGTGCCCGACCGAGGCGTACTCGCCGTTGATCCGCCCGACGGTGAGCTCGATGTCGTCGCGCATCTCGGCGTAGTGCTCGACGCGCTCGCGGCTGGGCGTCGCGACCTGGATGAGCACGGTCCCGGTCGGGTCGAGGTGTCGCTTCTCCAGGACCTCGGCGAACGCCTGCAGGCGCACGTCGATGCCCTTGGTGTAGTCGAGGCGGTCGACGCCGAGCAGCACGGTGCGCGGGTCGCCGAGCTCGTGGCGCAGGGCCTCGGCGCGCTTGGCCGTGTCCGGGTCACGGGCCATCCCGTCGAGGTGCGAGGCGTCCACCGAGATCGGGTGGGCCTCGACGGCGACCGTGCGCCGGTCGGGGGTGGAGAGTCCGGTGCCGTCGGACGTCGCGGCGGTGAGGCGGGTGGCGACGCTCCGGAAGTTCTCGGCGCCCCCGGTCGTCTGGAAGCCGACGACGTCCGCGCCGAGCAGGCCCTCCACGACCGGGCGCCGCCACGGGAGCTGGGCGAACAGCTCCGCGGGCGGGAACGGGATGTGGAGGAAGAAGCCGATCCGGAGGTCCGGGCGGCGATCGCGGAGCATCTGCGGGACCAGCTGGAGCTGGTAGTCCTGCACCCAGACCGTGGCGCCCTCGGCGGCCGCCCGGGCCGCGGCGTCGGCGAAGCGCTCGTTCACCCGCCGGTAGGCCTCCCACCAGGACCGTTCGAACCGCGGCGTCGCGACGACGTCGTGGTAGAGCGGCCAGAGCGTCGCGTTGGCGAAGCCCTCGTAGTAGGCCGCGACCTCGTCGGCGCTGATCGGCACCGGCCGGATCGCGAGCCCGTCGTCGTCGAACGGCTCGGGCTCGGCGTCGGGCCGGCCCGGCCAGCCGACCCAGGCGCCGCCGCGGGCGCGCAGGGTCGGCTCCAGCGCGGTGACCAGCCCTCCGGGGCTGCGCTGCCAGGCGCCGTCGGCGTCGAGGTCGAAGGGCAACCGGTTGGCCACCACCAGCAGGTCAGAAGACCCGGGGGCGTCCTCGGCGTGCGTCACGTTCTCTGTCCTCCGCGGTGACTCCGGGCCGCAGGCGGCGGACCAGCCGCTGCAGGGGCCAGCCGATCTGCTCCCCGACCGAGACCCCGGCCGCGAGCGCGAGTCCGAAGGTCAGGGCCAGTAGGATCGTCACCGCACCCACCGCGACGCTGTTGTACGCGAGCTGGGAGAACCCGCGGTACATCGTCAGACCGGGCAGGAGCGGCGTGATCCCGGCGATCACCAGCACCAACGGGGGAGTACCCAGCATGCGGGGCAGGATCATCGCGACGAGCCCGAGTGCGGCCGCCGCGAGGGCCGCCGCCACGACCTCGCCGGCGCCCAGGATGCCGAGCAGCGCGTATCCGCCCCACGCCACGGCGCCCGCGAGCGCCGCGAGGGGGAGCGAACGCCACGGGGCGTAGGCCGAGAGGGCGAACAGCATGCCGGCCGCCGCGGCCGCCAACAGCGAGATCGGGTGCAGCGACGGGGCCGGCCCCGGAGGCACGACGGCCGCGTAGGCGCCCGCGTCCGTGCCGAGGACCGCGCCGAGGAGCTTGATGCTGACGACGACGCCGACCAACAGACCCGCCGAGGCGAGCACGACCTCGACGGCGCGTCCGGCCGCCGTCAGCGGGAAGCCGGAGATCGCGTCCTGCACCAGGCCGACCAGGGACAACCCGGAGAGCAGCACGACGATGCCGGCCGCGATGACGAACGCGGGCGAGTCGTCGAGCGTCCCGGTCCAGGCCAGCGTCGTCGCGCTCAGCGTCACGATGGCGGCGCCGACCATCTGCTGGAAGAACATCGGCACCCGCCGGCGTCCCAGCCAGCGGGCGACGCCCCAGACGACGCCGGTGGCCACCGCGGCCAGCAGGGCGACGAACAGGCCACCGCCGAGGAGGAACGCGACCGCCCCGGCGAACAGCGACCGGGCGATCGCGGCGACGAAGCGCGGGTACGGGTGCGGCGCGCGCACGGCGTGCCCGAGGCGCGTGATCGCGTCCTCGACGCGCATCGGCTCCTCGCGGTCGACGATCGCGGAGATGATCTCGTCGACCTCGGTGAGGCGTGTGTAGTCCTGGGTCCGGTACCGGACGTTGCGCATCGTCGTCACCGGACCGGCCTCGTTGCCGCGGTGACAGCACATGGTGATCGTCGAGAACGCGATGTCGACGTCGCAGGCCGGCAGGCCGTACGCGCCGGCGATCGCGAGCATCGTGTCGTGCGCGACCGCCGCACCGGCGCCGGAGGCGATCTGCACCTCGCCGATGCGCAGCGCGAGGTCGAGCACGCGCAGCACCAGCGTGTCGTCGGCGACCGCCGGCCCGGTGACCACCGGGAGGAGGTTGTCGCGGACGGTCGGTGCGTCCACGGCGGCGCGACGGATGTCGTCTACGGGGAACTGTCGACGGAGCGAGCCGCGGGCTCGCTGGGCCACCCCCACGGGCGGACCTTCCTCTCCCTGCTCGTCGGAGTGCTCGAACCGCGGACGGGGCACCCCGGGAATCTTCATCAAGGCCACCTGCCCAGACGTGCGGGACTCGATCAGGGTTGCCGGGCCGGAGCGTGCGCCACGTCCCATCCCGACGGGGCGTTGGCGACCCCCGCCCGACCACCGTGCCGACCGACCGAGACTACTTCCTGCACCTGTGGGCGGGGTCTCTCCTCGCACATCGGAGCCTCGTAGGATGGGCCTCCGTGCCGGCGTAGCTCAATCGGCAGAGCACTCGCCTTGTAAGCGAAAGGTCCGGGGTTCGATTCCCCGCGCCGGCTCCAGGTCAGACCGGGTGTCTTGCCCGGACCATGATCGCGATGTAGCAACGCGTGTAGCAACAGCCATCACAGCTCCTTCCACTCGATGGCGTCGAGGGCCTGGCGCATGGCGTCGAGGTTGGTGTGGGCGTAGATCGCCATGGTCACGTCGATGTGGGCGTGGCGGGCGATGGCCTGGACGACGTGCGGCGGCGTGCCGAGGTCGAGCAGCAGGCTGACGACGGTGTGCCGCAGGTCGTGGAGGCGGACGTCGGGCATGCCGGCCAGCTCGCGGACGCGCTCGAAGTCGCGGCCGAGGTTGCGGGGCTCGGTGGGCGTGCCGACGGTCGAGGCGAACACGAGGCCGCGGTCCTGCCAGGCGTCGCCGGCCGTGATCCGCTCCTCCTCCTGCCGGGTGCGGTGCTCTTCCAGGACCCGGCGGGTGACCTTCGGGAGCGGGATGGTCGCCTCGGAAGCCTCGGTCTTGGCCTCGGCGACGTAGAGCCGGCCGGCCGCGCGCTGGACGGTCTGGGCGATCGTGACCGTCGCGCGGTCGAAGTCGAGGTCCTGCCAGCGGAGTCCGAGCAGCTCGCCGTGCCGCAGCCCGAGGGTCGCGGCGACGACGTAGAGCGCGTAGTGGCGCCGGCCCTTGGCCGCCTGCAGGAGCTTGTGCGCCTGCGCGACCGTGAGGCCCTTCCCGACCTTGTAGCGCGGGACCGAGACCCGGACGAGCTTGGCGACGTTGCGCGTCACCAGCTCCTCGCGCTCGGCGGCCGCGAGGCCGTTGCGGAGCACGGCGTGGACGTACTGGACCTGGCGCTGGGACGGCCGACGCCCGCAGCAGCGTCCGACCGAGCAGCAGCGGTCCTCCTCGGGCCGCCGGACGTCGAGGCCGTGCATGCAGCAGAGACACCGCTCGCGGACACCGGCCATGAACGCGCGGACGTGGGCCGCCGTCAGCCGGGGGAGCGCCTTCCGACCCAGCCCCGGGACGATGTAGAGCCGGACGGCGTTCTCGTAGCCGACGTATGTCGTGGGCCGGCGCTCCTCGCGGACGGTGACCAGCCAGCGCTCGAACCACTGCGCGACGCTGAACGAGCGGTCCGGGACCGGGATGCCGTGGGCCGAGTTGACCTTGCGCTCGTCGAGCTTAGCCCGGACCTCGTCGAAGCTGGAGCCGTAGACGGGCCGGCGCTTGATCTGCCCAGACGAGGTGTAGACGTAGGCGCTCCCGACCCACTTGCCGTCGCTGGAGCGCTGGTAGATCGACCCCTCCCCGTTGGCGCGCCGGGGCCGCTTCTCGCCGGCCATCAGGCGGGCTCCATGTCGAGCAGGCGGGCGACGTACTCCTCCAGCGCGCCGCGCGGGATGCGCCGGGACCCGCCGATCTTGACCGAGCGGAGGTCGTGATTGCGGAGCAGGTCGTAGACCTTGCACCGGCTGATCTTGAGCAGCTCGGCGGCTTCCTCGGCCGTGTAGAGCAGCGCGTCCATGTCAGTCCTCCGAGAGCCGGCGGCCGAGGTGGCCGAGGTGGTTGTGGGCGTGGGTGAGGTGGCCGGCGGCGTCGCCGAGCGCGGTGCGGGCGTCGTCGACCTCGGCTCCGGCGAGCTGGAGCAGCCAGGCGACGTCGGCGCCGCGGTCGTCGTCGTGCTCGGCGGGGTCGGCGCGGCGCAGCGAGCGCGACAGGAAGTCGAGGACCTGGGGGAGGCGCTGGGCCAGCTCGACGAGGTTGCCGACGACGACGGCCGCCTGGGGCCCGTCGAGGGCGCCGCGCATGGTGGCGTGGTTGGCGCTGCGGACGGCCTCGGCGGCACGCTCGATGTCGCGGGCGACGAGGTTGGTCATCGCTGGACCTCCTCGGGTGCGACGTCGGCGGCGCGGTCGGTGGCGGCGCCGAGCTGGTGGGCGAACTCGCCGGCGCTGCTCGATACCGCCGGGCCGAGGGTGGGGAAGGCGGCGAAGAGCAGGACGAGGGTCACGACGCCGGAGACGAGCGCGGGGGCGGCCTTGTGGCTCTTGATGAGCAGGGCGGTGACGAGGCCGGCAATGATGACGATCGCGATGAGGTTCATCGGTGGGCCCGCCGTCCGTGCGCGGCGATGCGGTCGCAGTACTCGCCGTAGTCGCCGAGGTAGGGCACACGGATGCGCTGGCAATCGCGCCCGAGCCCGGAGAGGTAGGCGACGCCGGGGTCGGCGTTGGCGTGCTCCTGTCCGAGCGGGCGGGCGTCGGTGCCGTGGAGCATCTCCAGTGAGTCCGCCGGCACCCGGAAGGACAGCCGGAGGGCGAACTGGTCGCGGGCGTAGCCGCCGCCCACGGCGGTGGCCTCGAACCGCTGGGCCAGCATCAGGACCCGGAACGCGGCCTTGCGGCCCTCGGAGAGCAGCCGCAGCACGGCAGTGCGGATGCGCTCGCCGACCGGGACACCCTCGCCGCGCTTGGGCTTGGGCCCGTCGGCGGCGCGCAGCAGGCCGGGGAACTCCTCAAGTACCACCAGGACCGTCGGGCACTCCGGCGACGGCTCGATCTTGTCCCGGCGCGGCGGGATCGTCTCCAGCCGGCGGTCCATCTCGGCCACGAGGTCCTCCAGGAGGACGGCGTGGGCGGCGATGTCGCCGGTGCCGGTGACCTGGTGGGGCCGGTGGGCGGTGTCGTCCCACGCCTTACCGAGCAGCAGGCCGGTGATGTCCGAGCCCGTCACGAGGACGTCGGAGGCCGCGGCGAGCTGGACGAGCAGCCCGTAGGTGAACACCGACTTCCCGGACCCGTTCATGCCCTGCACCGCGAGGTGCGCCGGGTCGGTGATCGCGTGGCCGAGGGTCGTGGCGTCCTCGGTGCGTCCGAGGATCACCGACTCGGCGCCCGAGGCCACGGTCACGGGTGGGAGGCCGAAGCCGTCGCGGAGCGGGTCGGCGTCGAGCAGGTGCAGCCGCACCCAGCGCCCCGCGATCGGTTCGACCCGCAGGGCGTGGGCGCCGAGGGTGTGCGCGAGGCGGGCGCCGTTCTCGCCCTTGGTGAAGTCGGCCGGTTCCTGGCCGGCCATGAGTTCGACGGTGAAGGAGGTCGGTGGGCCGAGGCGGACCTCCCCGACGCGCGGGGTGCGGATGGTGACGCCGGCGGCGACGTGGACGTACTGGCACAGCGCGATGCCGGTGCAGGCCTCGCGGAACGCCGCCTTGAGGGAGGCGGCGAACGCCAGCACGGAGGCTTCGTAGTCGCGGCGGGCGCGCTCGGCGCGGAGCCGGGCGAAGAGCCCGGGGCGGTGGGCGCCGGGCCCGCGGGTGCGCCCGGAGCGGTGCTCGAGGCGGCGGGTGTGCTCGAGGGCGGTCATCGGAGGGTCCTCTCGGTGCAGCCTGAGCAGAGCTGGCCGTCCACGGCGGGCATGGGGAACAGCAGCGCGCAGCCGGAGCACATGGGCTCGGCGTCGGCGACCGGATCGGGGACGCCGGCCAGGCGGGCGCGGCGGATGGCGCGACGGTCGGTGGGTGTGGTGGCGGCCCAGAGGCCGTAGTCCTGGCCGGTGTCGAGGGCCCAGCGCAGGCACTCGGTGGCGACCGGGCAGCCGCCGCAGATCGGGGCGACGGCGATCCGGTGGCGGGCGACGATGGTGCTGGTGTCGTCCTCGGAGGGTGGGAAGAACAGGTCGGGGTCGGTGTCGCGGCAGGCCGCGTCGGTCTGCCAGGTCATGACGCCGCCGCCTCGGACTGGGGCGCCTGCTTGGTGCCGCGGGCGCCGCTCCCGGTTGCGGACAGCGGCCGGACCTCCTGGGCGCGGTACCAGACCTGCGCCCCGATGGCCTGGCCCTCGCGGTTCTTCTTGTCCATGACGCCGATCTCGAAGCCCACGAGCTGCACCGGGGTGGCCGGGGCGAGGTCCTCGCCCGGGTCCCGCTCGGCGGCGATGCCGACGGTCACGATCTCGTTGGTCGGGCGCCCGAACTGCCGGAAGCACGCCGCGAACTGGAGCTGCCACTTGGGCAGCCCGTCCTTGGTCGTCTCCTGCCGGTAGTTGTCGCCGAACGCCGTCTTGGGCCCGGACGACAGGAACATCAGCCACTCGAAGGTGGCGGCCTGGTCGATGACGTAGTTCTGGATCACTGCTTCTCCTCGCTCGAACTCCTCTAGACGACTTGAGACTAGCAGTAGTCAGATAGACGTCTAGAGGAGTGGTGCCTCGCTGTTACGAAGCCGTTGTACGGCCTGGTCAGCGCGCCGGGACCTCGTACTCCAGCACGTAGGCGGGTGCGGCCTTGAGGGTGTCGCAGACCTCCAGTGGCCGCCCGGTCGTGTCGTAGGCGGTGCGCACGAGGACGACCACGGGCACGCCGTCGGTGAGCTGGAGCCGGCGGCGCTCCTCCGCGCTGGGCATGCGGGCCGAGACCTCTTCGGTGAAGTGGTCCAGCTCGAAGCCCATGTCCTCCAGTCGCGCGTAGATGCCGCCGGGGCCGGTGTCGGCCTCGACGATGGGGGAGCCGGCGGCGACGGAGGCGGGCAGGTAGGAGACGGCCGTCTCGACTGGCTGCCCGTCAGCGAGGTAGCGCCGCGACCGGCTCACGACTTCCTCGCCGTCGGACAGGCGCAGCCGATCGCGAATCTCTGGTGTGGCCGGTCCGGTCGCGATCTCCATCTGGTCGACTTTCGGGGTGAACCCGACCTTCTCCGCCTCGACGCTGAACGCCGCCAACCCACGCTCGCGGTGACGTCGGGCGAAGCGCTCGGAGGCGAGCCGGCGCACCTGGACCGGAGGGCGGACGAACGTGCCCCGCCCGTGTTCGGCGACCACCCGCCCCTCGTTGCGCAGCTCCTGCACCGCTTGGCGAACGGTCATGCGAGCGACGCCGTAGTTCTCGATGAGCTCGGCCTCGCTGGGCAGCTTGTCCCCAGCCACGAGGTCCCCGTGGTCGATGGCCGCGCGCAGGTGGTCCGCGATCTGCCGGTACGGCGGCCGGTCGTCCGCGCGGTCGATGACCCCGAGCTGCACGACTCCTCCAGACGACTGGACCTCTACGATCGGTGCCGAACGCTACCGAACGGTGACGAACGTCAGGAGGCGACAGTGGCGGACACGCCCAAACACTCGGTCAGCGTCGCCGGCATCGTCATCGACGACCAGGACCGCGTCCTCGTCATCCAGCGCCGCGACAACGGACACTGGGAACCCCCAGGAGGGGTGCTCGAACTCGACGAGACGCCCGAGCAGGGCGTGAGGCGCGAGGTGTTCGAGGAAACAGGTTTGGAGGTCAGCGTTGACCTCCTCTCAGGAGTTTACAAGAACATGAGCCGAGGAATCATCTCGCTCGTGTTCCGCTGCCATCCGACGGGCGACACGGAAGCCTCGTTCTCGGTCGAGGCCAAGTCTATCTCGTGGTGGACTCTCGCGATGGTCGACGCAGGAATGACGGAGGCTTACGCCGTGCGAGTGCGAGACGCGTTCTCGCCCCATGTGGCTGTACGCGCTCATGATGGCGCCAGGCTGGTTGGTTATGACGAGGTAGTGAAGCAACGAACCTAATGCACTGGTCGTGGGCTCCTGGGGCCGTAGCAATTCGTGGGAGACCTCCAAGCTCCTCGTCATTTGCCTTCGAGACGGGGCGGAGGTAAGGCCGGAACTTCGCGATTTGGTGGTGAATCACGAGTGTCCCACCTGGTGCTAGCTAGTTGTCGTTCCGTTAAAGTCAAGAGGTCGAATACTTCCATCGCGAGGTACCCGGTAGTTCCGCGTTCTACTTGTCGTCTGGTGAGTACGCCAGCGTCGGCGAGGGCCTCGAGGGCGTCACGTGCTTGAGGAAACGAGATTCCGAGGACGCTCTCAACCGTACGGGTTGTAGCTAGCGGCATTTCCGGCATGAGATCGATTAGCCGCGCTACCGCCGAGTCCGACCGCGGGCGACCGCGTATGCCAGCAGCTTCTCGACTAGCGGCGAGTCTCTCGTGCCAGTGGGTACGCATATCCGCGAGTTCGGCAGCGAACTGACTTGCTTGCTCCACTGCCGTGAGCGTCGCATCGAAGAATAGCTCTATCCAAGTCTCTTGAGCTGCATTTGCGTCCTGGGAGCCGGCTTCCGAGCTGTACCGGTAAGAGGTTAGGGCTGCGATGTATTCGTCTGACCGAGTAAGGAGTACGAGGCTGATGGGAAGGATTGCGGATGGAGTGAGTCCGCGACGCGTCAAGACCGTATGCAAGAGGGCGCGGCCGACTCTGCCGTTTCCGTCCGCGTATGGATGGATGGTCTCGAACTGAGCGTGCACCAGGGCTGCTTGCACGAGAGGCGCGTGCAATCCCCCCGACGCGTAGTCAGCAAGGTCGGCCATCAAACCCTCGACTAGCTCCCACGGAGGGGGTACGAATTCGGCATCTAGCGGGTGATAGTCGCTTCCGCCGATCCAGTTTTGTTTCTTTCGCAGGCCTTGGAGGTGTTCCTCCGGCAGCAGGGATCGATGGAGTGCGTCGATCCCCTCAATGGTAACGCGAGGTGCCCGCGCTAACTCCGATGCGGCCGCTCGAAGCACGGTTATGTTATTCGCTACGAGCCGAGCGCTGTCTGTGAAGTTTCCCTGGTTGATACCTTCGGATGAGGCGAGTTCTGCCATGGCCACCTGCGCCGCAGAAACCTTGAGACCTTCAATCCGAGACGAGGCGAGGGCCTCAGATCGTAGTAAGAAGCGTGCGAGGCCCTCCAAGCTTCCCGCCTCAGGCCCTACGGTGAGGCGACGTACAGCGTCCTCGACCTGCGCGGCTCGCGCCGATAGCTCAGGCCGCAGGACCAGAGGTCGGTCCTGGAGGCGGTCTGGGAGATACACTGAGTACCGGCCGTCTCGGCGGTCCTTCCTAGCGGGTGCATCTAGCCGTGACTCCCAGTGTCTCGGCTCCCAACCGGCCATGGGGTTATCCCTTCATGGATCGTGGCCCCGTTAAGGCTTCGCCTCCCAAAGCTTAACGTCGTGGCCTGGCGTGAAGGGATAAGGGCCAAACCAGCACTAGACTGGTACTGCTTAGAGGCCCGCTGGCCTGCGAAAACCCTCCAACTGGGGGGTTGCTCGAAGGCTAGACGGAGGTCGCAGCCAACGAGCGATCTTCACGGCAAGGACCGGAGCTTGGTTGACCGCGACCCATCCGCGGTTGCCGTTGGTCAAGAGGCGGACGCGTGAGCGGGAGCGCCGGTAGTAGATGCGTCCGGTGGTTTGGTCGACGCGCTGCACCCACCGCGACTGGATGCGACCTTGGGCGCGGGCCCAGCGGCGGGCGATGCGTCCGGCACGGATGCCGTCCTCGGGGGAGACGTGGACGGTGCGGACGGCGCGGTGGAGGGTCCAGACGCCCCAGAAGCGGCCGGGGCCGGTGCCGGGTTCGGACCACTCAGGCGGGACGTGGTGCTGGTACTCCTTTGATGCCATGAGTCCGTGCTTCGTGAAGTAGGCCGCGACCCGGCGCGGGTCGGTCGCGCGCAGGCCCTCGGCGTAGTCCAGGGCGGTGCCGGCGCGTTCGTGCCGGCGGCGCTGTTCGGGGTCGGGGTGGTCGGCGACGTCGGCCCACGCCGCGGAGAGCCAGACGGCGAAGGTCTCTCCGGTGGTGCGGGCGCGCCCGTGGGGCGGGGTGCAGAGCATGTGCACGTGCGGGGCGCCCCGTCGCTGGAACTCCAGCTTCCACACGCACGCCCACTCCTCACCCCACGCGCGCACGTAGCGCTTGCGCAACGCCTTCAGGTGCCTCTTCAGGTCCTGCCCGGTGGGGACGACCGTCAGCCAGTCGCCGGGATAGGTCAGGGTCACCATCGCCGGCAGCCGGCCCGAGGCGTAGAGCGGGGTGTAGTCCAGCTCGCAGAGCCGGCGCACCATGTTCGCCCGCGACTTCCGCGACCAGGACGTGATCGCCGTCCGCGGCGTCGGGGGTTCGGGCCACTCGCCGGTGGCGATGTGCGCGGCCACCGCAGCGTCGATGTCCTTCACGTGCGCCGCGTGGGCCCGTTCGGCGGTGCGTTCGCGCCGGGCCCAGTCGTGGCAGGCGACAGCGAAGATGCCGGGTCCGACGGTCAGCTCCCACCGCGGCCCTTCCGCGAGGGTCCCGGGCTCCTCGCGGATCGCGGGCAGCATCGCGGCGGCCGCGTCGACAAGCTCCGGGGAGGGGAACGCCGGGGTCCACAGCCCCGCCACCGAGTCCGGGACCGTTGTCTCGTCGAGGTCGTCAGGCTTCGTGCCGGCGTGGTCGTTGGGCCCGCGGCCCGATATGGCACATAGAACAAGCCCAGGCCGGCCGCCTTCGGCGACCGGGGCGGCCGGGTCGGACGCGGCCGGCTTCCGCCGGCCGCTCCTGTCTTCGACCCGCGCCGGCGGGCCGGCCTCGCCTCCCACGGCCGCCACGAACGGCGAGGGCGAGCCAGCGGGCGTGTACGTGCGCCACGGATCAGGCAGGGCGGGCAGCGACCGTCGCGACGTGCGAGCCGGCGACGATGACGAGGACGCGCGGAACCGCGTGCTCGAGGTGGGGGAGTGGGACACGGCGAGGCCTCTCGGTGAGGCCGGCTCGCGCTGCGTGTGACCGGGTGCGGACGCGCCGCATCGCCACAGGACCCGTCGGGGGTCCGCGGTGGGCGCCTCAGAAGGGCCGTCGTCTCGCGGCCCTGGCGGTCAGTGCGGCGAGACGGCGATGTGCGGGACCAGAGCGTCGCCGCTCGGACGACTGCCGAGGGGAGCAAGGCCGGACGGAGTCGTCTCCTGCGTCACCCGCCCGAGGTGCGGGAAACTCGGCCAGTGCGGCCGACCGTGGCGCTGATCCAAGCCTTGATCGAGACCGAGGCAGCCTTCGGACGTCTGACTGTTCTGGACATGGCGCGACCGACGTGCTGCCTTGGTTGGAACGTGCGTCAGGTCCTCAACCACCTGACCGCGACCACCAGCAAGTTCGCCGCCTTCGCCGCCGGCGAGACCGACGCACCGCGAACACCATCGGGCGACCTGCTCGGCTCCGACCCGGCGCGTGCGTTCGCGGCGACGGCGTTCACCGCGCGGCGGGCCTGGGCCTCGGTCGACCTGTCGCGCACATGCCATCTGCCGTTCGGCACGTTCACCGGCGAGCAGGCCGCGGGCATCAACCTCTTCGACCTGCTCGCGCACTACTCGGACATCGGCCACGCCGTGGGCACGGCGATCACCGGCCCGGTCGAGGTGTGGCTCACCGCGCTCGATGCGGCCCGCCAGATCGTCGGTGATGAGGACCGCGACCTCAACCACTACGCCCCAGCACAGCAAGTCCCGCCCGCGGCGCCCGCGTCCGAGCAGCTCCGCGCCTACCTCGGCCGCGCCCCGAGTGCCGGCTCGTGACAAGACAGCAGGGCGCTCCGCCCCTGCACCCCGGGCACCACCTCGGGAGAGGTCCAGGTGGACGAGCGCGGCCGCGGGAATGAGGTGGTCGGGACGGGGTCTCGCCCTCGTCGGCGCTTCCGGGGTCTGACAGCCCGCTCGCACCGCCGCAAGGGCCAGGATCAGCGCGCAGTCCGACGGTGTGGACGAGGTGGCCCTTGCCCCGGCACGATCGACCTGTCCGAGGCGACCCCGCGCCGCCGAGTGAGAGACCCCGAGGTCGTCTCGTGCGGCGGGCGCCGTGTAGCAGCCGTGTAGCAGCGGCAGGCGATCCGAGGCGGACCAGCGGAACGCGATCAGACCGCGAACTCGGCCCAGCTCGGCGGCTCGTACTTCTCTAGACGAGTTGCGTGGCGCTTGTAAGCGAAAGGTCCGGGGTTCGATTCCCCGCGCCGGCTCCCTCTGCGCCTCGTGGGACGAACGGCGCTCTCGCTGCTTCGCACGCACCGAGAGCGCCGTTCGGTCGTCCGGGACGGCGGCGCTCCCCGAGGCCGCCGGCGTCTGAAGGCCCGGTCCTCCGACGCTGGGGATCAGGGCCACCTCGTGTACCTGCGACGGCTCGGCGGGGTCGACAGCGCGCCCGTGATCTCGGGTGCGCCCGGATCCCTGCCCGATGTACACCGAACGAGCGAGGTGTACCGTTGCCGCTTCATGGTCCACCAGATGGCCGTGCGGGAGGCGACAGGATTGGCCCTGCACGACGACGGCGAAGCCGGTCAGCAGGAACCTGCGAGGCTCGACGCACCGACGGCCGCGGCCGATCCGTTCGACGCCGTCAGCTGCGCCACCGGGATCCTCATGGAGCGCTACGGCTGTGACGCCGAGGCCGCGACCCGGCGCCTGGCCGAGTGGTCGCGGGACACCGAGATCGACATCCCGCTCGTCGCCGCGTGGCTGATCGACGACGTCAGCGCGACATGGCCCCGCGACCCGTAGGCGCCGAGGAGGCCCGTGTGCCCGACCACGACGACCCCCACCCCTCGGGCGAGCTCGACGAGGTCGACCTCTCGGTCTGGATCGCCGCCCAGGACGTCGTCGCCCTCGCGCACTACGCGCGTCAGGCCCGTCTCGTCCACGGCTCCTTCGGGCGGCATCTGATCGACGCCCAATAGTCGCCGAGGCGACACGCCACCCAGTGGGTGGATCTCCGCTGACATCCGTTAACGAAGCCCTGACCTGCTTCGACGTCCCCCGCGAGAACCACGAGTTCCGCGGAGAGAGGCTGGGCATGATCACCGAGGCACAGGTCGTCGTCCCGGCGCCGCGCACGCCCGCGGCCCGCCCGGCCGTGGTGCCGATGACCGTGCGGGCCGCGAGCGCCGAGCCGTACGCCGACGAGCACTCGGAGCTGATCGCCGCCCGGCTCGTGGCGCGGGCCGCGACCGTGTCGTGGGTCGGCCGGCTCGCACTGCTCGTCGCGCTCGGCCTGGTCGCCCCTCCTCGTGCTGGTGCCCTGATCAACGGGGACTTCGCGCGCCTAGAAGCAGCGAACGCCACGTTCGCTGCGGAAGAGGCGAGCGCTGCGGAAGAGGCGAGCGCTGCGGAAGAGGCGAGCGCTGCGGAAGAGGCGAGCGCTGCGGAAGAGGCGAGCGATCAGGGCGTGATGACGACCTTGAGGGCGAGGTTCGCCGCCGCGTTGGCGAAGACGTCGTAGGCCTCGTCGATCTGGGCGAACGTGAACGAGTGCGTGCCCATCTTCTCGGCCGGGATGCGACCGGAGGCGACCATCTTCAGCAGGGTCGGGATGGACACGGTGTCGACGAGGCCCATGGTCAGCGTGACGTTGCTGATCCACATGTCCTGCATCGGCAGCTCGACCGGCGTGCCGTGCACGCCGATGTTGGCGATGGTTCCCCCCGGCCGGACCAGCGAGGCCGCGGTCAGGAGGGTCTCGGGGTAGCCGACGGCTTCGATGGCCACGTCGACGCCGAGCCCGTCGGTGAGCGCGACGACGTCGCCGACCGTGCCCGGGCCGACCTCGACGGCGTCGGTGGCGCCGAACTCGAGGGCCTTCTCCAGGCGGAACTTGTTCGAGTCGACCGCGATGACCTTCGAGGCGCCCCACAGGCCCGTGGTCAGCACCGCCGACAGCCCGACCGCCCCGGCGCCGACGACCGCGACCGTGTTGCCCGGGCGGACGCCGCCGGCGAGCACGCCGACCTCGTAGCCGGTGGGCAGCGAGTCGGCGAGGAAGATCGCCTGCTCGTCGGTGACCCCGGACGGCACGGCGTAGAGCGAGGTGTCGGCGTAGGGCACGCGGACGAACTCGGCCTGGGTGCCGTCGATGAGGTGGCCGAAGATCCAGCCGATGCCGCCGACGGTCTGGCAGTGCGAGGGCATCCCCCGCTGGCAGTACTCGCAGCGCCCGCACTTGGTGATCGCGGGGACGAGGACCCGGTCGCCCACGGAGAAGCCGCGGACGGCGTCGCCGACCGCGGTGATCGTCCCGACGGCCTCGTGGCCGAGGATGCGCCCGTCGGTGACCGCGGCGACGTCGCCCTGCAGGATGTGCAGGTCGGTGCCGCAGATCGTCGTCGTCTCGACCTTCACCACGACGTCGGTGGGCTCCTCGACCCTCGCGTCGGGGACGTCCTCCCAGGCCTTGTTGCCGGGGCCGTGGTACACCAGTGCCTTCATCGCCACTCCCGTCGATCGCTCCCGGCGGCCCGGCGCTCCCCGAGGCCGCCGTTCCCCGACGCTAGTGGCGTGGGACACAGGATCCTGTCCCATCCTGGGACGTCCTGACGGGCCTGCCCGGTCGAGAAGACGATCACTGACCCGCTCCCGGGACACGGGTGCGCGCAGCGCATCTACGCGATGTAGCTGATCCCGAAGGCATCGATCTTGCGGTACAGCGACGAGCGGGCGATCCCGAGCATCGCGGCCGCCTGGTAGCGGTTGCCGCGCGCCTCGTAGAGCGCCTGGATGATCGCGTCGGCCTGCGCGGTCTCGAGCATCGTCAGGCGCGGGCGGCTGGTGAAGCACAGCGCGGGCAGGTCCGGCGCCTGGATGACGCCCACCGGCTTGCGCGCGACGACGTAGCGCAGCACGTCCTCGAGCTCCTTGACGTTGCCCGGCCACGCGTAGCCCTCGAGCACGCGGATGACCTGGTGCGAGAGCCGCAGCGACCGCCCGCCGCCGATGGCGCGCAGCACCGAGAGCGCGATGTCGGCGAGCTCGTCGGCGCGGTGGCGCAGGGCGGGGACGCGGACGGTCTCGTGGAAGTGCCGCAGGAGCAGCCCGTAGGGGCGGCTCGCGTCCACCGACGTGGTGTCCAGGCACGCGACGACGACGGCGTTCGACGAGCGCACGAGCAGCAGGCCCAGTTGCTCGTCGAGCCGCCGGGCGGCCAGCGGGGTCACCCCGTGCAGGCCGCGGAGCACGACGAGGTGCGGGCGCGCCGGCGGCCGGTGGACGAGCCGCTCGAGGGGCTCGACGGCCCGCGCGCCGTCGTCGGAGGCGTCGGTGCTGACGACGGTGACCGTGCCGTCCCGGTGCAGGCGGACGAACTGCTCGACCGCCAGCGTGCGCTTGCCGACGCCGGCCTCGCCGACGAGCACCTGGTGGCGGCGCTGCCCGAGGTTCGCGGCCAGCTCCTGGCGGGCGCGCAGCGAGGGGGTGAGCAGGTCCCGGTTGGCGCGCACCCGCGCTTCGGCGTGGGCACGCTCGTCGGAGCGGATGTCGGCGGCGAAGTCGCGCCGCGAGGTGGGCGCGACGTGCGAGCCCTGACGACGCCGCGCCTCCGCCTCGCGGCGACCGCCCTCGTCCACGGCGGGTCGACCGCCCACCACGCACCCGACGAGCCGGTCGGAGTAGCGGATCTCGCGGACCGCGATCTCCGCGCAGCTCCCTGAGGGCAGGTCGACGTGGTACGGCGCGTCCGGACGTTCCAGCGCCAGGCCGGCGAGGGCGAGGTCGGCGAGCACCTGCTGGTCGGCGGGCGGGAGCCGGCGCGCGCCGGCGCCGAGCACCAGGTCGTCGCCGTCGGTCGCCACCACCCACGAGGCCCCGTCCGCGGCCGCCGCGGCGAGGGCGTCGTGGACCGCGACGATCCGCCCGCGTCGCCCGGCGGCGTCCTCGTCGGCGATCTCGCGGGCCAGCGCCCGGGCCAGCGGCAGGTCGCGGGCGGCGCCGTCCTCGGCGTGGCGCACGACGACCACGGCGAGGTCACCGGGGTCGACCGGCGCCGCGGCCCCGGCGAGGACGGCCAGCGCGGGGTGCAGGTGCTCGGGTCCCTCGACCGTCGCCGCGACGCCCTCGTGCAGGGCGAGCGCCGCCGCGGTGGTGCCGACGACGTGCTCGCCGTACCCGGAGCCCGGCACGAGGTGCAGCGCGTCGAGGATCTCCGTGAGCGCGGGGTCGCCGTCGCGGCGGACGAGGACCACGCCGTCGCGGTCGACGACGAGCACGGTGGCGTCGAGGTCGGGGTCGCGGGGGTGGACGCGGTCGACGACCCGGCGGGCGGCCGCGACGCGCGGGCCGTCGTCCACACCGACCGGCAGAGCAGCGAGTCGGCCGAGGTCGATCCCGGGCGACCGCTCCCACGACGCGAGGATCTCGGGCCGGACGACGTCGGCGGTCACCGCCTCACGGCCGTGGCGCAGGAAGCGCCGCCGCGCGGCGTCCACCTCCCGCGCGTGGCCCACTCCCGCGACGGTAGACCCCGACGGGGGGCTCGGGGAGGGCTCAGGCGCGCAGCGTCTCGCTCGGCGAGCAGCCGTAGCGCTCCCGGTAGGTCACCGAGAAGCGCCCGGGGTGGGTGAAGTGCCAGCGGGCGGCGATGTCGGCGACGGTCTCGCCGCCGGTGCGCGCGTCGGCGGCCCGGAGCTCCTGGTGGGCGCGGGCGAGGCGCACCTCCCGCAGGTAGGCGAGCGGGGTGGTGTCCCGCCAGCGGCGGAAGCCCATCTGCAGCCCGCGCACCCCGAGGCCCGCGGCGGCGGCGACGTCGGCGACGTCGACGTCCTGGGCCGCGTGCTCCTCGAGGTAGGCGATCGCTCGGCGTAGCGTCGCCGGCTCGGGCGGGCGGCCGTGCGCGTCGGACGGCGCGCCGCCGAGCTCGTCGAGCACCTGCTCGGCGCAGGCGAGCAGAGTCCCGGCATGATGGTGCGCGCGCTCGAGGAGCAGCTCGAACGCGGCGTCCGGGGACACCTGCTCGTGCCGCGCCAGCAGGGCGCGGGCGGCCACGACGACGTCGCGGGCTCGCATGCCCGGGTCACCGGCCCCGGGGTCGTCCTGCGCGGCCAGCATCCGCCCGGCGAGGCGCGCGACCTCGCCCGCCACGGCCCGCACCTCGGGACCGAAGGTCAGCGGGGCGTCGGCGGCGAGCGTGAGCGTGCCGCCCACGGGGCCGAGCGGGAGCACGAGCAGCGACCCCGGGGCGTCGACCCCCTCGGGTCGCAGGGCGGGCCAGCGGAGGTCCGTCGCGACGTCGTCGACGACCACGGGCACCCCGGAGCGAGCGGCGGTCGCGCGCGGACCTCGCCCGACGGCGTCGACGGCCGCGACGGTCAGCTCGCCGGCGCAGGACGTCACGGTGGTGCCGTGCCGGACCGGCACCGCGATCTGCGCCCACCGCACCGCGTCGGCCACCCGCAGCGCGTGCCGGCACAGGCGCGTCAGGTCCGGGACCTGCTCGGCGTCGAGCGGGCCGGGCCGGGCCGTGTGGTTCGGCGCCGGGGGAGCGGTCGAGTCCATCGCGAGTCTCCTCAACGCGAGGGCGGCACGCGGGGCGGCGGAGCTGCCGCGCCGAAAGCCGGGTACAGCGCGGGAATCACCGGGCCGCGGGGCTCGGGCACCGCGCAGCCGGATGAGCGGCTGGGACGTCAACCGATGGGTCGGCCATCCTAACGCGCACGACCGGCCGGGCCCGCGCCAGATCGGGCCACCACGCCGATACCCTCGGCGCATGCCCATCGGGACCGCCGCCGGCGAGGGCGGTGACGCCCGTGTGCGCCGCGCCGGCTGGATCGTCACGGGGGCCGCGCTGGTCGTGGCGGCGGCGACGTTGCTGGTCGTCGGCCTGGTGCCGCCGGGTCCCGGCCGGACGGCCGCGGTGGTCGTGGCCGTGGTCCTCGCGTTCGTGCTCGCGGCGTGGCGGTCGGTGCGGGCCCGCCGGGACACGACGACCGTCGCCGGCCTGCGGCCGATCTCGAGCTGGCTCGCGGTGTTCGGGTGGGCGGTCACGGTGTTCTCCTCGCTGGTGGCCCTCGCCGACCCGACCCACGGCGGGCGCGCGGTGGTCGCGGGCCTGCTCGCCGGGTGTGTGCTGGTGCTGGTCGGGCGCGCGAGCGAGCACGTCGGCACCCGGTCCTGATCCGCTCCTGACCTGCGTTTCACTGGCCGGTCACCCCTCCTGGTGCCAGGCTGGGCGGACCATGACCGAGGAGATCCCCGACGACGCGCCCGTGGACGGGCGCGCCGCGCGGTGGGCCGGGCACCGGGAGGCCCGCCGGCTCGAGCTGGTCGACGCCGCGGTCGCCGCGATCGGCGAGCACGGACCCGAGGTCACCACCGAGCAGATCGCCGCGCGCGCCGGCGTCTCGCGGCCCGGGCTCTACCGGCACTTCGAGGGGCGCGACGACCTGCAGAGCGCCATCGCCGCGCGCTCGGTCGAGCGCCTCGTCCACGTGCTCGAGCCGGTGTGGCGCCCGTCGGGACGCCCGTTCGAGATGCTGGCGACCGCCCTGCGAGCGCACCTCGGCTGGCTCGAGGCGAACGCGAACGTCTACCGGTACCTCAAGCGCACCTCGTTCGGCACCGGCGGCGAGTCCGCGACGACCAACGTGCGCGCGACCGTCGCCGAGCACGTCGCGGGGATGCTGGTGGACGGCTCGCTCGGGGCCGAAGTCCCGCCGCCGGTCGCGCACCCGCTCGCCTTCGGCCTCGTGGGCATGGTCGACTCCGCGAGCTCCCACTGGCTCGACGCGCCGCACGGCGCCACCCGCGACCAGCTCGCGACGCAGCTGACCGAGGCGTGCTGGGCGGTCGTCCGGGCGACGGTCGGCCCGGTCGAGACGTGACGGAGCTGTGATCTCGCGCGGTCGGCCCCCCGACCGGGGGAACGGCGGCGATGCGGGACGATGGTGGCCCCGCCGGAGAGAGGATCTCGAGGCATGGCGATGAGCCGCTCGTTCCCCACCGTCCTGTCCGACCGGCTGCCCGAGACGCGGGACTTCTACGTCGCGCTGCTCGGCTTTCAGGTCGCGTTCGACAGCGACTGGTACGTGGCGCTCACCCGCGCCGACGGTGACGACGTCCATGAGCTCGCGATCTGGGCGGTCGGGCACGAGCTGGTGCCGCCGCCGTACCGCGCCGAGCCGGCCGGGGTGATCCTCACGTTCATGGTCGACGACGTCGACGCGGTGCACGCCGAGGCCCGGCGGCTGCGCCTGCCGCTCGTCGCTCCGCCGCGGGACCTCTTCCACGGCCGCCGCCAGATGCTCGTCACCGACCCCAACGGCATGCTCGTGGAGATCTCGAGCCCGAGCACGCCGTCGCCGGCCTTCACCGCCGAGCTCGCGCGCCGGGGACGCACCGCGGAGCCCCTCGGTTGACCGACGATCCTGGGGTGGGGAAGGCGCGCGACGAGCGAGAGCGCCGGCGCGAGGCCGATCCCTTCACCGAGCTCCTCGGCGGGCGCGGCCAGGCCGTCGACGCCTCGGTGCCCGGCGTGGTCTTCGTCGCCGTCTGGTTGACGGCCGACGCGCTGGCCTGGGTGCAGCCCATCCTCCTCGGTGGGATCGCCGCGGTCGTCGTCGCCGCGGTGATCGCGGTGTGGCGCCTGCGACGGGGCGAGCGCCCGCGCGCGCTCGCGGTGGGCCTGCTGCTCGCGGTCGGGGCGGCGCTGCTCGCGCTGTACACGGGCCGCGCGGAGGACTTCTTCCTGCCCCGCATCGTCGCCAACGCCGGCAGCCTCGTCGCGTGGCTGGTCTCGATCGTGATCCGCTGGCCGCTGCTGGGCGTCGTCGTGGGCACGCTCACCGGGCATCCCACGCTGTGGCGCCGGGACCCGGACCTCGTCCGGGGCTACTGCCGGGCGAGCTGGGTATGGGCGGGCCAGTACGCGGTGCGGGTCGTGGTGTTCGTCGGGCTCTGGATCGCCGGTCAGACAGCGGCGCTGGCCGTCGCCCAGCTCGTGCTGACGTGGCCGCTCGTGGTGGTGTGCGTCGCAGCGTCCTGGCCGTTGGTTCGTTCGGCCCTGCCTCCCGGGCACCCGGGCCCCCGACGCCCCGTCGTGCCCGAAGCATGATCCGTTCGGACCAGCGATGACGACCTTCCGCCGCGCCTGACGTGGTCCGAGGGTGAACGCTCTCACCGGCGGACAACGCGGCACCATGGTGGGCGTCGTCCGTTGTGGGATGTCGCGTCGGACGGCACCCCGACCTGCCCGATCCACCCCGATCCGTGCCCACCGGGAGCCATGTCACCTGCGAACCCTGAAACGACCTCGGAGGCCAAGTCCTCCGGTGTGGGGCTGACCTTCCCCCAGATCATCGGGGCCGCCCTCGCGGCGGCCACCGCGTCGATCCTCGGGTCCTTCCTCGGCGTGCTCGGCACCATCGGCGGCGCCGCGGTCGCGTCGATCGTCACCACGATCGGCTCGGCGCTCTACCAGCGCTCGCTGGAGGTGACGCGCGACCGGGTCAAGGAGCGCCTCGTCGTCGCCGCGCCGAACAACACCCGGGTGGCGACCGCGGTGGGCAAGGTCGCCGGAGTCAAGCCGACCCCGAACCGGGGGCAGCAGTCCGGTCAGCCCGGTCAGTCCGCGCAGCCGGGCCGACCGGTCGCCGGTCCGCCCACCCCTGGTCCCGGCGTCCCGGTGCCGCCGGGCCAGCGGCAGGTGCGCCCCGGGATGCCTCCGGCCGACCCGACTCGTCGGGCCCCCGGCGCCGCGGGCCCGCCGACCGGACGCCCCGGTCAGCCGGGTCATCCGGTGCCCCAGACCCGCGTGGCGGTGCGCGCCGAGGGCGCCGACCCGACGCGGGTGCACGCCCGGGTCGACCCGAACGCCCCGGCGACGTCGCTGGCGCCGGGTGCTCCGGGCACTCAGGGCGCGCCGGGAGCGCCGGGAGCGCCGGGCGCGCCCACCGAGGTCCGCCCGACCGCGTTCGTCCCGCGGAGCCGCCAGCCGGGGACGCCTCCGGGTGGCGGGCCGACCGCGGCGATGGGCCAGCCCGGCCGTCCGACGGGTCCCGGTGGTCCCGGTGGTCCCGGTAATCCTCCGTACGGGCCCGACGACGCGGTGACCACGGTCGCGCCGCTCGAGCCGGAGCCCGCGCGCCGCAAGGTCACCCTCGCGGGCATGCTCGCGGTGTTGAGGAGCCTCGGGTGGAAGACCTGGGTGACCCTCGGCGGCGTCGCGGCGAGCGTGTTCGTGATCGCCCTGCTCGCGACGTTCGGCGTCGAGACCGCGACCGGGCACCCGCTGTCCGGCGGGGAGAGCGGGACGTCGGTGGGCAGCCTCTTCGGTCAGGAGACCGGCACGTCCCAGGCCACCACGACCCAGGACTCGGGCACCGAGGAGACCACCGCCCCGAGCGAGACGACGACCTCGCAGCAGCAGGACGAGCAGCAGGGCGGCACCGGCAGCACCGGCACCCAGCAGCCCGACACGAGCACGTCGCAGCCGTCGACGCGGACCTCGCAGAACGGGCTCCTGCCGAACCTGGTCCCGCGTGACTCGGGTGGCGGGTCCGGCGGGGGTTCCACCAACGGCTGAGATCTCGCCCCGGCTCCCACCGACGGCCGGACGGACGCCTTAGCGTTCGTCCGGCCGTCGGCATCTGGGCCGCCGGACGCGAGCGACTCGGGGGTGGCGCATGGGGCGGCAGGCTGCCCTGGTGCTCGCCCTGGCGGTGGTGGCCGGGCTGCTGCTCGCCGGACCGGTCCCCGCGCGGGCGGCGCCGGCGGACAGTCCCGCGGAGCTGGGCGCGGTCAAGGAGCGGCTCGACGCCCTCGCGGAACGCCGCGGCGCGCCGGCGGCGGTGAGCGCGTGGTGGACGGACCTCGCGACCGGGTCGGTCGTGCTGGCGCTCAACACCGCACCCCGGGACGCACGGACCGCGGGATACGTCCAGGAGGCGCGCGAGGTCGACGCCTCGGTGCGGGTCGTCGAGGGCGTGCCGGCGCCGACCCCGCGCGCCGACCCGCCGGTGTACGACCTCGTCGGCGGCGACGCGATCCGGGTCAACGGCACGCGCTGCTCGCTGGCGTTCACGGCCACCGCCGCGTCCGGTGAACCCCGGCTGATCACCGCCGGGCACTGCACGAACCGCGGCGGCGACGTCACCGGTGCGAACAACAGCCCGATCGGGCCCGTGCGCAGCTCGGTCTTCGACCGCACCGGCGACTGGGGTGTCGTCGACGTCGGTCCCGGCTGGCGGGCGACCCCGTCGGTGGCCGCGGAGGGCTCGACGACCCGGTCGATCACGGGAACGGCTTCCGCGCCCGTCGGCGCTCCCGTCTGCCGGTCGGGCTCCACGACCGGCTGGCGCTGCGGGAAGGTCACGGCGGTGGACGTCACCGCCAACTACGCGACGGGTCCGGTGCAGGGCCTCGTGCTCACCGACGCGTGCAGCGAGGGCGGCGATTCGGGTGGCCCGTTCGTGTCCGGCAGCTCGGCGCTCGGGCTGCTCTCCGGCGGGACCGGCGACTGCGCGACCGCCGGCGGCACGAGCCTCTACCAGCCGATCGACGAGATCCTCGCGACGGAGCGGCTCACGTTGTCGGTGGAGCGCTGAGGCACTCCCGGAGCGTTCTCGCGGCGTGCTCGGGGTCGTCGGCCTCGGTGATCGCGCGGACCACGACGACGCGTGCGGCCCCGGCGGCGAGCACCGCGTCGAGACGCGCGTGGTCGATCCCGCCGATCGCGAACCAGGGGCGCGCGGGGGCCGCGGCGGCGGTGGTGCGGACGAGGCCGAGGCCCGGGGCGGGGCGGCCCGGCTTGGTCGGCGTGGGCCAGCACGGTCCGGTGCAGAAGTAGTCGGCGCCCGCCTCGGTGGCGCCCGCGGCGGCCTGGTCGGCGTCGTGGGTGGAGCGCCCGATGAGCACGTCGTCGCCGACCACCCGGCGGGCCCACTCCACGGGGAGGTCGTCCTGCCCGAGATGCAGCACGTCGGCGTCGGCGGCGAGGGCGACGTCGGCGCGGTCGTTGACGGCGAGCAGCGCGCCGTGGCGGCGGGCCGCGTGCCCGAGCACCTCGAGCGCGGCGAGCTCGTCACGCGCCTCGAGGCCCTTCTCGCGCAGCTGGATGATGTCGACGCCGCCGCGGAGGGCGGCGTCGGCGAACTCGGCGAGGTCGCCGCGCGCGGCGCGCGAGTCGGTGCACAGATAGAGGCGGGCGTCCTGCAGCCGCGTGCGGCGGTCGACGCGGGTGGCGGGCCCGGCGGGTCTCGGTGCACTCACCGTGACGACGGTATCGCGTAGTTTCGGCGACCGTGCGGGACCGGCTCGTCGTCGTGGGTGCAGGGGCCGTGGGCTCCGCGGTCGCCTGGGCGGCGGCGCGCGAGGGGCTCGCGGGCGAGGTCGTGCTCGTCGACCCCGACCCGGGATCCGGGGCCTCGCGGGTGGCCGGGGGCATGCTCGCGCCGATCAGCGAGGCGTGGCCCGGCGAGCGGGAGGTCCTCGAGCTGGGGGCGGCGTCGCTGGCCTCGTGGCCGTCGTTCGCCGCTCGGGTGGCCGAGGACGCGGGCGCTCCGGTGGGCCTGCGCCGGGAGGGGACCCTGCAGGTCGCCGTCGACGCCGCCGACGTCGCCGACCTGGACCGGGTGGCGGCGCACCTGGGCGAGTGGGGGCGACCCGTCGAGCGGCTGAGCGGGCGCGAGGTGCGGCGTCTGGAGCCGTCGCTGGGGCCGTCGCTGCGGGCGGGGCTGGCGGTGCCCGACGACCTGGCCGTCGACAACCGGGTGCTGCTCGGGGCGTTGTCGCGGGCCGGCGCCGCTCGGGGGGTGGTGGTCTCCCGGCGGCCCGTGGTGCGCGTCGTCGACGACGGGGAGCGGGTGACGGGGGTGTCGCTCGGCGACGGCGAGTTCCTGGAGGCCGACCGTGTTGTCGTGGCGGCCGGGGCGTGGTCGGCGACGATGCACCCGGTGCTCGCGGGGCGGGTGCGGCCGGTGAAGGGGGAGATCCTGCGGGTGCGGGCGCGCCGGTCGTCGCTGCCGCCGCCGTCACGGACGGTGCGCGCGTCGGTGAGCGGGCGTCCCGTCTACGCGGTGCCGCGCGACGGTGGCGGGCTGGTGGTCGGGGCGACGCAGTACGAGACCGGGTTCGACCCGGACGTGCTGGTCGGCGGGGTGCGCGACCTGGTCGCCGACGTCGAGCGCGTGCTGCCGGGGATCGCCGACTACGCGCTGGAGGAGTCCGCCGCCTCGTTCCGTCCGGGCACCGACGACAACCTGCCGCTGCTCGGGCCGGTCGGGCCCGCGGGACTCGTGGCCGCGACCGGGCACGGGCGCAACGGGATACTGCTGGTGGCGGTGACGGTGGCTGCGCTGGTGGCGGTGCTGCGGGGGGAGCCGCTGCCGGAGGAGGCGCGGGCGGCGGCCGCCGCCCGGTCGGCCCCTGAGCAGGCTGCGCCCGGCTGAGGCCCGCGCGTACGGTGGGAATCGGACACCACGGGAGCCCGGGCACGGGCTGAGAGGGAGCCCTCGGGCTCCGACCGTCGAACCTGATCCGGGTCATGCCGGCGCAGGGAGGGAGGGCAGCGATGACCACCGTCTGGCTGAACGACGAGCGCCGCGAGATCGGCCTCGGCACGACCCTCGCCGCCCTGATGGCCGAGCACGGCGTCCCCGAGCGCGGCGTCGCGGTGGCCGTCGACGGGACCGTGGTGCCGCGCGCGAGCTGGGCGACCGTGGCCCTGATCGAGGGTTCGCGCGTCGAGGTGCTGACCGCGGTGCAGGGAGGCTGATCGTTCGTGGACCCGCTGGTCATCGGCGGCCGCAAGTTCTCGTCGCGCCTGATCATGGGCACCGGGGGCGCTTCAGGGCTGGCCGTGCTGGAGCGCGCGCTCGTCGCGTCGGGCACCGAGCTGACGACGGTGGCGATGCGCCGCCTCGACGCGGGCGGCGGCCCCGGTGTGCTGGCGCTGCTCGAGCGCCTCGGCATCGAGGCCCTGCCCAACACCGCGGGGTGCCGCACGGCCGCCGAGGCCGTCCACACCGCCCGGATGGCGCGCGAGGCGCTGGAGACCGACCTCGTGAAGCTCGAGGTGATCGCCGACGACCGCACCCTGCTGCCCGACCCGATCGAGCTCCTCGACGCCGCCGAGCAGCTCGTCGACGACGGCTTCACGGTGCTGCCCTACACGAACGACGACCCCGTGCTGGCCTCGAAGCTCGCCGACGCGGGGTGCGCGGCGGTGATGCCGCTGGGCGCGCCGATCGGCACCGGGCTGGGCATCCGCAACCCGCACAACATCGAGATGATCACTGCCTCGTCGTCGGTCCCGGTCGTGCTCGACGCGGGTATCGGTACGGCGTCGGAGGCGGCGCAGGCGATGGAGCTGGGCTGCGACGCGGTCCTGCTCGCGACGGCGGTCACGCGCGCGTCGGATCCGGAGGCGATGGCGACGGCGATGCGCCTGGGCGTCGAGGCGGGCCGCCTGGCCCACGCCGCCGGCCGCATCCCCCGTCGCCACTGGGCCCAGGCCTCCAGCCCGCACGTGGACTAGCACGCCCGGTGCGAGCGATGCGGCATCGCTGGCGTCTCACGCCAGGATCGCCACATCCTCGCTCGCGCGACACGCCGACAGAGCGTGGCGCGGGGTGTTTCGGTCGGGCGGCCACGCTGACGAGGCCGGGAATCCCCCACGATCACGGAGTCGGCTGCAGGGCGTCGGCCTCCCGATCGGTGAGCGCGCGGTGGAACGCACCGATGCGTTCGGTGTCCTCGAAGAAGTCCTCATGGTCGACGACGCGGCCCCAGCGTGTGCGCCGTACGAGGACAGCAAGGTTCTCGTAGATCCGCGTGCCGTCGTCGGCGTGGTCGTCGAACCGCACCCACACCGTCAACGCCCACGGCGGACCGCTGATCGCGATCTCACGGATGCGTCCCTGGACGCGCGCGGCGACGAACGTCGTCAGGAACCGCTCGATCGCCGCGTTGCCCCGCCACGGGCCGGCGAAGCCGTGGTCGCCCTGCGGGAAGTGCCGCACGGCGTCGTCGGCGTAGGCCGTGAGCAGCGACGTCGGGTCGCCGGCGTTGAGCCGCGCGACGTCGCCGGTGAACTTGCCCCGCATCGCCACGGGCAGTAGCGCCCGTCGTCGCCGAGGCCGGCGCCCCCTTCGGCTCGCTCTACCACCACTTCCCCGGCGGGACGCAGCAGCTGGGCGACGAGGTCGTCCGCGCCAGCGGCGCGTACTTCCAGGCGCTCGTCACGGCCGCCTACGACGAGCAGGCGACCACGACGGAGTCCGTCTGGGCGGTGTTCGCCGGGCCGCGGAGACCCTCGAGCACACCGACTACGCCGAGGCCTGCCCGATCGCGACCGTCGCGCTCGAGGTCGCGAGCACCGGCGAGGTCCTGCGCCGCGCCACCGCCGAGGTCTTCACGGCGTGGGTCGAGGCGCTGACCGAGCGGCTGGGCGGCGACCGCGACCACGCCCTGTCGATCATCTGCGCGCTCGAGGGGGCGTTCGTGCTCAGCCGGGCGCTGCGCTCCACCGAGCCGATGCTCGCGGCCGGGAGGCTCGCCCTCGCGGGCCCCGCCTGACCGAGCGGGTGGATTCCTGACGCTCTCGGCGTTGCTGTGGTGGATTCGTCAGCGTGGCCGCCGCGCTGAACCACCCCGCACCACGCCGACACGCTGACACGGCGTGTCGCGATGCGAGGATGTGGCGATCCTGGCGTCACATGCCAGCGATGCCGCATCGCTCGCACCTCCCGTGCCGGGCTCCCGTGCCGCTCCCGTGCCGCTCCGAGCGAGGGGTCAGCCCAGGGCGACGGGGAGGGCGTCGACGCCGTAGACGATCGAGGTCCTGCGGAAGGGCTGGTCGTCGAGGGTGCCGGCGTCGTCCGCCAGCGCGAGGTGCGGGAAGCGGCGCAGCAGGGCCGGGTAGGCCGTGCGCAGTTCCATCCGCGCGAGCTCAGCGCCGATGCAGCGGTGGATGCCGTGCCCGAACGCGAGGTGCGGCGCCGGGGGGCGGCGGGGGTCGAAGGTCTCGGGTTCGGAGAGCAAGCGCGGGTCGCGGTCGGCGGCCGAGAGCGACACGAGCAGCCCGTCGCCCTTGCTGATCTCCACGCCGCCGAGGGTCATGTCCTCGGTCGCGAAGCGGGGGAAGGCGATCTGGACGACGGTCAGGTAGCGCAGCAGCTCCTCGACGAACCCGTGCACGGCGTCGGGCTCGTCGCGCACGAGGGCGAAGCTGTCGGGGTCGCGCAGCAGCACCATCGCGCCGAGGGCGAGCATCGACGCCGAGGTCTCCAGGCCCCCGGTGAGCAGGCCGTCGGCCAGCTCGGCGAGCTCGTCGGTGTCGAGCTCGTCGCCGTGGTCGCGGATCAGCTGGCCGAGCAGGCCCTCGCCGGGCTCGACGCGCTGGCGCTCGACGACGCCGCGCAGGTACTGCAGCGAGCCGGAGATGTTGTCGAAGACCGCGCCGGCCCCGCCGAACAGGTCGAAGCGCGCGGTCGACAGCGCCTGGAACTCGTCGCGCTCGTCGTAGGGGATGCCGAGCAGCTCGCAGATCGTCAGCGAGGGGATCGGGGTTGCGAAGTCACGGACGAGGTCGACGGGCTCGCCCGCCGCGGCCAGCTCCTCCATGGCGTCCAGGCGGCCCTCGACGATCTCGGTGATCCGCGGGCCGAGGCGCGCCAGGCGCCGGGACGTGAACTCCGGGGTCAGCAGGCGCCGCAGCCGAGTGTGCTCCGGCGGGTCGGTGAAGCCCAGTCCGCCGGGGTTCTGCCCGTCGGTGACGCCGGCCTGCCCGACGAGGTGGCCGAAGTCGTTCGACAGGCCCCGGGTGCGACCGAGGACGGCGCGCGCCTCCTCGTGCCCGGTGATGAGCCATGCGGTGACCCCGAACGGCAGCGGGAAGTGCCGTACGGGGTGGTCCTCACGGGCCTCGCGCAGCGCGGGAACGGGATCGAGGCCGTCGCGCCGCAGCGGCATCAGAGCGTGGTCCGGTAGCAGCGTCACCGGGTCGAGGCCGCGGCGACTGCGCCAGGCGAGGTACTGGCGCGCCGCCCAGCCCACGACCCGTGACCGCAGCGCGGCCAGCCGTGAACGGTCCACCACTGTGTCCACTCTGCCCTCCCCGCGCCGGACGACGCCCGCTCGGGGGCCGAGGCTAGGACGTCCGAGGGCCCGATGGACCCGGTGGTGGGCGTGTGTCACCCCACCGTTCGTCGGGGTCGACCCGGGGGAGATGCCCGGGTGGGGACTCGGCGGCATCGTCCGGTTCGTCTGGTACCTCCCCGGACGGTACGCCCCCGACCGGTGCGCGGACGAGGGTCGGGGCGCGCAGGCCGAGGCGGGCGAGCTCGAGCTGGGCGAGCCGGGACAGCACGTGGGGGTCGCCACGCCGCCAGCCGACGGCCGCGTCGGGGACGCGCGCGAGACGGCGCGGCGTGGCGTGGACCAGGGCGCGCAGGGCGAGCAGGTCGGCGTCGCCGACCCCGCCACGCAGCCCGTCGCGCAGGGCGAGCACGGCCCGCGCCGCGATCATCCAGCGCACCCGGAACCAGAGCCACGCCGCGACTACCGGGACGATCGCGAGGAGCGCCACGGCCCACGCCAGCCCGGTGGCGAGCGCCTCGACGCCGGCGACCTGCTGGTCGCCGGCGGCGACGATGTCGTCGCCCGCGCCGGCGCCGCTGGACAGGACGCGCGCCAGGTCGTCGCCGACGAACGGTACGGCGGACGCGGTGTCGGCGGCGCCGGCGAACGTGTCGCGCACCCGGGAGCCCGCTGCGCCGATCTGCCGCCCGGGTCCCTGCAGCGTCAGCACCGCGTCGTACAACAGCACCGCGAGCGAGACGACGACCGCCACCCACACGAGCACGGCGACGTCGGCCACGAACTGGCGCGCGCGCCGGCGGGGGCGTTCGGCGTAGACGGGCCAGCCCGCGCGGGTCGGCCGCAGGACGGGGGCGTCGGCGGTCACGGCGGCTGTGTGCCCCCGGGCGACGGGGAGCACACCCGCACCTCGGATGGCACGACATGGTCGGAGCGTCACTCCGACGAGTGGTCAGGCGGTAGGCGCGCAGCACGTCGACGACTAGGGATGAGGCCCACCCGGTGGGCATCCGACGAGCAGCGCGTGATCCCCGGGAGCCCGGCGTGACCAACGCCCCGCCCGACACCGAGAGACCGGCGCCGCGCCGCCACGCCGGTGCCGGCGTCCTGCCGCCGGTCACGCGGTGGCGCCAGCGGCGGGCGGAGAAGCCGGCTTCGGTACCGCGACGCCGTCGAGGTCAGCCCCGCTCGCGGAGGGCGTCGTCGATCGCCCACAGCGGCGAGACCGGGCCGACGCCGCCGCCGAGGGGGTAGGACTCGGCGACCGCGCGGCGGATGTAGCGCTCGGCGGCCGCGACGGCGTCGGGCATCGCGGCGCCCCGGGCCAGCGCGGCGCACGTGGCGCTGGCCAGGGCGTCGCCGGCGCCGTGGACGTGCGGGGTGTCGATCCGCGGGCCGGAGAACTCCCAGGTCTGCTCGCCGTCGAAGAGCAGGTCGATCACCTCGGGCGACCTGCGCAGGTGCCCGCCCTTGACCAGCACGTACCGCGGTCCCATCGCGTGGAGGGCCTTCGCGGCCTCGCGGGCGGAGTCGGCGTCGGTGACGGTGATGCCGGCGAGCAGGCGCACCTCGTCGAGGTTCGGCGTCGCGAGCGCCGCGCGGGGGAACAGCCGCGTGCGGATCGCCTCCATCGCGTCGTCGGCGAGCAGCTGCTCACCGGCCATGGAGGCGGCGACGGGGTCGACGACGAACGGCACGGAGTGTTCGTCGTGCCCGATGCCGACCTCGTCGACGACGTCGGCGACCGCGTCGATGATCTCCCGCGAGGCGAGCATCCCGGTCTTTGCCGCGCCCACCCCGATGTCGGTGACGACGGCCCGGACCTGCGCCGCGACGGTGTCCGCGGGCACGAGGTGCACCCCGGAGACGCCGAGCGAGTTCTGCACGGTGACCGCCGTGACCGCGACGCACCCGTGCACGCCGCACGCGGTCATCGCCCGCAGGTCGGCCTCGAGCCCGGCGGCGCCGCCCGAGTCGGAACCGGCGATCGTCAGCGCGCGCGGCGGGGTCTCGGCCATCGCGACATCATCGCGCCCCGGGTTGTGCGTACTTTCCGGGCCCATACGCCCGGAAAGTGCTCACCTGGGTTCCCAGGCCGCGACCGACCACAGCGACGAGACCGGGCCGTGGCCGGCGCCGAGCGGGTAGGCGTCCTCGACGGCGCGGGTGATGTACGCCTTGCCCAGCGCGACCGCGTCGACCAGCTCCATCCCGCGCGCGAGGCCGGCCGTGATCGACGAGGCGAGCGAGTCGCCGCCTCCGTGGGTGTGCTCGGTCCCCCGCCGCGGCGACGTGAAGCGGTGCTCGGCGCCGTCGGCGGTCACGAGGAGGTCGACCACGTCCGCCGACCCCGCCAGGTGCCCGCCCTTGACCAGCGTCGCCTCCGCCCCGAGGGCGAGCAGCGCGCGGGCCGCCTCGCGCGCGGTCTCGTCGTCGACGACCTCGACCCCGACGAGCAGCCGCACCTCGTCGAGGTTCGGCGTCACGAGGGTGGCGCGCGGGATCAACAGCGTGCGCACGGCGTCCAGGGCATCGGGGGCCAGCAGCGCGTGCCCGTGCATCGACGCCGCCACGGGGTCGACGACGAACGGCACGCGCGTCCCGAGCCCGACCTCGTCACCGGCCGCGACGACCGCCTCGATGATCGCGGTCGAGGCGAGCATGCCGGTCTTGGCGGCGTCGACGCCCATGTCCCCGGCCACCGTGCGGATCTGGTCGGCGACGACGTCCGGCGGGATCGCGTGGAAGCCCGCGACGCCGACGGAGTTCTGCACGGTCACCGCGGCGACGGCGACCGCCCCGTGCACCCCGCAGGCGGTGAAGGCACGGATGTCGGCGGTGAGCCCGGCGCCGCCGCCGGAGTCGGTGCCGGCGATCGCGAGGGCGACGGGGGGCGTCGCCGTCACGACTCCGCCACCGGCAGGTAGACGCGGTGGCCGTGGTCGGCGAACTCCCGGGACTTCTCCGCCATCCCGGCGTCGATCGCCTCCTGCGAGGTGAGCCCGTGCTCCTCGGCGTAGGCGCGCACGTCGTGGCTGATCCGCATCGAGCAGAACTTCGGGCCGCACATGGAGCAGAAGTGTGCGGTCTTCGCCGGCTCGGCGGGCAGCGTCTCGTCGTGGAACGAGCGCGCGGTGTCCGGGTCGAGGGCCAGCCGGAACTGGTCGTGCCAGCGGAACTCGAAGCGGGCCGTGCTCAGCGCGTCGTCCCGGGCCCGCGCACCCGGACGGCCCTTGGCCAGGTCGGCCGCGTGTGCGGCGATCTTGTAGGTGATGACGCCCGTCTTCACGTCGTCGCGGTCGGGCAGCCCGAGATGCTCCTTGGGCGTGACGTAGCACAGCATCGCGGTGCCGGCCTGCGCGATGGTCGCGGCGCCGATCGCCGAGGTGATGTGGTCGTAGCCCGGCGCGATGTCGGTGGCCAGCGGCCCGAGCGTGTAGAACGGCGCCTCGCCGCACCACTCCTCCTCGAGGCGCACGTTCTCGGCGATCTTGTCCATCGGGACGTGCCCGGGGCCCTCGATCATCACCTGCACGCCGGCCTCGCGGGCGACGTGCGTCAGCTCGCCGAGCGTGCGCAGCTCGGCGAGCTGTGCCTCGTCGTTCGCGTCGGCGACCGATCCCGGCCGCAGGCCGTCGCCGAGCGAGAACGTGACGTCGTAGCGGCGCAGGATGGCGCAGAGCTCGGAGAAGTGCTCGTAGAGGAACGACTCCCGGTGGTGCGCCAGGCACCACGCGGCCATGATCGACCCGCCGCGGCTGACGATGCCGGTGACCCGCTGCGCCGCCAGCGGCACGTAGCGCAGCAGGACGCCGGCATGGACGGTCATGTAGTCGACACCCTGCTCGCACTGCTCGATCACCGTGTCGCGGTAGATCTCCCAGGTGAGCTTCGCGGGATCCCCCACCTTCTCCAGCGCCTGGTAGATCGGCACCGTGCCGATCGGCACCGGGGAGTTGCGCAGGATCCACTCCCGCGTCTCGTGGATGTCGGCGCCGGTCGAGAGGTCCATGACGGTGTCGGCGCCCCAGCGGGTCGCCCACACCATCTTCTCGACCTCGTCGGCGATGCCGCTGGTGACCGCGGAGTTGCCGATGTTGGCGTTGATCTTCACCGCGAACCGCTTCCCGATGATCATCGGCTCGGTCTCGGGGTGCCGGTGGTTGGCGGGGATGACGGCACGGCCGGCCGCGACCTCGGCGCGGACCGTCTCGGCGTCGACGCCCTCGCGCACGGCGACGAAGCGCATCTCGGGGGTGACCTCGCCGGTCCGGGCACGCTCGAGCTGCGTGCGGTCGGTGATCCAGGCTCGGCGGCGGCCGGGCAGGCCGGCCCGGAGGTCGATCGCGGGATCGTCCTCGGTGTACGGACCCGAGGTGTCGTACACGTCGAGCGTGCTGCCGTTCGTCAGTCCGATACGGCGGACGGGCACGTCGACGCCGTCGGCGCCGGGCAGGTGTGCCTTCGACGACCCGTCGATCGGGCCGGTGGTGACGGTGCTGGGCGCGCGACTCAACGCGATCTCCTCCCTACGCCGGCATTACCCGGTCAGGTTCGGCGGTCGGCGGCGCGTGTCCCGTGCTGGGACCAGCCGCCCTCTCAGCCCGCTTCCGGCGAGCTCCCGCGGTGTGCTGTTGTGCGCGCGACGTTATCCGCGCGCGTCGAGGGGCAGCAACTCGCTGTCGGCGGCGGACCCGGTCGCGCCGCGGTCCGCTGTCCCCCACGACGCTCAGCGCCCACGCCAGGTGCGCCGCGACGGCCTCCTCGCCGTGCCGGAGCACGCGCGCGAGCCGGGCGCGCGCCCGGCCGAGCGTCGGTCGTTCCTCCGGACCTCGGCGGCGTCACCCGTTGGTGGGCAGGTGCGGCTTCAGCGCGTCCGCGAGCGCCGAGAGGTTCCGCGTCTGTAGGAGCAGGTTCCCGGGTCCGGTGAACTCGGCGACGAACCCCTCGCCCGAGGTCATCGACTTCCAGGCGCTCTTCGCGGCCTTGCGGATCTGGTACGGCATCCCGGAGTCCCAGGCGATGAGGTGCCCGGTGTCGACGACCAGGGTCTCGCCCGGTGCCAGCTCCTGGGGCAGCATCGCGCCGAAAGCGCTCAGGAAGACGATGCCGTCGCCGCTGGTCCGCACGACCAGGGCGTTGTCCGACGCGAAGAACGCCTTCGCGCCGCCCCACTCGGTCTCCACCGTGACCTGGTCGGAGGCGGCGAGGTAGGCGTGCCCGGCGACGTCGTAGGAGTTGCCGTTCAGGGCCGCGGCCACGAGGTCGCCTGGTCCGGGCGGCGCGAGCAGCAGGCGGCCCCGGCCGTGGCGGGCGGTGAAGGTCGACACCGCCGCCGACCGGCCGCCCGCCGAGCGCTTGACCGCCTTCCACAGGCCGCCCTCGAAGCCGGCGTCCAGCTCGATCTCCTTGCTCATGGCGAGCATCGCCCCCGCCTCGGCGCGCACCGGGCGGTCCGGGTCGAGCAGGAGCGTGGCCACGGCGGCGGTCGGTCGGAAGTCGATGCTGTAGGCGAGGCCGGGGAGCCCGCCGCGGTCGTCGAGCAGGGTCAGGGCCGTCATGAGGTCCTCCGGATGTCCGATCTGTCGAGATCGACATCGAACCGCGTGCCCCGACGGCACGGTCAAGAGGCCTCGGTGAGCTCGGCGGGCACCGCGATGACGTCGACCATGGCCTCGCCCCGCAGCACCGTGACCGGCATCGAGCGCCCGATCGACGGCGCGAACAGGCGGCGCTGCAGCCCCTGTGCGTCGCTGACCGGCTCGCGGTCGGCGGAGACGACGAGGTCGCCGGCGTGCAGCCCGGCGCGGGCGGCGGGGCTGCCGGGCACGACCTCGGCCACCCGCAGTCCGCGCGGGCGCCCGAGCCGCGCGGCGATGTCCGCTGGGAGAGGTGCCGGGGCGCCGACGAGGCCCAGGTAGCCGCGCCGGACCCGGCCCTCGGCGCGCAGGGTGTCGAGGATGCGCCGCGTCGTCGCCGTCACCGGCACCGCGAGGCCCAGCCCGACCCCGGCGACCGCGGTGTTGATGCCGACCACGCGCCCGGACGCGTCGGCGAGCGCGCCGCCGGAGTTGCCGGGGTTCAGCGCGGCGTCGGTCTGGATGACGTCCTCGACCACCCGGCTCGCCCGGCCGCTGCGCACGGGCAGGGCGCGGCCCAGACCGCTGACGACGCCGGCGGTGACCGATCCGGCCAGCCCCAGCGGGTTGCCGACGGCCACGACGAGCTGGCCGACCACCAGTTCGGCGGCGTCGCCCAGGGGCAGCGGGGGCGGGGTGGGGTCGCGGGTCGTCAGGACGGCGAGGTCGGAGAGCGGGTCGGTGCCGCGCACCGCGACCCGCCCCTCGGTGCCGTCGGCGTAGGCCACGGTGCCGTCGCGGCTGCCGGCGACGACGTGGGCGTTGGTGACCAGGAACCCGTCGTCGACGACCACCGCCGACCCGCTGCCCCGCCCGGCGCGCACCGCGGCGACCGACGGACCCACGGCGGCCGCCACCGTGCTCACGGTGCGGGAGTAGGCGTCGAGCTCGTCCATACCTCTCGTGCTTACACCGTTGCACGCGTTCCGGTCGGCGTGTCCGCTGTGAGCGGACTGCGGCGAGTGATCAACGGGGAGTTCGAGCGCTTAGAAGCAGCGAACGCCACGTTCGCTGCGGAACCCCCCGGGCGCCTCAGTGCCCGAACGGGTCCGGGTCGACCCCGGGCATCCACGAGTTCCCCGGGCGGCCCCAGCCGTGGTCGCGGACGGCGCGCTTGGCGGCGCGGCGGTGCCGGCCGACGAGGCGGTCGAGGTAGAGGTAGCCGTCGAGGTGGTCGGTCTCGTGCTGCAGGCAGCGGGCGAGGTAGCCGGTGCCCGTGACGACGACCTCGGCGCCGTCGACGTCGACCCCGCGCACCTCGGCCCACTCGGCCCGGCCCGTCGGGAAGGACTCGCCCGGCACCGACAGGCAGCCCTCCTCGTCCTCGTCGGGGTCGGGCATCGTCTCCGGGGGCGCGTCGGCGGTGAGGACGGGGTTGACGACGACGCCGCGGCGGCGCTCCCCGCCCCGCTCGGGGTCGGGGCAGTCGAAGACGAAGACGCGCCGGTCGTCGCCGATCTGGTTCGCGGCCAGACCGACCCCGTTGGCGGCGTCCATCGTCTCGTAGAGGTCGTCCACGAGGGTGCGCAGCGCGCCCCCGCCGAGCTCCTCGGGGGTCACGGGGCGGGTCGGCCGGTGCAGCACCGGGTCGCCGACGATCACGACGGGCCTGACGGTCACGGCGGGCACCGTAGTGCCCGCCGCTCGGCGCCTTCCCACGCGTGGAGCCCCGCGCTGTCGGGGCGCCGTGATTGAATGGAGGAGCCCGAATGACAGGCGTGTCATTCGAGGCCAGCGGGACGCCGTGGTGGGCAGGAGGCGAGAAGCGTGGCGGACGCGGTTCGGGTACATCCCCCGCAGGACGAGCCGTCGGACGGGCTCGACCGTCGCGACCGCGAGATTCTCGCGTTCGAGCGCCAGTGGTGGAAGTACGCGGGGGCCAAGGAGCAGGCGATCCGCGAGCTCTTCGACATGTCCGCCACCCGCTACTACCAGGTGCTCAACGCCCTGGTCGACCGGCCGGAGGCCCTCGCGGCCGACCCCATGCTCGTGAAACGCCTGAGGCGCCTGAGACAGAGCCGGCAGCGGGCTCGTGCGGCGCGTCGCCTCGGCGTCGAGCCTCGTTGATGGTCTCCTGACTCCCTGACGCGGCATTCCGCCGAACGAGCAGGAAGCGGACGACGGTCCGCGGTGGGGAGCAGGAGATGACTGGGCCCGGGTCCGCCGACGCCTCGCGCATGCGCATCGCGGGCATCGTCCTGCTCGCGATCGCGGGTGTCGCCGCGGTGGTCGGCCTGCTCGCTCTCGGGGGCGAGGGGCCGTCGAGCCCCACGGCCGCGCCCGCGAGCCCATCGGCACCGCTCCCCGGGGCGACCGGCAACGGTTCCCCTGCTCCGGCGCCCGCTCCGGCACCGGCGCCGAACCAGGCCGGCGTGCCGGGTCAGGGCCTGCCCGGCGGACCCGTGCCGCCCGGCGGGCCCGTGCCGCCCGGTGGCGCCGTTCCGCCTGGCGGCGCCGGTGGTGCGCCGGCGCCCGGCGGTGCCGGCGGCGGGCCCGTGGTGGGCGCGCCGATCGTGCCCGGTGGCGGCGCCGGTGGCGGCGCTGCCCCGGCGGCCGGCTCCGGTGGCTCCAGCGGGTCCGGTGGCGGCGCCGCCGGGGGCGGCGGCGGTGTGGACTCCGCGGTCGCGGTGCGGGTCTTCAACAACTCGACCATCCAGGGCCTCGCCGACCGCGCGGCCGGCGAGATGCGCGCCGAGGGCTGGAACGTCGTCGAGGTCGGCAACTACCCGAGCGGCGTCATCCCCGAGAGCACCGTCTACTACCGCCCGGGCACCGGCGAGCAGGGCGCCGCGGACGCCATCGCCGGCGAGTTCGGACTGCGCTCGATGCCCCGGTTCGACGGCATCGCGAACGCCTCACCGGGGGTCATCGTGATCGCGACGAACAACTGGGGCCAGAGCCGGGGGTAGTTCTGGCCGGCTAGTTCTCCCCGGCATAGGCCTCGAGCTCCGCGAGCTGGCGGGGGTCGAGCGACGGCTTGACGGCCTCGCGGGCTGTCGTCAGGTCGCTCGCCGACACCTCCGTCGACTCCAGAGACGTGCGCATCGCCGTCAGCGCCGCCTCGCGGACGAGGGCGGCGCAGTCGGCGGCGGAGTAGCGGTCGAGGTCCTCGGCGAGCGCGTCGAGGTCGACGTCGTCGGCGAGTGGGGTGTCGCGGGCCGAGGCGCGCAGGATGTCCGCGCGCGCGGCGGCGTCCGGCGGCGGCACGTAGACGCGGCGCTCGAGGCGCCCGGGCCGCAGGAGCGCCGGGTCGATGAGCTCGGGACGGTTGGTGGCGCCGAGGACGACGACGTCGCGCAGCGGCTCGGCGCCGTCGAGCTCGGTGAGCAGGGCGGCGACGACCCGGTCGGAGACGCCGGCGTCGGTGGAGCCGCCGCGACGCGGGGCGAGCGCGTCGATCTCGTCGAGGAACACCAACGCCGGCGCGGCCGCCGCGGCCCGGCGGAAGAGCGTGCGCACGGCGCGCTCGGACTCGCCCACGAACTTGTCGAGCACCTCGGCGCCCTTGACCACGAACACGTTCAGCGAGCCGGTGCCCGCGAGCGCCCGCACGAGGAACGTCTTGCCGCACCCCGGCGGGCCGTAGAGCAGCACCCCCCGCGGCGGCGACACCCCGAGCCGCGCGAACGAGTCGGGGTAGCGCAGCGGCCAGAGGATCGTCTCGGTGAGCGCCTGCTTGGTCTCGACCATGTCGCCGACGCGATCGAGGGTCAGCCCGCCCGACGACAGCGTCTGCGACCCCGACGACAGCGACGCCGGTCGCACCGAGGACACGGCGCCCAGGAGGTCGTCGGTGGTCAGGGTCGGGGCGCCGTCCTCGGGACCCACCCGCAGCGCCGCCCGCACCGCCGCCTCCCGACGCAGCGCGACGAGGTCGCCGGCGACGAACCCCGGGGTCCGGGCGCCGACCGACGCCAGGTCGACGTCCTTCGCCAGCGGCACCCCGCGCAGCAGCACCCGCAGGAGTTCGGCGCGGTCGCGGTCGCCGGGGGCGGGCAGGGTGAGCTCGCGGTCGACGAGGTCGGCGCCCCGTAGCCGCGGGTCCAGCGCCTCGGCGCGCGACGACGTCACGACCAGCGCCGTGCCCGGTGTCCCCGCGGCCCGCCGCAGCGCCTCGAGCACGAGCGTGGACAGCGGGGGCGGGTCGGCCGCGGGCAGCAGCACCTCGGCGTCGGTCACGAGCAGCACCGTCGGAGCGCTCGCCGTCGTGTCGTCGACGGCCTCCCGCACCCGGGCGGCGGCCGCGCCGGCCTCGATCGCGGCGACGTCGGGCGCGGACAGGCATACCACCCGTGCTTCGACGTCGGCCGCCACCGCCCGCACCAACGTCGTCTTGCCGACGCCCTCGGGCCCGCTGACGAGCACCCCGAGCCGCGGCGCGGCGCCGAGGCGTTCGAGCAGCTCGGGGCGTCGGAAGACCAGGTCGAACCACTCGCCGAGCCGCCGCGCGGGCTCGGCCTGCCCGACGAGGTCGGCGACGGCGACGGTGGGCTCCTCGGCGACGGCGACGGCGGGCTCCGGGGCGACGGCGGCGGGCTCGGGGCCGGCGACCGGCGCCGCGACCGGGCGAGGCCCGACGGCCGCCGGTGTCACCGCCGGCGCCCCCGTGCTCGCCCCGTTGCGCCAGCGCACGACCGTCGTCGGCGCCACGACCAGCGCGGAGGCGGGGTCGGCGCCGCTCGGCGGCTCGGCGGCGGTGACCGTGACGAGCTCGGTGGTCCAGGTGCCGCCGAGTGCGGCGGCGAGGCCCCGGCGCGCGCCGGCCGCGTCGGCGCCGGGGACCGGGCTGAGATCCTGGGGCAGCAGCGAGAGCGTGTCGCCGGAGAGCAGGACCTTGCCGGTCAGGGCCAGGCGCAGCGTCTCGGGCGGCAGCGACGCGGTGGCGAGGCGGGAGCCCGCGACCTCGACGTGCCGCGCGACGGCCACGGGCGCGGCGGCCACACCGACGGTCGACCCGTCGACGACGCCCGCGTTGACCATGGTCGTCTCGTCCAGCACCGCGGTCCCCGGCGCGGCGGGGGCGGCCGCCGGGGCGACGAGGGCGGCCGTGGCGCGCACGCCCGTCACACGCACCGCGTCCCAGGCCTCGAGGCCCAGCGCGGTGATCACCTCGGGGTGCAGGCGGACGACGCCGCGGCGTGCGTCGCCGGCGGAGGTGCCCAGGCGGGCGAGGAGGTCGACGCCGGCCGGGGCGCTCACGGGCGGTCCTCCCGGTGCCGGCGCAGGCCGAGCCGGCGGGAGCCGCGGGGCCGGGGCCTGCGGTCGCGCACCCCGTCGCCGGTGCCGTTGCGGTCGGCCGGGCGATCCGGCCGCTCGGGCGGTCCGGGCGGCAGGGGCGCCGTCGGCGGGCCGCCACGCCGGTCCCGGTCGCGCCCGATGTTGCGGGCGGCGGTGCCGGCCCGTGCCGCGGCGCCCGCCACACGGCGGCGCAGGTTGCGGCGCGGCGGCGCGAGGCCGAGCCGGCGGTGGGCGCGGCGCACGGCCCGGCGCTGGCGCGGGGGCACGTGCCACACCTCGGGGTGGCGGCCCAGCCAGCGGTAGCGGCTGACCGCCCACGGGATGTGCACCAGGTAGACCGCCACGGCCACCGCGTAGACGACGAACGGGAACGTCACCAGGGCGGTCGCGGCGAACGCGACCGCGACCAGCAGCGGCGCCACGAGTGTCGGCGGCACCCGGACGCTCTTGAGCGAGGCGGTCGGAACGCGACTGATCATCAGGGTTCCGACCATCAGCGTCCACACCGCGACCACCGCGGGCAGCGACCAGAACCCCGGGCCGAGCTGGATCTCGAGCGCGAGCGGGGCCAGCGCCACCAGCGCGCCGGCCGGGGAGGGGACGCCGACGAAGAACTCGCCGGCGTAGGGCGGCGCCTCCTCGTCGTCGGAGAGCGTGTTGAACCGGGCGAGGCGCAGCGCGGCGGACACCACGAGCACCAGCGCCACGACCCAGCCGATGCGGATGTCGTCGAGCGTCCAGAGGAACAGGATCAGCGCGGGGGAGACGCCGAAGGACACGCAGTCGGACAGGGAGTCCAGCTCCGCGCCCATGCGGCTGGTCGCGTCGAGCAGGCGGGCCAGGCGGCCGTCGAGCGCGTCGAAGACAGCGGCGAGAGCGATGCAGGCCAGGGCGGCGACGCGGTTGTCCGCGAGCATGAACTGCACCCCGGACAGCCCGGAGCACAGCGCCAGGACGGTGACGGCGTTCGGGAGCAGCCGTACGCCACGCCCGCCGCCGCGCCCCGCCGCGGTCTCGGGAGTCATCGGGACCTTCTACTCGGGTCCGGCTGCGCTGCGCTACGTGTCCCGCCACCGGTGTCGGGCAGATCGGCGAGCACCGTCTCGCCGCCCACCGCCCGCTGCCCGGGCTCGACGCGCACGGTGCTGCCCGCGGGGAGGAGCAGGTCGACCCGCGAGCCGAAGCGGATCAGGCCGTAGACGTCACCGGCGCGGACCTCGTCGCCGGGCGCGGCGTCGCAGATGATGCGGCGCGCGACCAGCCCGGCGATCTGGAGGACCGCGAGGTCGTGCCCGTCGGTGCCGTGCACCCACATCGCCGTGCGCGCGTTGGTGTCGCTGGCGGCGGGGAGGTCGGCGGACAGGTAGCTGCCGGGGCGGTGCTCGACGGCCTGGACCTGCCCGTCGACCGGCACGCGCTGCACGTGCACGTCGTAGACCGAGAGGAAGACGCTGACCCGCGGGCGCGGGCCGGGCGGCAGGCCGCGGGCGACGAGGTCCTCGGGCGGTTCGGCGGTGTCGACGAGGCTGACGGTGCCGTCGGCGGGCGCCACCGCGATCCCGGCGCGGCGCGGCGTCGTGCGGTGCGGCGACCGGAAGAACGCGGCGACCCCCGCCGTGACGGCCAGCGCGCCGAACGTGCCGCGACCGCGCAGGGCCCGGACGCCGAACGCGGCGGCGGCGACCGCCCCGATGACGGGCGCGCCGCCGGGATGCAGCGGCGGGATCGTGTCGCGCACGAGGGTGAGTGCGTGGCGCACCGTGCCGCCGGGCCCCGCGGGTGTCTCCGGGCGGTCGGCGTGCTGGGCGGGGGACTGGTCGGACATGACCATGTCGGTACGGAACCCTCTCCTCGACGACGCGCGAGGAGAAACCTATCGGCCGGGCCGTGTCGCGGACGAGGTGGGAGATGAGGTGGGAGACGAGGTGGGAAGGCCGGGATGGGGCCGGGGCCGCCATCCCCCGAGACGGCGACCCCGGCCGGGAACCGCTCGTCCGCTCCCCAGCGACAAGCGGTTGGTCCTGTGTCGGGCCCACCCGGACGATGTCTGGACACACGTGGATGCGAGTCCATGACACCTGTCACTCATGGTGCCCGATGTCGCGCGACTGCGGAAGTCCGAGTCGCCCCAACGGTCCAACGGGATTGCTCGACGGGACGCTCGACCGGGACTCGAGGGGCTCCATCGAGTCCCTGGAGGATCACCCGTCCAGGAGCCAGACCTCGACGTCCTCGCCGGCCTCCACGCGCGTGACCTGCGCGTCCACCACGAACAGGCAGTCGGCGCGGGCCAGCGCGGCGAGCAGGTGCGAGCCGGCCGCGCCGACGGGTGCGACGGTGCCCGCGACCGCGTCGATCCGGCCCCGCCGGAACTGTTGGCGCCCCGCCGGGGAGTCCAGTGCCTCGGCGAGCCGCGCCCGGACCCGTGCGCGGTCGGGCTGCGGGTGCCCCATCGCCCGGCGCAGGACGGGCCGGACGAACACCTCGAACGAGACCAGCGAGCTCACCGGGTTGCCGGGCAGCGTCACCACCGCGACCTCGCCGAGCGGGCCGCTGTGGTGCCCCGCGCCCTGCGGCATGCCCGGCTGCATCGCCACCTTCGAGAACGTGACGCCCCGGCCGCCTCGATGGCCCGGCTCCCCCCTCGGGGTGCTCCCTGGAGCGCTGCGCGTCCGGGAGAACGCGTCCTTGACGACCTCGTACGCGCCGGCACTCACCCCGCCCGAGGTGAGGACCAGGTCGACGGGGTCGTCGGCGCGCGCGGCGAGGGCCTCGTCGAGGGTGCGGGTGAACTGTTCGACGTCGTCGGGCACGAAGCGCAGCAGCTCGCCGCGCCCGCCCGCGTCGTCGACCGCGGCCGCGAGCATGGGGCCGTTGGACTCGTGGATCTGGCCGTGGCGCAGCGGCTCGCCCGGCGCGACGAGCTCCGAGCCCGTGGACAGGACGAGCACCCGGGGCCGGCGGCGCACCCGCAGCGTGCCGGCGCCGATCGCGGCCGCGAGCCCGATCTGCGCCGGGCCGAGGACCGTCCCGGCGCTCAGCACGACCTGGCCGACCGTGACGTCCTCGCCCGCGCCGCGGACGTTCTGGCCTGCGGCGACCGGGCGGTCGACGCGCACCTGCTCGGTACCGCCGTCGGTCCACTCGACCTGCACCACGGCGTCGGCGCCCTCGGGCATCGCGGCGCCGGTCATGATCCGGTGCGCGGTACCGGGCGCCAGCGCCGGGCCGTCGGTGCGGCCGGCCGGGACGTCGGCGGCGACCGGCAGCTCCACCGGTGTCGTGGCGAGGTCTGCCCCGCGCACGGCGTAGCCGTCCATCGCCGAGTTGGCGAACGGCGGCAGCGGGTGCGACGCGACGAGGTCCTGGGCGAGGATCCGTTCGTGCGCCCGGGCGAGCGGCACGGTCTCGGTCGCCGTCGGTCCGAGCAGCGCGGCGACGGTGGCGACGTGCTCGGCGACCGGTCGCATCGCCGTGGGGTCGCCGTGGTCATGGCCGTGCCCGGCGCCGTGCCCGGCGCCGTGCCCGTCCGACGGTCGAGTTCCCCCGCGCTCCGTCTCCTCGTGTCCCGTCACCACGGCATCGTCCCGCCCGGGTCGCGGGCCTGCCGACCG
Organism: Actinomycetospora sp. 2LY8.5; assembly: GCF_057180585.1. Lineage (NCBI taxonomy): Bacteria > Bacillati > Actinomycetota > Actinomycetes > Pseudonocardiales > Pseudonocardiaceae > Actinomycetospora > Actinomycetospora sp. 2LY8.5. Next base: position 92,879 of record NZ_JBXUHE010000027.1, read on the forward strand.
GGGCGCGTCGTTCTGCCCGGAACGGCGGGGTCGCGGCGTTAGGGTTTCGGCGTGGCGGACCGGAGTGCGCGGGACCTGACCGGGCAGCGGCTCGGTCACTTCCGCGTGGACGGCGTCATCGGCCGCGGCGGCATGAGCGTGCTCTACCGGGCGACCGACACCCGGCTCGGGCGCCGCGTCGCGCTCAAGGTCATCGACGAGGCCCTGGCCGCCGACCGCGAGTTCCGCGAGCGCTTCGTCGACGAGGCCCGCAACACCTCCGCCGTCGACCACTCCCACGTCGTCCCGCTGTACGACTTCGACGAGACCGACGGCCACCTCTACATCGCGATGCGCCACGTCGAGGGCCCGGACCTCGCGAGCGTCATCGACAACCGCCCGCTGACGGTCTCGCGGACGCTGCGCCTGCTCGGTCAGGTCGCCGACGCCCTCGACGCCGTGCACGCGCGCGGCCTCGTGCACCTCGACCTCAAGCCCGCGAACGTGCTGGTGACGACGCGCGAGTCCGCCGGCGAGCACGTCTACCTCGCCGACTTCGGCCTCACCCGCCGCGGGGCCACCGGCCACCGGACCTCGGGCGGTGACTTCCTCGGCTCCCCGACCTACGCCGCCCCGGAGCACCTGCGTGGCGAGCCCGTCGACGCCCGCACCGACGTCTACTCGCTGACCTGCGTGCTGTTCACCTGCCTCACCGGGCGCGCGCCCTACCTCGGGTCGGTGACCGAGGTCATCGACGGCCACCTCGCGGGCGACGTGCCCTCGATCGCCGACCTCGTGGGCCTCGACCCGCGCATCGACGACGTCGTGCGGCGCGGCATGGACCCCGACCGACCCCGGCGCCACGAGACCGCCAGCGCCGTCGTCGAAGCGGCGCGGGGCGCGCTGACCGGGCCCGGCCCGGTGCCGCTGGTCGGCCCGCCGCCCGCTCGTCGGCCGGCAGTCCGGCCGCCCCACGGCGTCCCGCCGCGCGGACGTCCGGTGCCGCCCGTGCCTCCCGCCGCCCCGGTCGGTCCCGTCGCACCCGTGGCCTCCGCCGCGCCGGTGGCGCCGGCCGAGGCGGTGAGGCCGGCGGCCGTGCCCGACGCGACGCCGGACGCCCCGTCCGCAGCCACGCCCGCCGACCCCGTGGCGGACGCCCCGCCGACCACCCCGGCCGAGGAGCCGGCGACCCCGGCGACCCCGGCGACCCCGGCGCCGTCCGCGCCGGCGTCGCCGAACGGCCTCCAGCCGCCGCGCGGGCCGTCCGGCCCGCCCGCGGGACGACCCGGCCCGCCCCCAACCGCGCCGCCGACCCCGCCCCGCGGCGGTCGGCCCGGACGGCCACCCGGCCCGCCGTCGGGCCCGTTCGCGGCGCAGGGCCCGCCCGGCCCTCCCCCCGGGAGCCCGCCGCCCGGACCGCTCACGCGCTCCTCGGTGGCGCCGCCGATGCGGTTGCGCGACCCGATGCCCCCCGACCGTGACGGGTCCTTCGTCCGCGCGGCGTCGGACCGACCGAAGCCGCTGGTCCTGGTCGTGGGCGCCGTCGTCGTCCTCGCGGTCGTCGTGCTGCTCGTACTGCTGCTCGTCTGAGCGTCACGCCGGGCACGACACCGGTGGGGGGGCTCGGTTGCACTCGCCCGACCCGAGTGCCAACATGGCGTTGGCACTCGGTATCGTCGAGTGCCAGGTCGGGACGGTGAGACTGGCGGTCTGGATGCCGGTCGTCCGTCGCGGGCACCGCGCCTGGCCGAGCTCACGTGTCTCTCATCGGAGGACCACCCGCATGGCCAAGATGATCGCGTTCGACGAGGAGGCCCGCCGCGGCCTCGAGCGGGGCATGAACAGCCTCGCGGACGCCGTCAAGGTGACCCTCGGCCCCCGCGGCCGCAACGTCGTCCTGGAGAAGAAGTGGGGCGCCCCCACGATCACCAACGACGGCGTTTCGATCGCGAAGGAGATCGAGCTCGAGGACGCCTGGGAGAAGATCGGCGCCGAGCTCGTCAAGGAGGTCGCGAAGAAGACCGACGACGTCGCCGGTGACGGCACGACCACCGCGACCGTGCTCGCCCAGGCCCTCGTCCGCGAGGGTCTGCGCAACGTGGCCGCCGGTGCCAACCCGATGTCGCTCAAGAAGGGCATCGAGAAGGCCACCGAGGCTGTCTCGCAGCAGCTCCTGAAGTCGGCCAAGGAGGTCGAGACCAAGGAGCAGATCGCCGCCACCGCGTCGATCTCCGCCGGCGACGCCCAGATCGGCGAGCTCATCGCCGAGGCGATGGACAAGGTCGGCAAGGAAGGCGTCATCACCGTCGAGGAGTCGCAGACCTTCGGGCTCGAGCTCGAGCTCACCGAGGGCATGCGCTTCGACAAGGGCTACATCTCGCCCTACTTCGTCACCGACCAGGACCGGATGGAGGCGGAGCTGGATGACCCGTACATCCTCCTCATGTCCTCCAAGATCTCCTCGGTGAAGGACCTGCTCCCGCTGCTGGAGAAGGTCATGCAGTCCGGCAAGCCGCTGGCGATCATCTCCGAGGACGTCGAGGGCGAGGCCCTGGCGACCCTGGTCGTCAACAAGATCCGCGGCACCTTCAAGTCGGTCGCCGTCAAGGCCCCCGGCTTCGGTGACCGCCGCAAGGCGATGCTGGCCGACATGGCCATCCTCACCGGCGGCGAGGTCATCTCGGAGGAGGTCGGCCTCAAGCTCGAGACGGCCGACCTGAGCCTGCTGGGCCGGGCCCGCAAGGTCACCGTCTCCAAGGACGAGACCACGATCGTCGACGGCGCCGGCTCCGCGGACCAGATCCAGGGCCGCGTCCAGCAGATCCGCTCCGAGATCGAGCGCAGCGACTCCGACTACGACCGCGAGAAGCTCCAGGAGCGTCTCGCCAAGCTCGCCGGCGGCGTCGCGGTCATCCGCGCCGGTGCCGCGACCGAGGTCGAGCTGAAGGAGCGCAAGCACCGCATCGAGGACGCGGTCCGCAACGCCAAGGCCGCGGTCGAGGAGGGCATCGTCGCCGGCGGCGGCGTCGCGCTCCTGCAGGCCTCGACCGGCGACGTCTTCTCGGGCCTCGGGCTCGACGGGGACGAGGCCACCGGCGCCAACATCGTGCGCACCGCGCTCGAGGCGCCGCTGAAGCAGATCGCCCACAACGCCGGCCACGAGCCCGGCGTCGTGGCCGAGAAGGTCCGCGGGCTCAACACCGGTGAGGGCCTCGACGCCGCCACCGGCGAGTACAAGGACCTGATCGCCGCGGGCATCATCGACCCCGCCAAGGTCACCCGCTCGGCGCTGCAGAACGCCGCGTCGATCGCCGCGCTGTTCCTGACCACGGAGGCCGTGGTCGCGGACAAGCCGGAGAAGGGCGGCGGCGCTGCTGCCGACCCGACCGGCGGCATGGGCGGCATGGACTTCTGAGTCCAGCCCTCCCCGGCACCTGAAGGGCCGCACCCCCACGGGGGTGCGGCCCTTCGTCGTGTGCGGGGACTCGCTGCATCGCCGTGGCCCCGCGCGGGTGATCACGGCGAGGAAGGTCGGCGCGGCGGTGCCGATGATGTACAGCGACACTGGTCGAGGCCCCGACAACCCGTTCACGCGCCTGGCGATGGCCGGGCGCTTCACCGTCACCGGCGACGGCTACGAGTACCTGCGGCTGACCTCCGCGCTCCACCGCCTCGCCGACGCCGCCCGGGAGATCGCCTGATGGCGCCGACTGCCTGTCCGTGGGCGGCACCCTCGCCGTCGTCGAGCAGCACGGTGCGGTGCCGACGACGCCCCGCCCGTGCTCTGCCTGAACACCGCGGGCCAGAGCGGTGTCCAGTGGCGCCACGTCGCCCCGGCGCTCGCCGTCCGCGGGTACCCGCGCCGTGGTCCTCGACCTGCCCGGTCACGGTCCGCTCCGAGCCCGTCCCCGGCGGACCCGTCACCGACCTCGGCGAGTACGCCGCCTGGTGCCTCGCGCTGATCGAGCGGCTCGGGCTCGTACGCCCGGCTGTCGTCGGCTGCTCGATCGGCGGTGAGATCGCCCTCGATGTCGCGGTGCGGGCGTCGGACACGCTGAGCTCCGTCGTCGCCATGGCCGCCGACGCCCACACCGGCGGGCGCCCGTCGGTGTCGGGCCTGCGCCGCGAGCTCTGCGACGTCGCCGCGCCGAGCCGCACCGACCGCACCGACCTCGGCACACTGGTGGTCGTCGGCCGCGCCGTCCCGTGCGAGCGCGCCGAGCTCATCGCGACCATGCACCGAGGGGAGGATCCGGCCGTGTCCACCTCCGACCTGCTGGGCTGGGTGACCCACGACCGGCGCGACGCCCTGCCCCGGGTCACCTGCCCCGCCCACCTGGTGGTCGGCGACGACGACCTGTGGCTCGACGTCGACCGGGTGCGGGCAGCGGCGGCGCGCATCCCGGGGACCCGCTGCACGGTCCTCGAGGGCATCGGGCACGACCCGATGGAGGAGATCGCGGACGTCGACGCCGTCCGCGGCGGCTGGCTCACCGAGCTGACGACGGTGCGGGAGGCCTCGTGACCATCCCGCACGCCGTCAGCGCCTTCCCGCCGCCGGGGGCGATGCCGGTCGACCTCCCCGACCTGCTCGGCCGCCTGGCCCGCCGCGACCCCGGCGCCACGGTCGTGCTCGACACGACCCCCGACGGCGCCACCCTCCCCGTCACCCGCGGCGAGTTGTGGCGCCGGGTCCGCGCGCTGGCCGAGGAGCTGCGCGGGCACGGGATCTCCGCCGGCGACGCCGTCGCGGTGTGGATGCCGAACTGGAGCGACGCGCTGGTCTGGCAGTTCGCGGTCGCCGCCCGCGGCGCGCATGTCGTCGGCGTCAACACCCGCTACGGGATCGAGGAGTCCGGGCACGTGCTCGGCCGCGCGCGCCCGCGGCTGGTCGCGCTGGCCCCGGGCTTCCACGGGCTCGACCTGCTCGAGCGCCTGCGCGCGGCGGCGGCGCACTCCGGCGTCACCCCCGAGGTCGCCGTCGTCACGGGCCCCGGCGAGGCGACGCCCGACCCCGCCGCGTCCGACGTCGGGGTCGGTGCCTGGACCCCGACGCGCGACGACGGCCCCGAGCCGGGGCCGTCCGACCCGGGCGCCCTGGCCGTCGCGTTCACGACCTCCGGCTCGACCGGGCTGCCGAAGCTCGCCGCGCACAGCGGCTCCGCTGTGCTGGCCCATGCGGTGGCCGACGCCGCGGTCCTCGGGATCGGCGAGGGCGACGTGGTGCTGGGCGCGCTGCCGATGTCCGGCGTGTTCGGCTACAACGCGGTGATGGCCGGGCTCGCCGCCGGCGCGGCGGTGCTGTTCGAGCCGACCTTCGACGCCGACCGCGTGCTCGACCACATCGCGGCGCACCGCGTCACCCACCTCGGCTCCGGCGACGACCTGGTGCTGCGCCTGCACGACGCCTGGTCGGTGCGCCCGCGGGATCTCTCGAGCTGGCGCTGGTGGGGCGTCGCCGACTTCCAGGGCCGCAGCCACGAGCTGGCGGCGTGGCTGCGGGACGAGGCCGGGACGCAGGTGAGCGGGGTGTACGGCTCGTCGGAGGTCTTCGCGCTCACCGCCGCCTGGCCCGCCGACGAGCCGGCGCCCGCACGCTGGGCCAGCGGCGGGCGCGTCGTGCACCCCGACATCGCCGTGCGCGTCGTTGACCCCGACACCGAGGCCGTTCTCGAGCCCGGACGCGAGGGCGAGCTGCACTTCCGCGGGCCCAACGTCGTCGACGCCTACCTGGGCGCCCCTGACGATCGAGCCCCGGACGTCTGGACCGCCGACGGTTGGTTCCGCTCCGGCGATCTCGGTGTGCTCGTCGACGAGGGCGTGTTCGTCTACGTCTGCCGGCGCGGCGACGCCCTGCGCCTGCGCGGCTTCCTCGTCGACCCGGCCGAGATCGAGCTGCGGCTGGCCGCGCACCCCGACGTCGACACGGCGAAGGTCGTCGGTGTGACCGGCGCGGACGGGGCCACGACCGCGGTCGGTTTCGTGGTCGGCGCGGCGGGACGGGCGCCGTCGGGAGAGGATCTGGTGGCGTGGTGCCGTGAGACGCTCGCGGGCTTCAAGGTGCCGGCGGCGGTGCACGTCGTGGACGCGATGCCGACGACGTCGGGCACGAACGGCACGAAGATCAAGGCCGCCGAGCTGCGCCGGTGGGCGGCGGAACGGGCGGCGACCGGGATGGGGTGAGTGACCCCAGGTCGTGTGGAGATGCGTGCGTCGACGATCTGCGGCAGCGACCTGCGGGCGATCTACCGCGAGCACTTCGGCGAGGGCCCCGAGGCCTACCAGGACGTCATCGTGGGCACGCCGACCTGGGGTGGCCGAGGAGCGCGACCTCGTCCTGCTGCCCGACAGCCGCACGTTCCTCGACGGGGCGTGCGTGGCCTGCGGATTCGCGACGGCCTACGAGGCGCTGTGCCGCGTGGCGTTCGCGGGGGGTGTCTCTATGGGGTTGTCAAGCCGCGAGGGGCTCGGGTGCTCGCGCTGGGGCGCGGTAGGGCTGGTGGTCGCGGAGCATGGCGTAGATGACGTCGGTGCGGCGGCGGGCCAGGCATATCA
>NZ_JBXUHE010000028.1:0-96278 GCF_057180585.1 Actinomycetospora sp. 2LY8.5
ATCAACAAGCCGTGATTGCGCTCGCTCGCCGGCGGGTCAACGTCCTGCACGCCATGTTGCGCACCCGCCAGCCTTACCGTCTCGACCATCGGCCGGTCCAAGCCGCTTGACAGAAGCATTAGGCAGCCGCCTCGACGGTGCTCGTCGCCGGTACCGAGGAGCAGCGCAACCGCCACCTGCCCGCCATCCGCGCGGGCGAGGTGTGGTGCCAGGGCTTCTCGGAGCCGGGCGCCGGGTCCGACCTCGCGGCCCTGCGCACCCGGGCGAGACGGCGCGGCGACGTCTACGTCGTGAACGGCCAGAAGACCTGGGCGAGCCTCGCCATGTACGCGCAGTGGTGCCTGCTGCTGGTGCGCACCGACCCGCAGGCCAGTCGTGGGCGCGGCCTGTCCTACCTCCTCATGGACATGAGCACCCCGGGGGTCGAGGTCCGACCGATCCGTCAGTCGACGGGCGAGGAGCACTTCTGCGAGATCTTCCTGACCGATGTCGAGATCCCGGTCTCCCACCTGGTCGGTCCGGAGAACGACGGCTGGCGGGTGGCGCAGTCCACGCTGAACTCGGAGCGCGGTGCGACGATGGTCGAGCTGACCGAGCGCCTGAGCACGGGGTTCGGCTGGCTGCGCTCCGAACTGGACGCTCCGGATCGCGACCCGTCCCTGCCCCGGGCCGCGGACGCGGAGATCGCCGACCGCCTCGCCGAGTTCGCCACCCGGTTACGGGCGCTGCGACTGCTGGTGGCCCGCGGCCTCGACGACGGGCTCCCCGCCGCTGACGCCGGGGTCCTGTCCTCGATGACGAAACTCGTCTACAGCGAGCTGCTCCAGGACCTCACCGGTTTCGGCGTGTCGGTGTCCGGCCTGGAGGGTCAGATCCAGACCACGCGCGCCGCGAGCGGCGGCTGGGAATCCGGGGCGTGGCTGCTCGACTACATCTCGTCCTGGGAGTGGACGATCCCCGGGGGCACCAGCGAGATCCAACGAACGATCATCGGCGAGCGCGGGCTGGGCCTGCCTCGAGAGCCGAGGCCGGCGTGACGATCCTGCCCATCGCTCCGGACCTCCGGGATGTCCGGGACGTCGTCGAGAGCGTGCTCGCGAAACGCTCCTCCTCGGCGGCGGTGCACGCCGGCCTGGAGGCGGGACGTGGCCGCGACCCGGCGCTCGACGACGAGTTGGCCGCGCTCGGTCTGTTCGGGATCGACGTGCCCGAGGAATTCGGCGGGGGAGGCGGCTCACTCGCGCAGGCGCTCCAGCTTCAGGAAGGCTGCGGCCGGGCCTCGGCGTCATGCCGAGTTCTCGGCAGCGCCGCGTGTGCCGCTGCCCTCCTGCACACCGAGAACGAGACCGTCCGGAATCGGTGGCTTGCCCCTCTGGCGGCGGGACAGCTCGGCGGGGCGGTGGCACTCGGGTCCGGAGGCGCCTCGGTGGCGGTGACCGCGACCCCGGACGGGCCCGGGTGGACGTTGTCCGGCGACGTCGCGCACGTCCTCGACGGTTCGTCGGCCGACGTGCTGGTCGTGGGCGCCCGGAACGTGCAGCACGGCCCGGTGCTCGGCGTCGTCGCGACGGCGAGCACCGGTGTGTCCGTCGAGCACCGTCCCGCCGTCGACCGGACCCGGGATCTGGCCCGGGTCCGTCTCGACCGGGTCGCCCTGCCACCGGAGGCCGTCCTGGGGGTGGGGCAGGCCGCCGAGCAGGTCGCGGCGCGCGTGTCGGACCGTGCGGCGCTCGCCGTGGCGGCCGACTCCCTGGGGATCGCGACGCGCGTCCTGGAGATCACCACCGACTACGTCGGGCAGCGTGTGCAGTTCGGCCGCCCCATCGGGTCCTTCCAGGCCGTCAAGCACCAGGCGGCGGACATGCTCGTCGCGACCGAGCAGACCCGCGTACTCGTCGACGAGGCGGCCGCGGCCCTGGACCGACGACGCGGCGACGCCACCGTTCTCGTGTCCATGGCGAAGGACTTCGGCTGCGCGGCCGGGGCCTGGGTCGCCGGGCGGGGCGTCCAGCTCCACGGTGGCATCGGGTACACGTGGGAGCACGACATGCACATCCACCTCAAGCGCGCTCTGCTCAACGCGGCCGTGTTCGGCGACCGGCGGGAGCACAGGGCGCGCATCGCCGAGCGACTCGGCGACGATCGCGCCGGCTGACCCGATGCCTGTCGATCGTTCCTCTGCACCGGCCGAAGGAGCCAGTGATGATCCCGTACGCGGAGCTCGAACGAACCGCGGGCCTGCGCGAGGAACTCCGGACGCTGGTGAGTGTGCACGTGCCGGCCGACTTCCACGGCGGCTTCACCGACGACCCACGGGACTTCGAGACGACCCAGGCGTTCTCGAGGACGCTCGGTGAGAAGGGGCTGCTCGCCCTCGCATGGCCCGAGGAGCACGGTGGGCTGGGCGGGTCGGCCTGGGAGCTGGCCGCCCTCCGCGAGGAGATGTGGGCCAGCTTCGAGCCCCGCGGGGCGCAGTACATGGGCGTCAACTGGGTCGGGCCGGCCATCATGGAGTTCGGGACGCCGGCGCAGCGCGAGCGTCACCTGCCGGCGATCGCGACCGGCAACGTCGTCTGGTGTCAAGGGTTCTCGGAGCCCGAGGCCGGCTCCGACCTGGCGTCGCTGCGGACCCGAGCCGTCCCGCACGACACCGGCTGGACGGTGCACGGGCAGAAGGTGTGGACCTCCTACGCCGACATGGCGGACTGGATGTTCCTGCTGGCCCGGACCACGACGGGTGGACGTAAGCAGAGCGGCCTCACGGTCTTCCTGGTCCCGATGGACCGCGCGGGCATCGAGGTCCGCCCGATCGCCTCCATGCTCGGCCCGCACCACCTCAACGAGGTCTTCCTGGACGGCCTCGAGGTCACGGCCGAGGACGTCCTGGGCAGCGTCGACGAGGGATGGGCTCTCGTCGGCGCAGCGCTGGCCCACGAACGCGTGGGGATCGCCCGCTACGCCCGCAGCGAGCGGCTGCTCCGGGACGCTCCGGTCGCGCTCGGCGACCAGCGATGGACGGGTCTGCCGGAGGCGCTGCGCCACCGCTGGGGGGCTGCGCTGGTGCACTGCCGTCGCGCTCGCCTGATGGCCTATCGCGTGATCGACAAGCAGACCTCGGGACCCGTCCACCCGTCGGAGGCCGCGGCGTACAGGATCGCGGTGACGCAGCTGGATCAGGAAGTGGCCGAGGTGCTGATGGACATCGTGGGCGCGGAGGCGCTCGGCACGGATCGGCGCGAGAACCTGTTCGTCCGTGCCGTCGAGGACTTCTGGCGCTACTCCCAGGCCGCGACCGTCGCGTCCGGCACCGTCGAGGTCCAACGCATCCTGCTCGCCCGATCGATCTTCGGAGGTCTCGGTGGCTGACTCGGTGGCTGGCCCGGTGGCTGACTCGGTGGCTCACCCGGTGGTCGAGCAGGTCCCGACCGAGGTCGCCGACTTCGGCGCGGCGGTGAGTGCCGCGCTGTCTCGCGCCGGTGGCCTCGAACTCGCCCGCTCCGCCGAGGCCGACCCCGCAGGTCGACGTGAGATCGGCGCCCTGCTGGAGCAGCTCGGTGTCTGGGACATCGATCCGCTGGGTGACCCCACGCAGCTCGCCGTCGCCGCGATCACGTGCCGGGAAGCCGGCGCCGTCGCCCTGCCGTATCCGGTGGCCGAGCGTCTCGCCGCCGCCGGTACCGAGCACGCGGACGCGATCGCCTACGTCGACCCGGTCGTGCCACGCATCTCGCACGCGGGTCTCGGGATGTCCTGGCTCGCCGTCGACGGGAGCTCGCGTGCCGCCGTCACCGACGAGGGCCTCGCGATCGGCACCCGGACCGGCCCGTTCGTCGCCGACGTCACGGTGGGACAGTGGCAGCCCGACGACCAGCGACGACGGGTAGCGCTGCTGCTCCTCCTGCAGTGCTGGACCCTGATCGGGACGGTGTCGGCGGCGGCCCGTTCGACCTATCGTTACGTGACGGAGCGCCACCAGTTCGGGTCGCCGCTGTCGAGCTTCCAAGGGGTTCGTTTCGCGCTGACCGACGCCGAGGTCGCCCTGGCCGGGCTGATCGAGATGGCGCACTACACCACGTGGTCGTTGGGGGAGGGTCGACCCGAGGTGTGGACGGACGCCGTGGCGCTGCGGTTGACCGCGCTGGAGGCGGCCGACGTGGTGTTCCGGGTCTGTCATCAGGCCTACGGGGCCACCGGGCTGTGCGACGAGACCGACCTGTCGTGGTTCTCGCGCCACAGCCAGGTCCTCCGCCGCCTTCCCTGGGGGCGATCGCGGGCCGAGGCCGCCCTGCTCGAGGCCATGGAGAGCGAGTCCCTCACGAGCCCGTTCGCGTCTCGGTGACGTCGCTCGGCCGTGGCGGTTCCCGGGCTCGGAGTGGATCGAGGACTCGTCACCCCACGCAGGACCACGTCGAGACTCCGGTGAGCGGTATGAGGCGTTCGTGAGGTCCTCGGTGATGGAGGGTGCGCGGGGATTCTCGCCTGGAGCGATGTAACGCGCGGCCCCAGCCCCCCGAGCGGCTGCGATTAGACCGGTGAGGACGAATCCGCCGCCGCGTCCGTGCACGAGTCCGGGACGGACGACCATCCCGGTCGGGGCTGCCGTGGTCGCCAGCTCCAGCTCGCGCCGCCAGGCCATCCACGGGGGTGCGGTCACCGGATCGGTCTCGGTCGCGGGGCGTGGGCCGGTAGGGCCGATGACGCCGACGCCGCTGAGGTAGATGAACGGGCGCCGGCCGAGGACTGTCAGCATGGCCCGCACGGCCCGTTGCTCGAGCGCGCCCGCGAGGGCCGGGTCGTCGACGCCGACGCGGCCGAACGCCGCATGGACGACGGCGTCGACGGTCGTGATCGCCGAGGCGAGGGGCTCGGGGTGGGCCAGATCGGCCGCGACCGGGTCGAACCCCCTGTTCGCGAGTGCCCGCACGGCTGCGGTGGAGCGGGCGGTGGCGATGATGGCATGGCCGTCGGCCGCCACGGTGTCGGCGATGGCCCCGCCGAGATAGCCGGTCGCCCCGGTCATCAGCACCCTCATCGTGCGAGCGTTGGTCCAACGAGGGAGGCCCCGACCGGGCCGTAGACGAACTCGCGCGTCGAGACGATGAAGTCGTGCGGGAACCCCAGCTCGACGGTTCCGACCCGGTCGAGGCGCTCGAGCAGCTCCAGGGGGAGCGTGAGCCCGGCCGCGCCCAGGTTGTCGGTGAGTTGGTCGAGGCGGCGCGCGCCCAGGATGGGGTGCAACGCCGGATGGCGTGCGGTGGTCCAAGCCAGCGCCACCTGGGACGAACTCGCCCCGAGCTCGTCGGCGACCGTGTCGACCTCGCGGGCGATCTCGAGGTCGCGCTCGGGCACGTCGGCTGCCTCCAGGCGTGACGGGCTCTGGTGGTCGCCGCGGGTGAACTTCCCGCTCAGCACCCCGGCCGCGAGGGGCGACCACGCCGTGACCGACAGGCCGAGCGTGTCGGCCATGGGCAGGAGGTCGCGTTCGACGTCGCGACTGGTGAGGCTGTAGGGGACCTGGAGGCCCACGAACGACGTCCAGCCCCGCAGCTCGGCCAGCATCTGGGCGCGCGACACCACCCACGCCGGCGTGTCGGAGATTCCGATGTAGAGCACCTGACCTGCGCGTACCGCGTCGTCGAGGGCTCGCATCGTCTCCTCGACCGGCGTGCGCTCGTCCCAGATGTGCACCCAGAACACGTCCACATGATCGGTGTTCAACCGGCGCAGGCTCTGCTCCAACGACCGGCGCATGCTCTTGCGATGGTTCCCCGCCGCGTTGGGGTCGGTGCCGTCGACGGTGAGCGTGTACTTCGTCGACAGCAACCAGCTGTCACGGTCGCCGCTGACCAGTTCGCCGACGATGCGCTCGCTGGCACCGTTGGTGTAGCCGTTCGCGGTGTCGATCATGTTGCCGCCCGCGTCGCGATAGGCGTCCACGATCTGGCGGCACTCGTCCTGCGACGTGCCCCACCCCCAGTCCTCTCCGAAGGTCATCGCCCCGAGCACGAACTCGGAGACCCGCAGACCACTCCGCCCGAACGTCCGGTACCTCATCAGTCACTCCCCTGAACGCTTCGTCTAGATTTAGAGTCTAGACGCGGGATCGCGTACCGTGCCACCCCGTGCCACGACAACGCCGGGACGAGGCGGACCTGCGCCGCCGGATACTCGAGGCGACCGAGCGACTGCTGGAGTCACGGACGTTCGCCGAGCTGCAGATCGCCGAGGTGCTCGCCGAGGCCCGGGTGGCTCGCGGCAGCTTCTACCTCTACTTCCAGAACAAGCACGAGGTTCTCCGCGAACTCGCCCGCCTCGCGCTCGAGCGCGCCCAGGAGCACGGGCGTCGCTGGGCGACCGGGGACGACGGCGGGCGGCCCGAAGCGATCCGTGCCGCCATCGATGGCGGCGTGGCCCTGTGGCGCGCCGAGGCCCCCGTCCTACGCGCGGTCGTCGAGACATGGCCGACCGACCCGGACCTGGCCTCGCTCTGGCGCGAGCACATGGACCGGTTCACCGCGCGCACCGCCGCCCGGATCGAGTCCGACCGTCCCCGCAGCGGCCTCGAGGATGACGTCGACCCCGTCGCCGTGGCCGCCGGCCTGACCTGGGCGAGCGAACGGCTCTACTACCTCGCGGCCTGCGGTGTCCCGCCCTTCGACGACCCGGAGCGCCTCCGCGGCGCGCTGACCCACCTCTGGACCGGAGCGCTCGGCGTTCGCTCCGCCGACGGGGGCAGCTCGACGTCTCGGAGCTGATGCTCGGATGATCGCGACCGTGGCCGACCAGCCAGAAGGTCCGTTCCCCGGCCGGCGCCTCTCATCGAACCGCGCGGCCGGCGCCCACGGACGTGCCGCGCCCGCGGCGAGCCCGTGACGGACGTCCTCACGGCACCCCGTGGGACCAACCGTGCCGGACCTCGGCGGCGCCGACGGGTCCCGACGTCGGTCCCGGCAGCCGGGTGGGCGTGCGGGAGAACCGGGGAGCCGGGGCCGCCTGCAGCACCCCGTCCCGATCGACGACGGTGCCACGGGCGGCGACGTGCGGATGGTCGGGCACCTCGCCGAACGCGAGGACGGGCGTCACGCAGGCCTCGGTGTTCGCGAACGCCGCCGCCCACTGGTCGCGTGTCCGGGTGGTGAACACCTCCGCGAACCGGGTCGTGAGCTCCGGCCACCGATCGCGGTCGTGCTGGGCCGGGAGGTCGGCGTCCGCGAGCCCGAGCCCGCGCAGCAGCGCCGTGTAGAACCGGGGCTCGATCGCGCCGACCGCGACGTGCCGGCCGTCGGCGCAGCGGTAGGTGTCGTAGAACGGGGCGTGGCCGTCGAGCAGGTTCGCCTCGCGCTCGTCGACCCAGCCGCCGGTGGGGAGCAGACTCCACACCATCTGCGCGAGCAGCGCCGCCCCGTCGACCATGGCCGCGTCGACGACCTGACCCTCGCCGGACCGTCGCGCCTCCCACGCCGCGGCCAGCACGCCGATGACCAGGAGCATCGACCCGCCCCCGAAGTCGCCGACGAGGTTGAGCGGCGGCACCGGCCGTTCGTCGGCGCGTCCGATCGCGTGCAGGACCCCGGTGAGGGAGATGTAGTTGATGTCGTGACCGACGCTCGGCGCCAGCGGACCCTCCTGGCCCCATCCCGTCATGCGGGCGTAGACGAGGCGGGGGTTACGCGCGTGACACTCCGCCGGTCCGATGCCGAGCCGTTCGGCCACCCCGGGACGGAAGCCCTCGACGAGGACGTCGGCCTGCTCGACCAACCGCAGCACCGCCTCGAGATCGGCGGCATCCTTGAGGTCGCTCTCGATCCGGCGCCGCCCGCGCAGCACCGGGTCCCGATGCGGTGGCAGGCCGGTCGACGGGTCGGCGCCGGGCCGGTCCACCCGGACGACGTCCGCGCCGAGGTCGCCCAGGACCATCGCCGCGTGCGGGACGGGCCCGATCCCGGCGAGCTCGACGACCTTCAGTCCCGCCAACGGTCCCGCCACGTTCGGTTCCTCTCGTCGATGACCGGGCCGGCGCCGCGGACCTCGCCCGTGGGCTCGTGACCGGCTGCGGGGCGGGTCACGGCCGTGGTGTGTTGACGACCGGGTCCCGCGACACCTACCTTAGCCAACCATACAGTTGGGAAAAGGTCGACGGGCTTTCCGCGGAGGAGATGGCGAGATGCGTGACGCGGTGATCGTGGAAGCCGTACGGACTCCGGTGGGCAAGCGCAACGGCGGGCTCTCCGGCGTCCATCCGGTGGACCTCTCGGCGCACGTGCTGGGAGAGCTGGTGGCACGCGCCGGCGTGGAGCCGGGCCTCGTCGAGGACGTCGTCTGGGGCTGCGTCGGGCAGGTGGGGGAGCAGACCCTGGACATCGCGCGAACGGCCGCCCTGGCCGCGGGCTGGCCGGAGTCGGTCACCGGGGTGACCGTCGACCGGCAGTGCGGCTCGAGCCAGCAGGCGGTGCACTTCGCCGCGGCCGGGCTGGTCGCGGGCCACTACGACGTCGTGGTCGCCGGTGGGGTCGAGTCGATGAGCCGGGTACCGATCGGTGCGGCGCTGCAAGGGCAGGACCCGTTCGGCCCGCGCTTCACCGACCGGTACCCGACGGCGCCGCACCAGGGGGTCGGCGCCGAGATGATCGCCGAGCGCTGGGGACTGTCGCGACAGCAACTGGACGAGTACTCGCTGGCCAGCCACGAGAAGGCCGCGGCCGCCCAGGACGAGGGCCGGTTCGCCGCACAGATCGCGCCGGTGGTGTGCGACGACGGCACGGTCGTCGGCGCGGACGAGGGCATCCGCCGGGGCGGCACCGTCGAGACCCTCGGGCGGCTCCAGCCGGCGTTCCGCCCGGACGGCGGCACCATCACCGCGGGGAACTCGTCGCAGATCTCCGACGGGTCGGCGGCGCTGCTCATGACGACCTCGGACCGGGCCTCCGAGCTCGGCCTGACCCCGCTGGCCCGGATCCACACCGCCGTGCTCGCCGGGGCGGACCCGGTGATCATGCTGACCGCCCCGATCCCGGCGACCCGCAAGGCCCTGGCCCGCAGCGGCCTGTCGATCGATCGGATCGGAGCCTTCGAGGTCAACGAGGCGTTCGCGCCGGTGCCGCTGGCCTGGCTCGCCGAGCTGGGAGCGGACCCGAAGGCGCTCAACCCGCTCGGCGGGGCCATCGCGCTCGGGCATCCGCTCGGCGGCTCCGGGGCCCGCCTGATGACCACGCTGGTGCACCACATGCGCGACGGCGGCATCGCCTACGGCCTGCAGACCATGTGCGAGGGCGGTGGCCAGGCGAACGCGACCGTGCTCGAGCTGCTCTGACGGTCAGATGACCGGACGGTCCACCGGTACCCCCGCGAGCGCCGGGTGAGGGCCGCCCCAGCGCCGGCGACTCCTGGTGCCGACCGCGGGCCAGCAGGACGTCCGGGTAGGTGACGACCAGAGGAACGACACGACGATCGCGTCGACGCCCTGCCGTTCGACGAGATCCCGCCCCGCCTCGACGACCTCGCCGGTGTCGACCTCCTCGTGCTGGAGCGTGGCATCGAGATTCCGACGGCGGAGCATAGCCAACTAACCAGTCGTTGGGCTACGTTTCAAAGACTGCGCGGGACCAGAGGAACCCGTCGGATGTGAGGGGAGTGCTCGTGGCTGGTGTTCAGGAGAGGGTGGAACTCGAGGACGAGCTCCCGACGGCGGGGAGACGCATGATCGAGTGGTTCGGCGCGGACGGGGCCGCGGAATTGTTGACGAGCGGCGCGATGACGCCCACGCCGTTGAGCGCCGAAGTCATCGACCTCATCGGTCGCAGTTCGTTGTATCTCGGCAACTGTGCTCGGGTGCTGTTCCGGGACGAGGCGTCGAACGGGTTCAGTCTCGTGCACGCCTGGTTCGGGGAGAACTTCCCCCTGCCTCGGCACAAGCACGCCGGGGACTGCCTCTACTACGTTCTCAAGGGTGAGCTGCGTATGGGCAGCAAGACCATCACCGCCGGCGACGGTCTCTTCGTGCCCAGCGACCGGCCGTACACCTATCGCGCGGGGCCGGGAGGTGTCGAGGTCCTCGAGTTCCGGATGGTGAGCTCCTTCGACATGAACACTCTCGACCAGGACCTCGCCAAGTGGGAATCCTTCGTGAAGATCGGGGACGAGATGGCGGAGGTCTGGCGACGGACGCAGCCCGAGTGGGTGCGTCAGATGGTGACGAGCGACCAGAGTGCCGGTCTGAGCTCCACGACGTCGGACTGAGGTGTGCCGGCGGGTCGCTCGCGCGACGTCGTCGGCCGACATTGCCAATCGTTTAGTTGGTTTGGTTCGTGGACGAGTGCGGCCGACCGGGTGCCGGTGCGCGTCGTCGAGGGAGAGGATGGCAGTGACGGCCTCCGCGACACGGCTGGCGGGTATCGCCCCCGAAGGCGTCGAGAGGTGGCTCGCCGAGCACGTGGAGGCCCTGGCCCCCCCGCTCGAGTTCACATGGGTCGCCGGGGGGCGGTCGAACCTCACCTATGCGGTCACGGACGCCGCCGGGGTGCGTTACGCCCTGCGCCGCCCGCCGACAGGCGGAGTCCTGGGCACCGCACACGACATGCACCGCGAGTGGGCGTTCATCTCGGCGCTGGCCGGGACCGGCGTGCCGGTCGCGCCTCCGATCGCCTACTGCACGGACACCGACGTGACCGGGGCGGAGTTCTACGTCTGCGGGTTCGTCGAGGGGATCGTGCTGGCCGACGAGGCCGACGCCGAGCCCCTCGCGGTCGCGGCGCGCCGTCGCGCGGCCGAGGAGCTGATCGAGACACTCGTCCGGCTCCAGGAGGTGGAGCCGCAGTCGGTCGGCCTCGGCGAGCTGGTGCGCCCCGAGGGATACGTGGAGCGCCAGCTGCGCCGCTGGCGGCGCCAGGTGCAGCGCTGGGCACCGTCGGAACTGGCCGAGATCGACGAGATCGGAGATCTCCTCGCCGACCGCATCCCGGCGCAACGGATCGGCATCGTGCACGGCGATTATCGGCCCGGCAACGTGGCCTTCGGGTCGGACGGCACCGTACGGGCGGTGTTCGACTGGGAGCTGGCGACGACCGGCGACCCGCTGGTCGACCTCTCGTTCATGGCGTGCTCCTGGCGGGAGCCGGGCGACGAGGCGGCCGCGGCCCTCCCCAGCCCCACCGCACTGGCGGGGTTCCCGTCGCGGAGCGAGCTGATCGAGCTCTACCGCCGGCGCTCCGGGCGCGACCTCTCCGACCTGCCGTTCCACCTGGCCTTCTCGCGATGGCGCATCGCGTGCACCCTCGCCGGCATCCGGGCCCGGTACCGCGACGGGCACATGGGGGACGACGGCTCCGGCGATCAGCTGGCGAGTGCCGGGGAGCAGAGTCGGTTGCTACTGGACGCGGCGCGGAACGAGCTGCGCGCCGGGTGAGACAAGACCGATGGAAGGAACGGTGTCCGACCGGCCGTGACCCCGGAGGTGCGCGACACGACGGCACTGCTCGCCGAGCTCGACCGCTTCATCGACGAGGAGGTCCGTCGCATCGCCGGGTACCTGTTCGGCTCCGCCGGCTCCTCGGGTCAGCGAATCGGGTCAGCGAACCGGCCGCGCGGAGGACATGCGCTGTTCGGCCGCGAGCGCGGCCCTGCTGCCGTCGTCACGTGCCACGTCGTAGAGCTCTCGGATCGCGCGGACCGCGTCCGGGTCCTGAGCCGCGATCGCCCGCGCCAGCTCGACGGCACGGTCGAGGAGACGGCCGTGCTCGACGATCTCGTTGACGAGTCCGATCCGCAGTGCGGTCGCGGCGTCCACGAACATCCCGGTGAGCGAGATCTGGCGCGCCCAGCCCGGACCGACGACCTCCGGGAGCCGGGCGGACATGCCCCAGACGGGGGTGAACCCGAAGCGGGCGTGCGAATCGGCGAAGCGGGCGCGCTCGCTGCCGATGCGGACGTCGCACGCCAGCGCGAGCTCGAGGCCGCCGGTGACGGCGGGCCCGTTCACCGCGGCGACCAGCGGCCGGGGGGAACGGTGGAACCGCTGGATCGCGTCGTCGGGGAACCGCGCACTCCGGGCGATCTCGTCGAGGTCGACACCGGCGCAGAACGCCGGGTCGGCACCGGTGATCACGACCGCCCGCGTGGCCGGAGCGGTCGCCGCCACGGCGAGGTGCTCGTCGAGCTCGGCCAGCAGCGAGGCGGAGAGCGCGTTGCGCTCGGCAGGCCGGTTCAGGGTCAGCAGCGTGACGCCGTCGGTCGGGTCCTCGCGGACCACCAGGCCGCTCATGCCGAACCTCCGTGGACGAGACCTTTATCCTAACCGGTTGGTTGGTAACGTGTCGAGGAGTCGGGTGCCGCCCTTCCGGAGCGGCTCGAGCACGACGAAGGAGTGTCGGATGCCGATCGATCCGCAGGCCGCGCTGGCCGCACCGCCCACGGTCGACGAGATCGCCTGGGACGCCGCCGACGTCCTGCACTACCACCTTGCGCTGGGTGCCGGCCGGGATCCGTTGGACCCGCGAGAGCTGCGCTACGCGACCGAGAGCGGCACGGAGGTCCTGCCGACCTTCGCGGTGGTCGCGCCGATGCTGCGTACCTCCGGGCCTCCTCGGGTCGTCTATCCCGGCGTTGACATCGATCTCGACGCCATCCTGCACGGCAGCCAGCGCGTCGAGGTGCACGCCCCGATCCCGCGAGACGGGAAGGCCACCACCCGGACCCGCGTCGCCGGCCTGCAGGACAAGGGCTCGGCTGCGGTGCTCGTGGTCGACACCGACGCGACCGGGGCCGACGGCACGCCGTTGTGGACCTCGAGCATGCGCATGTTCGCCCGCGGCGAGGGTGGGTTCGGTGGCCGCCGAGGTCCTGCGGGGCCGCCGGGTCCCCCGGACCGGGCCCCCGACCACACGATCGTCACGCCGACGCTGCCCCAGCAGGCCCTGCTCTACCGCCTGCTGGGAGACCGCAACCCACTGCACAGCGACCCCGAGGTCGCCGCGGCGGCCGGCTTCCCGCGGCCGATCCTGCAGGGTCTGTGCACCTACGGGGTGGTGACCCGGGCGATCGTCGACGAGGTCCTCGACGGCGACGTGGACCGGGTGCGCAGCGTGGAGGCCCGGTTCAGCGGTGTCGTGCTGCCCGGAGAGACGCTGCGAACCTCGGTGTGGTGGGAGGACGGGCGATGGCTGTTCGACACCGGTGTCGACGAGCGCGACGGTGCGCCCGCCCTCGCCGCGGGCGAGCTCGTGACAGCGGGCGAGGAGGGCGCGTGACCGTCGTCGTGGAGCGCGACGCCGGTCTCGTGCAGGTCACGCTCGACCGGCCCGCCGTGCGCAACGCGCTCACGCCCCGAGGATTCCTCGACCTGCAGCACGCGCTTCTGGAGATCGCGGGGACCGCCGGCGACCGCGCGGTCGTGATCACCGGATCCGGTGGCGCCTTCTGCGCGGGCGCCGACCTCTCGGGCGGCGTTCCCGAGGGATCCGCCCTGGCGATGATGGACCGGATCCACGACGCTGCCCGTGCCCTGCACCGGCTCCCGCAGCCCTGCGTCGCGGCGGTCGACGGTCCGGCGGTCGGGGCCGGCATGAGCCTGGCTCTCGGCTGCGACCTGGTGGTGGCCTCGACCGCGGCCCGCTTCTGCCAGGTCTTCGTCCGGCGCGGACTGTCCCCCGACTTCGGTAGCACGTGGCTGCTGCCGCGCGTCGTCGGCCTGCACACCGCCAAGCGCCTGGCCATGCTGGGCGAGACCGTGTCGGCCGAGCAGGCGCGCGCGCTCGGCCTCGTCGCCGAGGTGACCGCGCCGGACGACCTCCTGGCCACCGCGACCGGTCTCGCGCGGCGCCTGGCCGACGGCCCGCCGATCGCCCTGGCGCTCACCAAGCGGCTGCTGGACTCCGCGTTCACGACGGCCTTCGACGACGCCCTCGAGGCGGAGGCGGCGGCCTCCTCGGTGACCACGGCCACCGAGGACGTCGCCGAGGCGTTCACGGCGTTCGCCGAGAAGCGTTCGCCGGTGTTCCGGGGCCGGTGAGCGTTCCAGCACACCTCTCGCTCCACGGCACGCCGTCGGGTTCGTGCACGCTCTCGCCCGTGACCGGGGGAACGAGCGCGGGCCGGACGGGGTCGCTCGTCACCGCGGCTCCAGGGCCTCCGGGGTCGCCGGCGCACCGGTGGCCGGTGGCGGGGTGGCGTACTCGTCGCGCAGCCGTCCCTTGGCGAGCTTCCCGGTGGGGAGGCGGGGCATCTCGCTGCGGAAGTCGACGGTCCTGGGCACCTTGTAGCCGGCGAGGTGTTCGCGGGCGAAGGCGCGTAGCCCGGCGGCGAGATCGTCCGAGGGCTCGTGCCCGGCCTCGAGCGCGACGACCGCGTGCACGTACTCGCCCATCTCCGGGTCGGGCAGGCCGAACACCGCGACGTCGGCGACCGCGTCGTGAGTGATCAGGCACGACTCGATCTCGGCCGGGTAGATGTTCACCCCGCCGGAGATGATCGTGAAGGAACCGCGGTCGACGAGGTAGAGATAGCCTTCCTCGTCGAGGTAGCCGACGTCGCCGAGGGTGGTCCAGTCGGGATGGTCCGGGTGGCGGCTGGACGCCGTCTTACCGGGGTCGCCGAAGTACTCGAAGGTGAGATCGGGGCGTCTGAAGTACAGGGTGCCGATCTCGCCGGGGGGCAGCTCGTCACCGAGCGCGTCACAGATGTGCGGCTCGCCGAGCAGCGGCTTGCCGACCGAGCCCGGGTGCGCCAGCCATTCCGCCGAGGTGATGAAGGTGAAGCCGTTGCCCTCGGTCGACGAGTAGTACTCGGAGACGATCGGGCCGAGCCAGGCGATCATCTGCCGCTTCACCTCGGGCGGGCACGGCGCGGCGGCGTGGACGACCTGCTCCAGGCTCGAGAGGTCATGCCGATGACGGACGGTCTCGGGGAGCCGCAGCATTCGCACGAACATCGTCGGCACGACCTGCGTGTGGGTGACGGCGTACCGCTCGACGGCGGCCAGGAAGAGCTCGGCGTCGAAGCTCTCCATCACGACCACCGTCCCGCCGAGCTCGTGGACACCGCTGCACCACCCGAGCGGCGCCGCGTGGTAGAGCGGGGCGGGGCTGAGGTAGACCGTGCTCTCGCCCATCCCGAGCACGTGCCGTTCCATCGGCGAGACGATGCCGGGCACCTCGTCGACGCGGGCGTCCGGCAGACCCCTCATCACGCCCTTGGGCCGCCCCGTCGTGCCGGACGAGTAGAGGAGATAGTCCCCGCGCCACTGCTCCGCCAGCGGTTGCGCGGGGAAGCGCGCGATCGCGTCCTCGTACGGCTCGAACCCGGCGGTCGCTCCGTCCATCACCAGCCGGACGGGACAACCGTCCAGCTCCGGGAGCATCCGTCCCGCGGTCCCGGCGAGCTCGATCGTCGAGACGAACGCCGAGGCTCCGCTGTTGCGCACGATGTAGCGGGCTTCGTCGAAGGCCAGATGTCGGTTCACCGCCACGAGATACAGGCCGCTGCGCACCGCCGCCCAGAACACCTCGAAGTAGCGGGGGTGGCTCTCGGCGAGGATCGCGACGCGGTCGCCGCGACGCAGTCCGCGGTCGTGGAGGAGCCGGGCGAGCCGCAGCGAGCGGTCGTCGAGGGCCTGGTAGGTGACCGTCTCGCCCGACCTCGCCATGATGATCGCGGGCCGGGTGGGAGTCGTGGCGGCGAAGGTTCCGGGGTACAACCGACTACTCCTCGTGGCGGATGGGGGAGTGCCTGCTCTCGCGGTACGCCGCGACGACCGGTGCGAGCTCGCGCGGGGTGGCGCCGTGCAGGATCACGCCGTCGGCCCCGAGGTCGAGCTGCCGCCGCGCGGTCGCCGCGCATTGCTCCGCGCTGCCCTCCGCGGCCGTCGCGGACCACGCGGCCGGCAGCAGCGCGGCGATGTGCTCGAGCTGGTCGGAGGTGGCGTGCTGGTCGATGGGATCGGTGCCGAAGCTCGACACGACCTCATCCGCCCGGAAGCGGGTGAGGACCGCGGGGTCCCAGGCGTTCGCCGCCACGAGGCCCTCGCCGTACCCGCGGATCTGCAGGTAGCTGGCGAGCCGGGCCACCACCTTCATCAGCCGGGAGTCCCCGTCGGTGCCCGGCGGGATCGTGGCGAGGACCGACCACACCGCGACGGAGTCCGGATCGCGCCCCGCCCGCTCGGCGCCCTCGCGGACCGCACGCACGCAGCGGTCCACCGTCGCGTCGGCGAAGAACGTGTGCAGCACCACCTGGTCGAAGGCTCGCCCGCCGAGGGCGCAGGTCGCCGGACCCCAGGCGGTGAGGCCGAGTGGGATCTCGGCCGGCGGCGCGGAGCCGATCAGCCGCAGCGCCGGGTACCGACCCGCGGGGCCGTCGTGGTCGCGCACGGTCTCGCCGCGCCAGAGTCGGCGCATGAGCCCGGCGAAGTCCTCCATCCCGGCGGTGGTGATCGGCGGGAGCCCGAACGCCTCGAAGAGCGGCTTGACGCCGCGGCCGATGCCCAGCGTGAAACGGCCGCCGGTGAGGTGGTGCATCGTCGTCGCGTACGACGCGGTGATCAGGGGATGGCGTGTGGTGTGATTGGTCGCCGCCGTCGCGACGGCGATCCGATCGGAGACCGCTCCGAGGGCGCCGGCGATCGCGCCGGCCTCCTTGGTGTTCCACCGCTCGGAGACGAAGACGGCGCCGAGGCCGATCTCCTCGGCGCAGCGCACCTCGTCGATCAGGTCGCGCGGGGTGTCGGTGTGTCCCGCGAGGGTGTAGAAGCCGAGCTCGGCGACGGGGTCGGTCATGGCGCCAGGGTCTCCAGGGCGCCGGACATCCGTCACCCAGCAGGGGGTCAGCTCGGCGACCTGCATCCCGCGTCCTCCGTCCCGCGTTCGCGGACGATGCCAACTTATGAGTTGGTTAACCTAGCGTGCGGAGCCCTCGTTGTCATCCAGGTCACATCGGTGCGGCGGGGCCCGGTGCCGTCGTCCGCACGGCGCCCCGCCGGCGTGCCCGACACCTCGTCGACGTCGGACCCCGTCGTCCGAACCGTCGTGACGGTTGGTTCTGGTCTCCACCGAGGGTTGCCTCTATCGTCGGTCCGCCTCGGTGCGCGCCACGTCCCGAGCGGGGCGACGTGGCAGCGGCCGACCGGAAGGTGAGACGGGTGGGCCGGACCGACGACGGCGTCGAGACCGTCGACCTCGACCGGGTCGACGAGCGTGAGCGCGCCGCGCACTGGGAGGAGGTCGCCTCGGTCACTCATCTCGACGTGACCAGTCGCCCCGACGCCGAGGCCGACCCACGCCCGTTCCGGGCCCGGATACGCCGGCAGTGGATCGACGACGTGGCCATCCTCGACTGCACCTGCATGCCGTGTCACGGTGACCGTGGCCGGAGTCGGATCGCCGCGGCCACGGGGGAGTACGTCGGCGTGCTGCAGCTGCGGCACGGTGTCGAGCGGTTCGTCCAGGGCGACGACCACCTCGAGCTCACCGAGGGCGCGGTCGTCGTCTGGGACAGCCGCCGCCCCGTGCGCTATGCCGTCCCCGGCGAGATGAGCAAGCGCAACCTGATCGTCCCGCTGGCCGTGGTGGAGCAGGCCGCGCCCCGGGGGTCGGGGTGGCGGCCGGGCGCGGTCCTCGACTCGCGGGCCCCGGCGACCCGACTGCTGCTCGCCTACCTGGATGTGCTCGCACACGAGGCCGACGTCCTGGAGGGCGCCACGGCCACCGCGGCGCGCAACGCCGTCGTGGAGCTCTTCGTGGGGGCCGTGGGGCGTGGGCCCGGCCCGTCGCCGCCCCGCGTGCTGCGGGAGGTCGTGGACGACTGGATCGAGCAGCGACTCGGCAGCCCGCTCTCCCCGGCGGCGATCGCGGCGGCCCACGGTCTCTCGGTTCGCACGGCGCACCGCCTCTACGAGGCGACCGGCGAGACGCTCGGGGGCTACGTCCGGCGCCGCCGGCTCGAACGGGCCCATACCCTGCTCGTCGACGGGCAGGAGGCGATGTCGGTGATCGCGGCACGGTGCGGGTTCGCCAGCGCGAGCCATTTCGCGCGGTCCTTCCGGGAGCGGTTCGGGGCGACTCCCAGCGAGGTTCGCGCCGCAGCGCGCGGATCGACGGCGACGCCGTCCGGGGGCGGTCGACGCCCGACCGCGGCAGCTCGCCCCGGGCGGTGACCAACCGGGTCCGCGACGCACCGAGTACGTGACGTGTTCACCGTGGCGTCACGGTGCGCCCGACGGAGCGCGCGCATGATCGATCGTGTGCCCGTCGCCCGCACGGTGCACGCAGCGCGTGACCGCCGGACCCGTGCACACAGGAGGCTGGAGATGACGCTCGCCGTCGGCTTGTCCAACATCAGGGATGTCGGTGGCCTGCCCACCGAGGACGGTCGCACCACCCGGGCCGCGATCCTGTACCGCAGCGATGCGCCGCTCCCGGACGATCCGCCGCCCCATGGGCTCCCGGTCTGGCCACCGCGGACGGTGCTGGACCTGCGGTCCGGGCCCGAGCGTGTCGGGTCGGCCCATCCGCTGGCCGGCGGGCCGACGGTCGTGCGGCCGATCGCCCTGACCGAGGACGTGGCGGCGGCCGGTGCGGCCGGGACGGTGGTCCCGGCCGCGGGGGGCGCCCCGGCCTGGTTCGCGGCGCTGTACCGGGGGTGGCTGGAGCAGCACCCGGAGCGGATCGCGGAAGCGGTCGACGCCGCCGTGGCCGGCGAGCCGCCGGTACTCGTGCACTGCGCCGCCGGGCGGGACCGCACCGGAGTGGTGGTCGCGCTGCTGTTGAGGGTCGCGGGGGTGCGGCGCACCGCCATCGTCGCCGACTACCGGCGCACCGAGCAGAACCAGTCCCGGATCGTCGAGCGGCTCGCCGTGTCCGGGCGTCCGGCCGGGCTGCGGGATGTTCCCGGCGTCCTGCGCACTCCGGAAGCCATCGAGCACGTCCTCGACGTGGTGGACGGTCACCCGGGCGGAGCGACGGGATGGCTGCTCGATCACGGCGCCTCGCCGGTCGACCTCGAGCGGTGGGTGGAGCGCCTGGCCGGCGTCCCGTCGTGACCGGACGTGCCCGCTTGACACCGCGAGTGGCGCACTCCTAGGTTGCCGACCAAGAGGTTGGTTAAAGGGTCGTCGTTCTCGGCCGATCCGCCCCGGGCGACCTGGAGGATGCGACGCGGTGGAGCTGGACGGTGCGAGCGTGCTCGTCACGGGCGGCGGGTCCGGTCTGGGGGAGGCGAGCGCGCGACGGTTGCACGCGAGCGGCGCGGCCGTGGTCGTGCTCGACCTCGACGCCGCGAAGGCCGAAGCGGTCGCGGCCTCGCTCGGCGCCGGTGCCGTGGGCGTGGGAGGGGACGCCTCCGAGGAGGCGGACGTGCGCGGCGCGGTCGAGGCGGCAGTCGTCCGGGGCCCGTTGCGCGCCGTCGTGGCCTGCGCCGGCGGCGGCGGGGGTTGCCGGGTCGTCGACAGGTCGGGCCGGGTGCATCCCCTGGCGATGTTCGAGGACACCGTCCGGAACAACCTCGTCACGGCGTTCAACACCCTGCGACTGGCCGCCGCCGCGATGGCGGAGCAGGACCCCGTGGACGAGTCCGGGCAGCGCGGGGCGATCGTTCTCACCGCCTCGATCGCGGGGTACGAGGGGCAGAGCGGTCAGATCGCCTACGGGTCGGCGAAGGCGGGCGTGATCGGCATGACGCTGATCGCCGCTCGGGACCTCGCCGCGGTCGGGGTGCGCGTGAACACCATCGCCCCCGGTCTGCTCGACACGCCACCGTGGCAGGGCGCCACGCCGCAGACGAAGGACTCGATCGGTCAGGGGGTCGTGTTCCCCCGGCGCTTCGGCCGTCCCGAGGAGTTCAGCGACCTGGCCCGCCACCTTCTGACCAACGACTACATGAACGGTCAGGTCGTCCGCCTCGACGGCGGCATCCGCTTCGCGCCGCGCTGATCACCGGGCCGGCGTCCACGAGAGGGAGGACCCGGGATGGGCGTGTCCATGTCGCCGCGGGAGATCGAGGAGTTCCTGGGCGCCGGCGGCACGGCGGTGCTGGCGACCGTGCGCCGCGACGGGCGGCCGGTGCCGCTGCCGGTCTGGTACGTCGTCGTCGACGGCGAGGTGTACGTCCGGACGCCGCGACGGTCCCGCCGGATCACCAACATCGCCGGCGACGCCCGGGTCAGCCTGCTCGTCCACGACGGGGAGGACTGGGCCGGCCTGCGGGGTGTCCTGGCCCAGGCCGAGGCCGGGCAGGTCGACGACCCCGACCTGTGCGAGCGCGTCGTGGCCACGTTCGGCGAACGCTTCGCCGACCGTCTGCACCGCGACGAGGACCTCCCCGGTGCCGTCGCGGCGCACTACGAACGCCTGGCGGTCCTGCGGATCGTGTTCGGTCGGGTGACCAGCTGGGACAACCGGAAGATTCGCCTGCGCTCGGCATCGCGGGGGTGACGGAGCGGACTCTCAGGCCAACTATACGGTTGGTTATGATGTGGGTGGCATCGACACAGGACCCGACACGACCGGAGGCGCACCGGTGAGTTCCCCCTTGAGGTTCGACGACCGAGTGGCCATCGTGACCGGGGCGGGCGGCGGCCTCGGCCGGGCCTACGCCCGACTCCTCGCGGCGCGCGGCGCGCGGATCGTCGTGAACGATCTCGACCGCACGACCGACTCCGGTCGCACGCCGGCCGCGCAGGTCTGCGCCGAGATCGAGCAGGACGGTGGCAAGGCGGTCCCCTACGACGCCTCGGTCGCCGACCCCGGGACGGCACGCGAGCTGGTCCGGACGGCGATCGAGACCTTCGGGCGGCTCGACATCGTGGTCAACAACGCGGGCATCGTCCGGGACCGATCGTTCGGCCGGATGTCCGACGAGGAGCTCACGCAGGTGCTGGACGTGAACCTCCACGGCATCCTCTCGCTGACCCGGGCGGCATGGGGCGTCATGCGGGAGCAGCACTACGGGCGGATCGTCCTGGCCACCTCCGTGGCGGGCATGTTCGGCAACCGCGGTCAGGCGAACTACGCCACCGCCAAGGCCGGCCTGATCGGTCTCGGGCGGACGCTGGCCGTGGAGGGTGCACGCGACGGGATCGCGGTGAACCTCGTGTCCCCGGGGGCGGCCACGGACATGACCAGGGGCATGCTGCCCGAGGAGGTGCACCAGAAGATGTCGCCCGAGCGGGTCGCTCCGATGGTCGCCTACCTGTGCCACGAGTCCTGCGAGCTCAGCGGAGAGATCCTCTTCGCCGCGGCGGGTCGGTACGCCCGCAACATGATCGTCGAGACGGTCGGCTACGAGAACCCGGCGGCCTCCGTCGAGGACATCGCCGAGCACCTGCCGGAGATCCTCGATCCGTCGGAGTGGACGGTGCCGGTCGAAGCGGTCCGCCCTGTCAGCTGACCCGGCCCGAGCCGCCGCTGGCCCGAGTCACCGCTGGCCCGGGAGCAGTTCCACGAACACGGCAGTGGCCTGGGCGCAGAGCCGCTCGCCGTCGTGCAGCGTGGCCTCCAGGAACCGCTTGCGCCGTTCGTGGCCGGCGAGGCGCACGCGCACGGTCAGCACGGTCCGCAGCGGCGTGACGTCGCGGAAGCGCACCTCCAACGTCGCCGTCCGGGACCGGGGCCGGTCGGCGAGGTCCGCGAGCCGGCCCATCGCCTCGTCGAGGACCAGGCAGATCGCTCCGCCGTGCACGGCGTCGTTGCTGCCCGAGTGGAAGGCTCCGAACTACGTCGTGGCGACCAACGCCTGCGCGGTCGCGTCGACGACCCGCAACGGGGGAGCCAGCGTCTGGCCCCGGCCGGTCGACCCCAGCATCCGCCCGAAGATCTGATCGCGGGCCGGCGCCGCGTGCGGCGCCAGCAGGCGGCGCGCTCGCGCGACGAGCCGGGCGGCCTCCCGGACGGCGGGCTCCGGGGGCACCGCCGCCGCGACGGCGTCCTGCAGCTCCCGGAGCTCGTCGATCATGTCCGACCAGCCCGGGGCGGCCCGGGAGGCGGCCTCGGAGCTCCACCGGGCCCAGTGCGGGTTCAACGGCACGTGCGGAGTCGGGGTCGGCGCCGCGTCAGCCCCGTCGGTCATCGTGCGGCGGCCCCCGGCGCGGTGGCCTCGGTGACGGCGAAGAACTCGTAGGAGGGGTCCTCGCCGCCGTGGCGACCGCCCAGGTAGCCCGCCCGCTCGGTGGTCCGCTCCCATTCCGGCCCGTCGACGTGGTTGAGGGTCCAGTCCGAGACGACGACCCGCCGCCGGATCCCCCAGCGACCGTTCGCAC
Source organism: Actinomycetospora sp. 2LY8.5 (assembly GCF_057180585.1). Classification (NCBI taxonomy): domain Bacteria; kingdom Bacillati; phylum Actinomycetota; class Actinomycetes; order Pseudonocardiales; family Pseudonocardiaceae; genus Actinomycetospora; species Actinomycetospora sp. 2LY8.5. The sequence goes on from NZ_JBXUHE010000028.1 coordinate 22,238, forward strand.
GCTCGAGGACGTCGAGGTACCGGCCCGAGATCACGCCCAGCTCGGGCCTGTCGTTGTCGGCGTGCGGGTGGAACGCCAGGAAGTAGACCTCGGCCCGGGCGTGATCACCGTCGATCTCGACGACCATGTTCGTGATGTGGTGGGTGCCGACGTGGTCCCAGACCGCGTGGGCCCCGTCGACGACGACCGCGGCGAAGTCCTCGCCCGGTCCGTCGAACGGTCCGTGCCGGTCCGTGCCGCCGGGCGCGTAGACCGAACGGATCAGGTCCCGATCGGCCCGGTCGACGCCCCGGGCGTAGCGGTACAGCAGCCGGCGGATCTCCTCGTGGTCGCGCAGCCTGCGCACCTCACGGCGCAGCTCGTCGAGTTCGGACTCCATCGTGGGTCTCGCCTTTCGTGTCGGTCGTCGTGGATCGTGTCCCGGACATCCCGAGCGGCAGGCCGTCGACGAGCTGGTCGAGGACCTCGCCCAGCGCCAGTCCGGTGCAGCCGTCGTCGCGGCGGACGTGGTACGGCCCGTAGCCGATCCGGGTCCACAGCTCGCCGCCGCCGGGATCGCTGCGGCGGTGTCGCAGCGGCACGTGCTGGTCGGGACGTCTCACGGTGGCGGTGTAGGAACGCACCGCGCCGTCGTACCGGATCGAGTACCGCAGCTCACGGGTGAAGCCGTCGGCGGTCCAGCTCTCCTCGAGGTCGAGCAGTTCGGCCGGCCGGGCCGTGCCGTCGCGGTACACGGCGCCCGTGCGCGTCGTCGTCCCCGAGCGGCGGCGGACCTCCAGGACCATGGTCTCGGTCCCGTCCGCCAGCACCGCGGTGATCCAGCGGTAGCCCAACGGTCCTGCCCAGTCCCGGGGACCCCAGGAGTGGTCCCGCAGCCCGCGGGCGTCGATCGTCACCGCGGGGCGGCCGTCGACCGCGATCTCGCCGGTGGCGCGCACGAACTGTTCGTAGTGCCCGAGGGACATCGTCTCCTCGAGCACCGTCTGCGGGTCGGTGCCGTCCGACCCGAACGGTTCGCCCCGGCCGGTCACCGTCAAGGTGACCGCCGCGGTCCGGCGCGGCGCGGCGCGCAGCGCGTCCCCCGGGTCCACCAGCGCCCGGCCGTCGCCGAGCACGGCGACCTCGCCCGCGAAGGCGAGACGCTGCCGCTGGTGGGGGACCTCGACGGCCACGGTGATCGGACCGACCGCGAGCCGGTCCGCGTCCACCTCCTGCGCGCGGTGGAAGGCGAACAGGGTCTCGCCGGTGGGCAGGAACACCAGCAGCGTCGCCTGTCCGGCGGGCCGGTTGGCCTGGACGGCGATCCGCAGCCAGCCCACCACGCCGGAGGACGGGCAGGCGAAGTTGTAGTAGGTGCTCTCGTTGTGGTCCGGGTCGGTGCCCGGCGGGTGACGGAACTCGTGGACGTCCGCGATCGCGCCGGCGAAGAGGGACATCGTGATCACCTCCGGTGGGGTTCGGGGACGTCCCCGGGGACGAGGTCGGGCACGGTGGCGAGCTCCCCACCGCGCGGCGCCGGAGCGCCCCCGCGCTCGGCGACCTCGGTGACGAAGCGGAACCGCGGCCGTCGAGCAGCGCATCGACGATCACCCGGCAGACCATTCGACGGGATCCGCGGCGGCGCCGACCGCGATGTGGTGGCGCAGCACGTCGACCTCCTCGTCATCGACGACTCGTGACCCGCGGTGGCCAGACAGATGCCAACTATAGAGTTGGTTTTGGCATGGTGGCGCAACTGCGAGGGCCAGCACAACCTTGACTCCTCCTGGCGTCGTCTCTAGCTTAGCCAACTCTACAGTTGGTCAAGACGCGTCACCGTGTCGCCGGGACCTGCGCCGGCGGCGCCGAACCGGGAGTCTCGATGGAGCAGCGCACGGCGTCCCCGCCCGATCCCTACGACGCGATCCGGTGGGACGGACGGGTGCACAGCTACCGGCCCGCGCCGGGCTGGCGGGACCGGATCGCGGCGACGCTGCCGCTCGCCACCGAGACCGACGAGGACCTCGACCCCGTCACCTTCGAGGTCCTCCGCAGCCGGCTCTGGACGATCAACATCGGGCACGGCGACACCCTCACCCGCATGTCCGGCTCACCGATCTTCCAGGCGCAGGACTTCAACATGTCCCTGCTCGCCGAGGACGGCGAGATCGTGATGAGCGCGCCGTTCATCCAGTACCTCAACGCGGGTGCGCCGCTGGTCGTGCGCTACGTGATGGAGCACTTCGGGGAACGGCCCGGGATCGCCGACGGTGATGCGTTCCTGGCCAGCGACCCCTGGATCGGCGCGTCCCACCAGATGGACGTCTGCATCGCGATGCCGGTGTTCGTCGAGGGTCGGCTCTTCGCCTGGGTGTCCAACGCGGCCCAGCAGTACGACCTCGGCGGGATCGTCCCCGGAGGCTGGCCGCAGAACGCCCCCGACGTGTACAGCGATCCGGTGATGTTCCGCCCGTTCAAGGTGGTCGAGGGGGGAGTCCTGCGCACCGATCTGGAGGAGATGTACCGGCGCCAGTCGCGCATGCCCGACATGGTGGCGCTCGACCTGCGGGCGCAGCTCGCGGGATGCCGGTTCGCCGCCGCGCGGCTGCGCGAGGCCTGTGACGAGTTCGGCGCGGCGACGGTGAAGGCCGCCATGCGACGCATCCTCGACAACGCCCAGGCCGCGTTCGTCCGCAAGCTCGAGCGGGTGCCCGACGGGGTCCGCAGCGACGTGCTCTACTTCGACGAGAACCTGCCCGGTGACCGCACGACGCACCGCGTCCAGGTCAACGTCGAGAAGCGCGGGTCCCGGCTCGTCATCGACAACGCCGGCACCGACGACCAGATGGCGGGGCCGAACGGCTTCACCTACATGAACTTCGTGGGCATCACGCTCGGCGTCATCGCCCAGACACTGCTCCACGAGCACACGTTCTCCATCGGCGGCGCCGAGCGTCAGATCGACTTCCGCCCGTGGCCCGGGAAGCTGACGTGCTGCGACTACCCGGCGGCCGTGAGCGGCGGTGTGCTCAACATCAGCAGCTCCTACGAGCGGCTCCGCAACGTCTTCGGTCGCCTGATGGTCTGCGACGACGAGCTGCGCGAGGACCTGACGACCTCCGGCCCGGACACCCCGCTGACCGTGATCGCCGGCGCGGACGCGCACGGGCGGGCGTTCGGCACCGCCCTGGTCGAGGCGTGCGGGTTCGGCGGGGCGGCGCGCGCGCACTCCGACGGCGTGTCGACCTGCGGGTCCTCGTCCATTCCGCTCATCCGCATGCCGAATGTCGAGGACAGCGAGCAGTTCTACCCGATCCTGCTCCTGCACCGCCGCGAGGCGCCTGACACCGGTGGGGCGGGCCGCCACCGCGGCGGCGTGGGCATGGACGTCGCGATCACCCCCTTCCGCGCGGCCGCGATCGAGATCATCACCAACGCCGCCGGGCAGTCGATCTCGACGAACCAGGCGATGGGCCTGTTCGGCGGTTATCCCGCACCGACCGCGCACTACCAGGTGCTGGCCGGCACCGACGTCGCGGACCGGTGGGCGCGCGGCCGGATGCCGCGCAGCGTCGACGAGCTCACGTGCGAGGTGCGGACCCGCCTGCGTGGCAAGTCCAACGGCACGCCGCTGCGCGAGGGCGACGTGCTGCGTCTGGTCGTCGGCGGAGGCGGCGGGTACGGCGACCCGCTCGAGCGCGAGCCGGAGCGCGTCGCCGCCGACGTGGCCGACGGCCGGCTCTCCGCGGGAGCGGCGCCGGAGGTCCACGGCGTCGTCCTCGACGGGTCCGGGCGGGTGGACGACGCGGGAACCGAGGCACGTCGGGCGGCGATCCGCGCGGAGCGGGCGGGCTGGGATCCGGTCGTCGCGCGTTTCGGCGCGCCACCGGACCGACCGGCGACACCGGTCTCCGGCGCGCCGCCGGGCGTCGTGCACGAGTACCTGCACGAGCGCGACGACGAGGGCCGGCGCGTGGTGGCCTGCGCTCGGTGCGACACGGTTCTGTCCGACCGGGGGGCCGACCCCAAGCTCGGCCTGCTGATCGACGAGTCCGGCCTGGACACGGTGCCGGGCAACGGCGATCCGCGGGTGTTCCTCGACGAGGAGATGGTCTTCCGGCGCTACTGCTGCCCGGGGTGCCAGACCCTGATGACCACCGAGATCGCCCGGGCCGGCGAGCCGGTGCTGGCCGAGGCGGTGCTGTCGTGACGTCCCCCGGAACCATCGACGGGGGTTTCGTGGTCGGCGTCGACGTCGGCGGGACCTTCACCGACTGCGTGGTGCTCGACCCCTCCGGGCGGCTCGTCATCGGCAAGGCTCCCTCCACCCCGCCCGGCTTCCAGGAAGGTTTCCTCGACGCGGTCGCCGCGGCGGCGCAGCGGATCGGGCTGGACGGCCCCGAGCTGCTGGCCCGCAGCGAGGCCGTGCTGCACGGGTGCACGGTCGGGACCAATGCGCTGGTCGAGCGGCGGACGCCGCTCACCGGTCTGCTCTGCACGGCCGGGCACGCCGACACCCTCGGGTTCATGCAGGCCGGACACCGGATGGCGGAGGCCGACCCGCAGACCATCGCCCGGTTGGCCGGGCACACCAAGCCCGAGCCGTTGGTGCCGCGTCACCTCGTGCGCGAGGTCGACGAGCGGATCGCCGCCGACGGCACCGTCGTGGTCGACATGGACGACGACGCGTGCCGGAGGACCGTGCGATCGATGATCCGGGACGGGGTGCAGAGCTTCGCGATCGCCCTGCTCTGGTCGACCGTCGACCCCCGCCACGAGCAGCGGCTGGCGCGGCTCGTGGCGGAGGAGGCCCCGGAGGCGTTCGTCTCGGTGAGCTCGGACCTCGTGCCGCGTCCGGGCGAGTACCAGCGGACCGTGGCCACGGTCATCAACGCGATGATCGGTCCGGAGACCTCGGGCTACCTCAGCGAGCTCGAGTCCCGACTGGCCGCCGCGGGGTACAACGGACGGCTGGCGATCATGACCTGCGCCGGTGGCCTCGTCGACGTGGACACGGCCCGCCGACGGCCGCTGTTGACCATCGACTCGGGGCCGGTCGCCGGGCTCATCGGCGCCGGGCGGCTCGCGGGAGAGCTCGCGGGAGGCGAGCCGGTCGACGTGATCACCGCGGACATGGGCGGGACGACCTTCGACGTCGGGGTGATCCGCGACGGCCGCCCGGTGACCCGGTCGACGACGCGCCACGGTCCCTTCGAGTACTTCGTCCCGACCCTCGACGTCCGGTCCGTCGGGGCGGGCGGGGGCAGCATCGTCGCGTTCGACACCGAGACCCGCAGCCTGCGGGTCGGGCCGCGCAGCGCCGGTGCGGTTCCCGGGCCGGCCGCCTACGCCCGTGGGGGGCGGGAGGCCACGATCACCGACGCCGACCTCGTGCTGGGCCTGCTCGACCCGAAACGCTTCCTCGGCGGGGGGCTCGAGCTCGACGTCGACGCGGCCCGCGCGGCGCTCGCCCGAGCCGGCGCGCCGCTGGGCTTCACCGCCGAGCAGACCGCGGCCGCCGCCGCGCGCATCCTCGACGGCCACATGGCCGACGCGATCCGGCGTGCCAGCGTCCATCAGGGGTACGACCCACGACGCTGCCGGATGTATGCCTACGGCGGAGCCGGGGCGACGCACTGTCCCGCGGTCGCCCGCGATCTCGGTATCGGCACGGTGGTGGTGCCGTTGAGCGAGCTCGCCGCGGGGTGGTCGGCGTTCGGCGTCGCCTCCGCGGACGCGGTCGTGGTCCGGGACCGCCCGGCGCTGATGTCCTCGCCGTTCGACGCCGCCGAGCTCGACCGGGAGTGGACCTCGATCGAGAACGAGCTCTCCGCCGAGCTCCCGGCGGAGGTGCGGGCGGCCGGACCGGTCTACACACGCCACGTCGAGATGCGCTACGCCCTGCAGGTCAACCATCTGCTGGTGCCGGTGCCCCGGACGCCCGGGGTGCGGGTGGAGCCCGAGGAGCTCGTCGCCGCCTTCGAGCGTGAGTACCGGCATCGTTTCGGCCCCGACAGCGGGTATCCCGACGCCGGTTTCGTGATCACCTCGATGCGGGTGACGGCGTCCGCGGCGACCGCGCATGCCGGGCTTCCGGTCGTGACGAGCGCACCGCCGACCACGGCGCGGGCCGTGGGGGAGCGTGACGTGATCTGGTACGAGCGCGGGACCGAACCGGTCCGGACCCCGCTGTACTCCGGTCCCGAGCTCACCGTCGGGTCCGTCGTCGACGGGCGGGCGATCGTGGAGTTCCCGGACACCACGCTCGCCCTCCGCGACGGTCAGCGCGCCACGGTCGACCCCTGGAACAACCTGGTGGTCACGACATGACGGGGCCGACATGACGGGGCCGACATGACGGGGCGGTCGGCCACCCCGACCACGGCGGACCTCCCCGCGGCCGGCGGGGCGGCCGCGCTGCTGCGCCTGAGGGCCCGGGAGAATCCGGACCGGTTGCTGTTCTCGTGCGGCGGGGAGTGGTTCACCTGCGCCGAGGTCGCCGAGCGGGCCGAGCGGCTGGCTGCCGGCCTGCGCGGGCTCGGGGTGGGCGAGGGCGACCGGGTCGCCTCGGTGATGGGCAACCGTCCCGAGGCGGTCGAGCTGCTGTTCGCCTGTGTCCTGCTCGGCGCCGTGCACGTGCCCCTCAACATCTACCTGCGCGGCGAGTTCCTGCGCCACCAGCTGTGCGACGGGGACCCGGCGGTCGTGATCGCCGACGCCGACGGCCTGCCCGCGGTCCGTGCGATCGCGGACGCCGACCCCGCCCTCGCGGGCCGGCCGGTCGTGGCGCTCGACCCGGGACCGGACCAGGCTCCGACCTTCGCCGACCTGTTCACCGATCCCGATCCGGGTCAGCGGGCGCGGCGCGGATCCCCCGACGACCTGGCCTGCATCCTCTACACCTCGGGCACCACCGGTCTGCCCAAGGGATGCATGATCAGCAGCGGTTACCTGGTGGGGATGACCGCCGGCCACCTGGAGCACGGCTGGTTCGTCCCGCACGACGTCTCGCTGTGCCCGCTGCCGCTCTACCACGGCGCCGCCATCGCCGGGCTGATGGACGCTCTGGTCGCCGGTGGCCGGGTCTGCTTCGAGCCTGAGTTCCGGGCCGGGACGCTCCTCGATCGGGCCCGTGCGATCGGCGCCACCCAGATCTACGGGGTCGGGGCCATGGCCCTGGCCCTGCTGGCCACCCCGCCCCGCGACGACGACCGGGACCACACCCTCGACCACGCGGTGTTCTTCCCCCTGGTCGGCGACGACGTGGTGCGCTTCGAGGAGCGCTTCGGGGTCCGGGTGATGAGCGAGGGGTACGGCCAGACCGAGGTCCTGCCGGCGACGATGAACGGGACCCGGTACCCCCGCAACCTCCGTGGTGGCGGCCGGCCGATGTCGTGGCTCGACGTCGCCGTGGTGGACCAGTACGACCGCGTGCTGCCGCCCGGTGAGGCGGGGGAGATCGTCGTGCGGGCCCGCGAGCCGTACTCGATGTTCTCCGGCTACTGGCGGCGCCCGAGCGAGACGTTGGAGCGCTGGCGCAACCTCTGGCACCACACCGGAGATCTCGGGCGGTTCGTCGAGGACGGCTCCCTGGTCTTCGTCGACCGGGTGAAGGACTCGCTGCGACGGCGCGGGGAGAACGTCTCGTCCCTCGAGCTCGAGCGAGCCGTGCGGACCCACCCCGCGGTCCGGGACGTCGCGGTGCACGCCGTCGCCGGGGATCTGGGCGAGGACGACATCAAGGTGTGCCTGGTCCTCGAGCCCGGAGCCCGGGTCACACCGGAGGACCTGTTCGAGTTCTTCCGCGCGGAGCTGCCGTACTTCGCCGTTCCGCGGTATCTCGAGGTCCTCGACGAGCTGCCGGTCAACGCCGTGGGGCGGGTGCTCAAGCACCGGCTGCGGGCGCGTGCCCACACCGAGGCCACCGTCGACCTGACCCGCCGCGGGCTCGTGGTCGGCCGGTCCGACCGGCGCTCGACCGGCCCGGCCTCTTGACGTCGCCGTTGAACGACTGCCATCTTTTAAATGATTAACTGATCGCGCGGGCAACGGAGGCTGTGCCATGCCGAAGGCGCTTCTGGTGGTCGGGACCAACCCCACCACGCCGGAGCAGGACGACGAGTACAACCGCTGGTACTCCGAGGAGCATCTGGACGACGTGGTGGCCGTCGACGGTTTCGCGGCGGCCACCCGCTACGCCCTCAGCGACGTCCGTCCGATGGCCGGCTCCAGCGCCTCCCCGTTCCGCTATCTGGCGATCTACGAGGTGGACACCGAGGATCTCGAGACGGTCGCCGCGAACATGAAGGCGGCGCTCGACGAGGGCCGCATGCCGTTGTCCGAGGCGCTCTCCCCGGATCTCTCCGTCGACTTCTACGTGCCGATCGAGGGCGCGGCACGGCCCTGATGACCCGTTCAGGACTCCCGACCGACCCGTCGCCGCGGAAGGACCGAGATCTCGTGACCGACCTGACCGAGCTGGTGGGAGGCCTCGGCTTTCCGGAGGGCATCCGCTGGCATGCGGGAGAGCTGTGGTTCTCCGACTTCGTCACGCGCCGCGTGGCCAGCGTCGCGCCGGACGGAACGCTCACCGACCGGGCCTACGTCCCCGGGCAGCCTTCCGGTCTCGGCTTCCTGCCCGACGGCACGCCGGTCGCCGCCTCGATGACCGACCGCCTCGTCGTCCGGCTCGGAGCCGAGCACGCCGGCCTGCACGCCGACGTCGGCCACGCCTGCATCGGTCCGATCAACGACCTGATCGTCGACGCCCGAGGCCGTGCCTACTTCGGCTCCTTCGGCTACGACCCCTCCTACGAGGGCGGGGACGCTTTGCGCCCCACCGCGGTCGGGCTGGTGACCGAGGACGGGAAGGTCCAGGTCGTCGCGGAGGGGTTGAGCTTCCCGAACGGGATGGCCGTGACCGACGACGGGCGGACACTGGTCGTGGCCGAGACCTTCGCCAACCGGCTGACGGCCTTCCCGATCCACGACGACGGCTCGCTGGGCGAGCGCCGGGTGTTCGCCGACCTCGCCGAGCGCGCTCCCGACGGGATCTGCCTGGACTCGCAGGGCGCGGTCTGGGCGGGGTGTCCCTTCGCCGAGGAGTTCGTGCGGGTGGCCGACGGCGGGGAGATCCTCGAGACCGTCCCGACGCCGGGACGCTGGGCGGTCACGGTCGCCCTCGGCGGCGACGACGGTCGGACGCTGTTCTGCGCCACCGCCCGCACGACCCTCGAGCGGTTCCATCAGGGCCGGTCGACGGGCGCCATCGAGACGACCCGGGTCGAGATCCCCGGACGGAGGGACGATCAGCGATGAGTGACTTCCTGGGCTTCGAGCCGGGCCAGCCGGTCGTGGTGACCGGAGCGGGCAGCGGCATCGGCGAGGCGGTCGCACTGCGTGCGGCCGACGTCGGACTGGCGGTCGCGACCTGGGACCTCGACGGCGACGCGGCCGCCAAGTGTGCGGCGCGGATCGGGGAGACCGGGGGCCGCGCGATCGGTGTGGGCGTCGACGCTGCCGACCCGGAGGCCGTCGGGGACGCCTGGCGACAGACCGTCGACGCCCTCGGGCCGGTCCGGCTGCTCGCGGCCGTCGCCGGTCCACCCAGCTTCGTCGACAGACCCTTCACCGAGGCCGTCACGCTGGCGCTCGACTGCATGAGGATCCCGACGGAGGCGTGGCTGGACGCGGTCGACGTCCCCGACCGGTCCGTGGTCTACCTGTCGTCGGTGCAGGGACCGCGCTACGGAGCCGGGGCACCGTGGTACACGGTCGCCAAGAGCGGCATCGACGGCTACATGCGGTCGAACGCGGCGATGCGCCCGGGCGGTATCCGGGCCAACGCGGTCCTTCCCGACTGGACCCGCACCCCGCGCACGCAGCAGTACATCGACGCCACCGGTGGGCCCGCCTGGGACGCCAACCCGCTGGGTCGGGTCGCCGAGGCCGTCGACATCGCCAACGCGACGCTGTTCCTGCTCTCGCCCGCGGCCGGATACATCAACGGTGTGTCCCTCGAGGTGGAAGGCGGCGCGCGGCTCCGTTCGCTCGCCTGGATGCGCATGCGCAACAGCTGACGGGGCCCGCAGGCCGTCAGCTCGGATCAACCCGGTGTTTCGAAAGGGAGAGGATCGATGAAGTTCGCGTTCTTCAGTACCGGCAGCTCCACGGGTGGTTTCGAGGCCCGAGCCGCGAAGAGGCCGATCGGACGCGATCGTGAGGCGTACCAGGAGTCGCTCGAGGAGATTCGCTCGCTCGCGACGCTGGCCGATCAGGTCGGTTTCGACGCGATGATGTTCAGCGAGCACCACTTCCATTCCGAGGGCTACGAGTACGCCACCGACCCGCTGGGTCTCATCACGGACCTGCTGCCGCGCACGGAGCGGATCACGTTCGCGCCCCTCGGCGTCGTGCTGCCGACCCACGACCCGGTCCGGCTCGCCGAGCGGGTCGCGATGACCGATCAGCTGGCGAAGGGTCGTTTCGCACTGGGGATCGCGCGCGGTTACCAGACGCGGTGGGTGCAGACGTTGTCGCAGAAGCTGGGGCACGCCCACGGCGCGACCAGTGACGGATCCCGTGACGATCAGGCGAACCGCGAGGTCTTCAACGAGGTCTTGAAGATCATGAAGATGTGCTGGACCCAGGACACGGTCCGCTACCACTCCGACGTCCTGGATTACAGCATCCCGTACCCGTACGACGGGATCCCGTGGGTGCAGCACGACTGGACGCGTCAGTACGGGGCTGACGGCGAGCTCGACGAGAACAACGAGGTCCGGGCGGTCTCCGTGGTGCCGTCGCCGTACCAGGAACCGCACCCGCCCCTGTGGTATCCGTTCGCGCTGAGCGACCGGACGATGGTCGAATGTGCCGCGAACGACGCGCTGCCGTGGTCGTTCCAGCCGCGCCCGGACAAGTACCTCCAGGCCGCCGAACTGTTTCAGGCCGAGTCCGCCAAGCACGGGCGCAACCTCGCTCTGGGCGAGGGCCTCGGCACACTGCGGTTCTTCTCGATCGCCGACAGCAAGTCGAAGGCCGACGAGATGGCGGTGCGCTACATCGAGAAGCCGTGGCAGGCCTACTACGAGAAGTACGGTTACCAGGTCGTGCTCCGGATGCCCGAGGACGAGGAGAAGTGGCCGAACCAACCGCTGCCCACCAAGGAGAACACCTGGGAGCGGATGAAGGAGGTCAGCCTCGGGATCAGCGGCACGGTCGACGACGTCAAGCGCGGCATCGAGAACATCCTGAAGGTCGTCGAACCGGAGTGGATGGGCTGGATGGGCACCCCGCAGCAGGGGTTCACGCCGACCGACGAGCTGTTGCGCCAGGTCGAGCTGTTCGGTGAGCACGTGATCCCCGAGTTCCGCTGAGGTCGCCGGCGACGTTCTCCTGCCGCACGAGGAGGTGTGATCGCCATGGAGGACCGGCCACCGGACGGGAAGCGCTGCGCGACGTGCGACGCGGTCGTGGTCGGGGCCGGATTCGCTGGTCTGTACGCACTGCACCGGCTCCGTGCACAGGGTCTGCGGGTGTGCGTCCTGGAGGCGGCCCCGGCTATCGGGGGCACGTGGTACTGGAACGCGTATCCCGGTGCACGATGCGACGTCGAGAGCATGGACTACTCCTATTCGTTCTCCCCGGAGCTCGACCAGGAGTGGACGTGGACCGAGAGGTATCCCGGCCAGCCGGAGATCCGGGACAAGGTCGACGATCCGGAGCTCGCGGAGCGACTGTGCCCGACCGGCGAGAACCCGTTCGCGACCAAGCGGGTCTGTGTCGACAACGGGTACTTCGAGACGTTCAACCGCGAGCACGTCACCCTCGTCGACGTCGCCGCCAACCCCGTGGACCGCATCACGGCCGACGGGATCCGGCTTCGCGACGGCACGGAGCACCGGGTCGACATGATCGTCTACGCGTTGGGCTACGACGCGATGTCGGGGGCCCTGCAGCGGATCGACATCCGTGGGCGGGACGGTGTGTCGCTGGGCGACGCGTGGGCCGACGGGCCGCGGACCTACCTCGGGCTGGCCGTGGCCGGGTTCCCGAACCTGTTCACCGTCACGGGGCCGGGGAGCCCGTCGGTGCTCGCCACGATGGTCACGGCGATCGAGCAGCACGTCGAGTGGCTGGACCGGTGCATCGCCCACATGCGCAGGGAGGGGTACGACACGGTCGAGGCCACAGCGGCGGCCCAGGAACGATGGACCGCGACCGTGCAGGAGGCCGCGGCGCAGACCTTGTTCCCCCGGGCCGCGTCCTCGTACTACCTCGGTACGAACGTGGCGGGGAAGCCGCGCGTGTTCCCGATCTACGTCGGCGGACTGGGGACGTACACCGAGGAGTGCGACCGGATCGTCGCCGACGGATACGACGGATTCGCTTTCGGAAGGACCGGGGCGGGAGACGTGGCGATGCGCAGCGACAGGTCGCCGGTGGCACACGATGGGTAGGCTCGACGGGCGCACCGCCTTGATCACCGGAGCCGCCCGCGGGCAGGGCGCGGCCGAGGCCAGGCTCTTCGTCGACGAGGGCGCCCACGTGGCGGTCACCGATGTGCGCGAGGACGAGGGCCGGGCACTGGTCGAGGCGCTCGGCGCCCGGGCGTTCTTCGCCCGCCTCGACGTCCGGGACGAGGATCGGTGGGTCGAGGTCGTGGCCCAGGTCCGTGACCGTTTCGGCGCGCTCGACGTCCTGGTCAACAACGCCGGTGTGCTCGAGCTGGGGACGCTCGTGGAGACGACGACCGAGCGCTACCGCCGGGTCGTCGACGTCAACCAGATCGGGGTGTTCCTGGGCATGCGGTCGGTCGCCGCCGTGATGCCCCCGGGCGGGGCCATCGTCAACGTGTCGTCGGTCGACGGCCTGACCGGCCAGGCCGGCCTGTTCGCCTACAGCGCCAGCAAGTTCGCGGTCAACGGGATGACCCGGGCCGCGGCGCACGAGCTCGTCGGGCGCGGCATCCGCGTGAACGTGGTCAATCCGGGCGTCGTCGACACGCCGATGCTGGAGGGCGAGGGTTTCGCCGACGGCGGCGGGATCCTGGACGCCGTCGTACCGAAGATCCCGATGGGTCGCCCCGGCACCGCCGACGAGATCGCCCGGGCGGTCCTGTTCCTCGCCGCGGACGACAGCTCCTTCTGTACCGGCAGCGAGCTCGTGGTCGACGGTGGCATGATCTCGGGAGTCTGGATGGGGTCGTCGTGAGTCGCGCCGAGGCCCCGGCGTTCGCCGTACGAGCATCGGGCCCGACGACCTCGCGCGAGGACGGGGGCAGGTCACCGGCGCCGGCGTGCAGGCCGAGCTGCCTGCCCGGCCCGGCGGCTCCACGGCTTCGACACGCCCGCGCCGGCCGCGCCGCTGTCCCGCCCGCGTCAGCCGGCTGCGCCGCGTCGTGCCGTTCTGATCGGTCCCCGTCCGGCGCCGAGTCGCTCGGGTGAGCGCTCAGTAGGGGTCCGGCAGATCCGGGCCCCAGGCCTTGTCAGGAGCGTTGTCAGGAGCGTTGGGCTCGATCGCGCACGTTCGTTCGACCAGCCCCAGCCCGGACGTCCCGGCCCGGACGAGGACGAAGGGCGTGCAGGTCCAGACCATGGGCTGCCCGGCGCCGGTGTCGGCGGGGCGGGACTCGGACACGTACTGCCCCGGGTCACGGACCTCGCCGTGCACCGGTCCGGGCCATCCGCCCGCCCACCGCAGACGACGGACGGGCCCGGACGAGCCGGCCTCGACGACGGGCCGGCCGGGCCGGGTCCGGACCCGCCCGCGGTCGGCGACGGTCACCTCGGTCTCGTCCGCGCTCGACGTCGCCGCCGCCAGCAGCCCCGACCCGTCGGCGAACGCGGCGTGGACGCGCAGCCGCGGCTCGCCGCGCACCGCCGGGGACGACCATCCCGCCCCGGCGAGCCCGTGCACGATGCTGCCGACGCTCACGCTGCCCGACACCGTGACCATCGCCGGGCCGGCGGTGGGCGGGCCCGGGTCGCCGCCGCGTCCGTCGTCACCTCGTGCGACCGGCTCCACGACGAGGTCCAGGTTCAGCGGGACGTGACCCACGGGGGAGTCGGGAACGGGACGGTGCGACCAGGACGGCACCGGTGCCGGGGTGGCGACCGACGACAGGCGCACGGCCGTGCCACCCACGGCGGGGACCCCGAGCTCCTCGGGTGACCGCGTGACGGCCCGGTAGGTCTCGCCCGAGGACAGGAACACCAGCAGGGCAGTACGCGCATCGTCGCGACCGACCGGCGAGAGCCGGACGATCACCCGCGAGTCGCGACCCAGCAGCACCAGGTCGCGCTCCGGCCGGTCCGTCCGGGACCGCCGGCCCGTCTCCGCTGTCGGTATCCCCGGCATGGTCTCCCGGCCTCCTGCGCCGTCGTGGGGTTCCCTCCGCGTCGTTGACGGGAGGCCGCGCTCTTGGCACGATAGCCAACCATACGGTTGGCTTCAATCCGCTGAGGGGACTCGCACATGAAGGACTGGCCCTACGAGGTCCATCCGACCGGCTGGTACCAGATCGGGTTCAGCGCCGAGCTCGCCGCGGGCGACGTCCGACCGGTGAAGTACTTCGACCAGGAGCTGGTGCTGTTCCGCACCGAGGACGGCACGGCATCGTTGCTGGACGCGTACTGCGCACACCTCGGGGCGCATCTCGGGTACGGGGGCAAGGTCAAGGACGGCTGCCTGGAGTGCCCGTTCCACGGCTGGATGTGGCGGCCGGACGGTGTGCTCGACCGCATCCCGTACGCGCCGGACGAGTACCGGCGGGTGAGCCTGCGTCAGTGGCCGGTCCGGGAGATCGCCGGACTGATCCTGACCTGGTACGACGCGTTCGGTCGCGAGCCGTGGTGGGAATGGCCGGGGGTGCCGGAGTTCCTCGACGAGGAGCGTTACTACCCCGTCTATCCCCACGGGGCGGACCACATCGGGGTCCGCAAGATCGTGCCCCAGTCACCGGTGGAGAACACCCCTGACTACCACCATTTCATGTGGGTGCACGGCGCGGGCCAGTCCGGCGTGCCCCTGCTGTGGAAGGAGGACGGGCACTTCCTCCACACCCGGATCCAGTTCGTGTTCGGTCACGGCAAGCCGGCGACCTGGATGACGCCGAACGGCCCGGTCATCGGGGAGATCGAGACCGAGGCCTGGGGGCTCGGCCTGTCGAACGCGAGGTTCGTTCTCGGCGACTTCATCACCTCGCAGCTCACCGCCACGACGCCGGTGGACCGGGAGCACTCGCAACTGTTCGACACGATCACCACGAACCGTGAGCCCGGCAGCACGGGCGCGGAACCCACCGGAGTGGCCAAGCGGATGCTCGATTTCCAGAAGGGCCAGATCCGCAACGACTTCGCGATCTGGGAGAACCAGCGCTACATCGAGCACCCACCCTTCGCGGGCGGCGAGGAGGAGCACTACGCCCGCTTCCGGCGGTGGTCGCGGCAGTTCTACCGAGAGGGGCCGTACGCCGAGACGCGCACGGTCATCGACGCCGAGAGCGCCTGACCGAGGAACCGCGGCGGCCAGCAACGAAGGGACGACCAGGGTGCAGGCGACGCTCGACCCGGAGCACCGCGAGTTCCTCTCGCGGTTCCGGTCCTACCTCGACGGTCTGGACGCCGACCTCGTCGAGGCCGCACGCCGGGAGAACATCGACGATCCGATGCAGGCGCGCGACGCCGGTCGGCGGTTCCTGCGCAGGCTGGGACAGGACGGGTGGCTCGGCGTCGCCTGGCCCCGGGAGGTCGGTGGTCTCGGCCTGTCCCCGATACACCACTGGCTGTTCGCCGAGGAGCTCTACCACCGGCGCCTGACCAACGGGCTCTCCACGTTCAACGTGGTCGGCCCGGCCATCGCGCTGCTCGGCGACGACGACCAGAAGGCCCGGTACCTGTCCGGCATCCTGCGGGGCGAGATCACTCTCGCGATCGGCTACAGCGAGCCCGACGCCGGCAGCGACCTGGGCGCGCTGCGCACTCGCGCGGTGCTCGACGGGGACGACTACGTCGTCACCGGCCAGAAGGTGTGGACCACCGGTGCGACCGAGGCCACGCATGTCTGGCTGGCGGTCCGGACCGGGGAGCAGGCCGACCGGCACCGTGGCATCACCGTGCTCGTCGTCCCGCTCGACGCGCCCGGGATCACCGTCAGGCCCATCCTGACCCAGGGCGGCGAGCAGACCAACGAGCTCTTCCTCGACCACGTCCGCGTTCCGCAGCGCGAGCGCATCGGTGCCGAGAACGAGGGCTGGCACGCGGTCACCACGGCCCTGAACTTCGAACGGATGTTCTACCACAACGAGCCGCGCTGGGAACTACGCCAGCTGACCGACTGGGCGGCGGACGAGGGCCTGCTCGACGGCGACGGGCCCGAGTCCGTCCGGGCGCTCGAGACGATCGGCGAGCTCGCGGTCGACGTGGAGATCTGCCGGATGTTCGCCCACCGCGGCGCGCGCATGCTCACCGCCGGGGAGGTCCCCGTCGCCGAGGCGTCGGTCAACAAGATCTGGTGGGGGGAACTGCGCCAGCGTGTCTGCGACTCGGGTCTCGACCTCGTCGGGGAGCGGGGGACGCTGGCGCTCGGCGACGACGAGGCGCCGGCGGGCGGTCATCTCGAGCGGGGACTGCGGTCCTCGCCGGTCTGGCGTTTCGGCGGGGGAACCAACGAGATCCAGCTCGACATCATCGCGACGCGCAGGTTGGGGATGCCCCGATGACCGTGACCGAGGTCGAGGACCGGACCGCCCTGGCCGCCACCGCTCGGTCGTTCTTCTCGAGCTTCGTCGACAACGAGCACCTGAACCGGGTCGAGGGGTCCGCGGCGCAGTACGAACCGGACCGCTGGCGCCGGATGACCGAGCTCGGGTGGACCGCCATCGATCAGCCCGCGCACGTCGGGGGGTCCGGTGGCTCGCTCGCCGACGCCGCGACCGTCGCCCGCGAGGCCGGGCGGGCGGCGTACGCCTCGCCGCTGCTGGCCACGATGCGGGCCGGCACCGTGCTGCGGGCGCTGGACACCGACGGCCGGTCCGACGCCGCCTGCTCCCGCATCGCGGTGGACGGCGTCCCGGCGGCGCTGGTGGCTCCCGCCGACCCCGTCGTCGCGGCCGCCGCCGAGGGCGACGGCTACCTCCTGTCCGGACCGCCGGTGGTGGTCGAGTGGGCCGAGCAGGCCGAGATCGTGGTGGTGCTCGTCCCCCTGGACGGCGGGGACCGCTCGCTGTGCTTCACCGTCGACCGGAACGAGCTGGGTGATCGGGTCGTCCCGGCGCGCAGCACCGACAACGAATCGGTGGCCCTGGTCGACCTCGGCGGGCTCCGGGTGCCGGGCACGGGCGTCGTGGCGGCCACGGACGACGCGGCGCGCGCCGTGGGGCGGGCCGACCTGCTGCGGGCCGCCGCCATGGTCGGTGGTGGTGAGGCCGTGCTCGAGATGTCGGCGCGGTACGCCCGCGAGCGCCAGCAGTTCGGCGCGCCGATCGGCGCCAAGCAGGCCGTCCGTCACCATCTCGCCCGGATGGCCATCGCCGCCGACGCCGCGGAGCTCGCCTGCGCGGAGGCGCTGGACCTGGCCGTCCTGGACACCGACCGCTGGGTGAACTGCGCTGTGGCCGCCTTCACGGCCGGCCGCTCCTACGTCGAGATCGTCCTCACCGCGGCCCAGGTGCACGGCGGTATCGGCACCACCACCGAGCACGTGCTGCACCACCACTTCCGCCGGGCCAAGTCCATGCAGCTGCGCTTCGGACGCAGCGGGCCCCGACTGCGGGAGATCGCGCGGGCGCTCGTGTGCCGGGGGGAGGGGGACCCATGGACGTGAGGGACGTGAGGGACGTGAGGGACGTGACCGGCACGTCCGGCATGGTCGAGGCGACGGGCACCGACCCGGCGGGTCCGGGGGAGGACACCGGGGTCCCGGCCGCGGTGCGCGACGCGCGCACGGTCGACACCGTGTTCCGTGCTCGGCTGGAGGCCACGCCGGAGGCGCCGTTCGTCGCGGTCGGCACCGACTGGCTCACCTTCGCCGAGCTCGACGAGCGCAGCGACCGCTTGGCCACCGGCCTCGCGCGGCTCGGAGTCGGGCGCGGCGACCGGGTGGCGTGGCTCCTGGCCAACCGTCTCGAGACCGTCGACATCCTGATCGCGGTGGCCAAGCTCGGCGCGGTCCAGGTGCCGCTCAACTACTGGCTCAAGGGCGCCTTCCTCGCCGACCAGCTCACCGACTGCGACCCGTCCGTGCTCATCGCCGACGGCCCCGGCCTCGCGGCGGCAGGGCCGCACCTCGCCGACTCACCGGTGCGCGACGTGGTGGCCGTCGACGGCCCGGGGGCGGCCTCAGTGCCGTACAGCGATCTTCTCACCGAGCGCACCACGTTCGACCCGCGAGCCCGGCCCGGCGATCTCGTCTCGATCATGTACACGTCCGGCACCACCGCCGCGGCCAAGGGCTGCATGCTCAGCACCGGGTACTACGTCTCGGTCGGCCGCGCCTACGGGGCGGTGCGGTGGGCGGTGCCGGGGGACCGGATCTACACCGGTTTCCCCATGTACCACACCAGCGGACAGATGGTCACGTTCATGACCGCGCTCGTGAACGGGGCGTCGATCGTCGTGGCTCCGGAGTTCCACGCGTCGACGTTCATGACCGAGGCGGCCACGGCGGACGCGACGGTCCTCGTCGGGGTCGGGCCGATGGGAAACATGATCCTCGAGCAGCCGCCCGCTCCCCACGACGGGGCTCACGCGTTCCGGCTCGCCACCTGGGTCCCCATGGCACCGGAGCGCCAGCTCGAGTTCGAGCGCCGCTTCCGCACTCCGGTCATGGCCGAGGGATACGGGCAGACCGAGTGCGTCCCGGTGCTGTGCACCGACCCGGACGGGCCGCGACGGCGATCCTCGTCCGGCCTCCCCTCCCCGCTGCTCGACGTGCGGGTCGTCGACGCCGACGACGTCGAGGTGGCGCCCGGCGAGAGCGGCGAGATCGTGGCGCGCCCGCGCGTCCCGGAGGCGATGTTCAGCGGCTACTGGCGCAAGCCGGACGAGACCGCGACCTCGCGGCGCAATCTGTGGCACCACACCGGCGATCTCGGAAAGGCCGACGAGGGTGGCACGATCACGTTCGTCGACCGTCGCAAGGACGTGGTGCGCCGGCGCGGGGAGAACGTGTCGTCGCTCGCGCTGGAAGGCGTGATCCGGGAGCACCCGGCGGTGGCCGACGTGGCGGTGAGCGCGGTGCCCTCGGGCCTCGGTGACGACGACATCAAGGCGAGCCTGGTGCTCGCCGCGGGCGCGGCGCTGACGGGTGCCGAGTTCGTCGCCTTCGTTCGCGACAAGGTCCCGTACTTCGCCGTGCCGCGGTACGTCGAGCTGCGTGAGTCCCTGCCCGCCAACGCCCTGGGGCGAATCATGAAGCACGTCCTGCGGGACGAGGGCGTGCCCGACGGGACCTGGGATCTCGAGGCGGAAGGGCCGGTCGTGCCCCGCGACCAGCGCCACGGGTCGCCGGCCGGCGAGGCCGCACCGTGAGCGACAGCACCGAGAGCGACAGCACCGGGAGCACCGGGAGCACCGGGAGCACTGACGTTCTCGTCGAGCGTGAGGGCGGTGTCATGCTCGTGCGGTTGAACCGACCGCAGCGCCACAACGCCGTCGGCGGCTCCCTGTTCCGGCAGCTGGCCGAGGCGTTCGACGAGGCCGGCCGCGACGACCGGGTGAGGGCCGTCGTGACCGTCGGCGTCGGCGACACCTACTGCGTCGGCGCCGACGTCGCGGACTTCGAGCGGGTGGCCGACCTGCCGGCGCGTGAGCTGCTGTGCAGCGACGCGATCGGTGGGGACAAGGGCCTGCGGGCATACTCCGCCCACGAGACCGTCACCGACGAGCTCGGCAACGCCGGACGCTGGGCCCTGCGGATGTGGGAGCTGGAGAAGCCCACGATCGCCGCCCTCAACGGCGCGGCGGTCGGCGGCGGGCTGGGTCTCGCCCTCCTGCACGACATCCGGTTGGCGTCGGAGACCGCTCGGCTCTCGACGTCGTTCGCCCCGGCGGGTCTGGCCCCGGAGCTGGGGATGAGCCTGCTGCTGCCGGCGCTGGTGGGCGCCTCCACGGCGGCCGAGCTGATGTTCACCGGACGGTTGATCACGGCGACGGAGGCCCGGGAGCTGGGACTGGTGTCCGAGTGCGTGGCGCCCGACGACCTCGAGCGACGCGCCCTCGAGACGGCCGGGCGGATCGCATCGATGCCGCCGATCGGCGTGCGTTTGAGCAAGCGGCTGTTGCGTCGCGCGTGGGCCCCTCACCTGGGCGACCAGCTGCGCGCCGAGCACGGGGCTCAGGTGGTGGCGTTCGACCACCCGGAGACCCGCGCCGCGCTCGAACGGCTCAGCGCTCGTGTCCTCGGCCGCGCCGATCGGGCGCCGGAGGTGGCCGCCGGGGGGCCTGTGCCGTGAGTGCCGTCTCGCCCATCCAACCGGTCGGCCGAGTATCCTGATCTCCGTGCGGTGCGGAGGAAGGAAACCGGTCGATGCCTGAGGTTGCCCTGATCCGGTCGGTGCGCAGTGCCTAGGCCGTCACGCCGGGCGGAGGTCCGAGCTACCGCGGCGCGCATCCTGCGCGAGCGTGGCTATCACGGGTCGACGATGGACCAGTTCGCCGAGGAGGTCGGGCTCAACAAGGGGACCTTGTATCACTACTACCCCTCGAAGAGCGCCATCCTCTACGAACTGCTCTCGGACCGGATCGACGCGACCCTCGAGCTGCTCGGTCGGGTCCCGCTGACCGGCACCGGGCTCGAGCGCATGCGGTTCTTCGTGCGCGAGCAGGTCGCGATGGCGGCGGCCCAGCCCGACGAGCTCGTCGTGTTCTTCCGGGAGCTGCCGTGGATCGACCTCGCGCTGGAACCGGAGCAGGCGAAGTCGCTGCGTCAGCGCATGTACCGCTACGAGGAGTTCGTCAAGTCGCTGCTGGCCGAGGGAGCGCGGACCGGCGAGTTCCGCTCGATCCACCCTCCGACGATCCTGTACTCGATCATCGGCATCCTGTCCTACATCCCCGACTGGTACCGGCGCCCCGCCGACCGCGGCGACGACGCGCTGGTCGACGAGATCACCGACTTCGTGATGCAGGGCCTGGCCGCACCGGAGATGGCGCCCGCGCTCGACCGTCGGTGAGGCGATCGTGCGGCGAGGGCGGCGCTCGCCCACCCGACACGCACGCTGCTCAGCCGGTCAGCTCGGCGAAGCGCTCGACGAAGCCGCCGAGCTCGTCGGCGGTCGCCTGCCGTGTGTCCGGAATCCGTGGCATCACGTGGAAGTCGGTCACACCGTGCGCCAGGAGGTGGGGTACCGGGGCGAAGGTCCGCGCAAGGTCCGCGCGAGGTCCGCACCGCCGTCCTCGCGGCGGTGGACCATCAGGTTCGCGGCCACCCGGAGCGAGCCGCGGGAGAGGGCGTCGAGGGTGGCGACGGTCTTGGCCAGCACGATCGGACGACGCAGTGCCGCGAGCAGGACCGTGGTCGTGAAGCGCAGCCGGTCGGTGACGGCGGTCATGGCGGCGACGGTGGTCAGAGGTTCGAGCCAGTGGCCGTCGGGCCCGGTCGGTTGCGCGGCCGCGGTGCGGCCGCCGCGTCTCGGGTCGGCGTACTCGCCGAGCTGTTCGCCGAGCACGATGTGGTCGGCGAGCAGGAGTCGGTCGACGTCGGCGTCCTCGGCGCCTCGGGCCTGGTCGAGCACCTTTGCGCGCGGTCGAGTTGACCTCACACGGCGGGCGAGGAATAGTCAACTAAACAGTTGGGATCGCTGACGCGGCCGCGGGAGGACACGGTGGACCTCGACCTCTCCGACGACGAGCGCAGCCTGGTCGCGACGTTCGCACGGGTCCTCGACCGGGAGTCGTCGGTGGCGCGGGTGCGCCGGGCCCTCGCGAGCGGTTTCGACCCGGCGCTGTGGTCGACCCTGCACGCCCTCGGGATCGTCGACATGGTCGTCCCGCACGAGCGCGGGGGTGGCGGCGGCGGGATGCTGCAGCTCGCCCTCGTCGCGGAGCTCGCCGGACGGCGCCTGATGTGCGTGCCCCTGGTCGAGGCGGCCGTCGCCGCCCGCGAGCTCGCCGATCTGGCCGATGCCGGCGCGAGGGCGGTCGGCGACGAGGAGATCGTGCTGGTGGCCCCGGCCGCGGCCGAGGACGGGGTGGCGGTCCTCGTGCCGGGCGGAGCCGTGGCGGACGCGATCCTCGCGCTCGACGAGGACGCGTGGGTGCTCGTGCGCGGGGAGGCACCGGGCGCCCGGCCGGACCTCGGATTCCTGGCCGCGGCCGACCGGCCCCTGCGGGGGCCCGACGTCCGGCGCCGGGTCCTGGCCACCGGCGAGGCGGCCCGCGCGGCGTGGGAGCGGGCCCGCGGGCGATGGCGGCTGGGGGCGGCGGCCTCGTGCGCGGGCCTCGGGGCCGAGGCGCTCGAGGTCGCCGGGCGCTATGCGCGCGAGCGCGAGCAGTTCGGGGTCCCGATCGGCTCCTTCCAGGCCCTCCAGCAGCAGCTTGCCGACGCCGTGTCGGCCGTGGACGGCGCCCGGCTGCTCGCGTTGGAAGCGGCCTGGCGGCACGACCGCCAGGACCCGGCGTGGTCGGCCGCCGCCGCGGTCGCGTTCGCGGTCGCCGCCGCGGCGGCCGTGCGGGCCGCCGAGACGTGTCTGCACGTGCACGGCGGCTACGGCTTCACCCTCGAGTACGACGCCCAGCTCTTCGTGCGTCGTGCCAAGGCGTGCTCGCTCGTGGCCGGCGATCCCGAGACGCTCTGGGAGGAGATCGGGAGGACGTCGATGGTCGGAGCATCCTGATGGACTTCTCGATGCACGAGCGCGGTGAGCGACTGCGTGGCGAGGTCCGGGACTTCCTCGCCGAGCACCTGACCGACGACGTCCGGGCCCGGGTGGCGGCGACCGGCACCTATCACGACGGAGAGTTCCACCGGGCGCTCGCGCGACGCGGCTGGGTCGGCGCGGCGTGGCCGGTGGCCGACGGCGGGGCCGGGTGGGAGCGGGCCGAGGTGGATGTGCTCTACGAGGAGCTGGCGGCGGCCGGAGCACCCGTCGAGGGCCTCGCCGTCACCCTCGTCGTCGCCGAGACCGTTCGCCGTGTCGGCACACCCGGACAGAAGCGTCTGGTGCTGCCCGCGGTCCGTGCGGGACGAATGCTGCTGAGCCTGGGTTACACCGAGCCCGACGCCGGCTCGGACCTGGCCGCGGTGCGCACGGCGGCCGTGCACGACGGGGACGGCTGGCGGATCACGGGCCAGAAGAACTTCACGACCCACGCCCACGAGGCGGACTACGTGTTCCTTCTCGCCCGCTCCGACCCGACCGTGGCCAAGCACGCCGGGCTGACGACGTTCCTGGTCCCGACCTGTGCGCCGGGCTTCTCGGTGTCGCCCGTGCACACCCTCAGCGGGGAGCGCACCAACCTGACCTTCTACACCGATGTGCGGGTGGGCGACGACGCGCGGGTGGGCGACGAGGGCGAGGGCTGGCGGATCGTCAGCCTCGCGCTGGCCTTCGAGCGCGGTGGCGAGTTCGCCGCGCAACTGCGCCGGCTGGTGCGCGCGGCGATCTCGTGGGCCCACGAGTCGGGACGCTCGCGCGACCCCCGGGTGCTCAGCCGGCTGGGCCGGGTCGTCGCGGAGACCGAGGCGGCCCGGCTGCTGGGTGCGCGGGCCAGCTGGTCGCGATCGGGCGAGCGGGGCGGTGCGGTGGAGGGCGCGATCGCGAAGGTGTACGGGACCGAGGCGCTGGTGCGCGGGGCCGGGGCGCTGCTCGAGACCGCGGGTGCCCGCGCCCTGCTCGATCCGGGGTCCGCGGGCGCCCCCGCCGCAGGAGAACTGCAGCAGCTCTATCGTGAGGCTCAGATCGCCACCCTGTACGGGGGGACGAGCGAGATCCTGCGAGGGCTGATCGCCGAGCAACGTCTCGGGCTCCCCCGCAGCCGCCGCTGATCGCACCTCGACCGGATGGTCAGGAGGCGGGCGGGCCGAGGGCGTGTTCGGCGATCTGGTTCAGCACGACGTCGTGATCCCCGGCCGAGCCCTCCTCGCCGGACCTCACGATAACCAACTCTGCGGTCAGCAACCTAGCGCCTCCTTGCTCCGGGGTCGAGGAGTCCGGACCGACGCCTGCCCGGTGAAGCTGCTCCTGGGCGTTGCGCCGGGGTGAGCGTGTGTTCCAAGATGGTGAAACCGACCACCTAGTTGGACACCGGAGATGGCGCCTTCATCGGGACGGGAGACACGCATGGTTGCGGAGACGACGACCGCTCGGGAGACGACCGGCTCGGGCCTGGCCGTGTGGACGGCCGACCGGATCGACGAGCTGCTCGACGAGTCGGTCGCCGACGTGCTGGATCGGCAGGTGGTCGCACACCCGGAGCGGCCCTTCTTCTACCGACAGGTCGACGGTCGGTTGGTGCCGGTCACGTACGCCGAGCTCGGCGAGCGGGTGTGGCCTCTCGCCCGAGCCCTGGCCGGTGCGGCCGCGCCCGGCTCGCGGGTGTCGATCTGGTCGCGCAACAGCGTCGAGTGGATCGTCCTCGAGTGCGCGTGTGCTCTGGCCGGGCTGGTGATCGCTCCGTTCAACACCGGATGGACCGACGCCGAGGTGCGACACGCCGCGGAGCTGGCCGAGCCGGTGCTCGTCGTGGCGGGCGCCGGTCATGACGGGGAGAGCCTGGCCACGCGGGCGCGGGAGTGCTGCGGGGCGGACCGCGTGATCGAGCTCGGGCGCGTCGACGAGTGGGCGGTCGGGCGAGTGGCCGGCACGCTGCCCGCCGTCGGGCCCGACGACCCGTTCCTGATCCAGTTCACCTCGGGCACGACCGGGCGGGCCAAGGGTGCGCTGCTGACCCACCGGGCGGTGCTCAACGCCGCCCTGACGCGAAACCGCCACGACGTCGTCGGCGACGAGGACGTGTGGCTCAACCCCGTGCCGTACCACCACATCGGTGGGTCCTGCTTCGTCATCCTCGGCGCGCTGGTCGACGCGGGCGCGTTCGTCGTCGTGGAGAAGTACGTGCCCGCCGAGACGATGGCTCTGCTCGACCAGGGCGTGGTGAAGCGGATCGGCGGGGTCCCCACGATGGTGATCGACGCGATGGACCACCTCGGGCCGGGCTCGGCGGGGCTGCGCTCGGTCGCGATGGGGGCGGCGACCGCAACCCCGGCTCTGGTGGAGCGCATCCAGGCCGAGCTGGGCGCGCCCGTGATCAACACCTACGGCCAGTCGGAGTGCCCGATGATCACTTCCACGGCGCCCGGGTCCGACGCGGCGACCGTCGCGACCACCGTCGGCCGTCCGGTCGCCGGGGCCGACCTGCGGATCGTCGACCCGGAGTCCGGTCACATCGTCCTGCGGGGCGCCGTCGGGGAGATCCAGACGCGGTCCCCCTACGTCATGCGCGAGTACTGGCGGATGCCCGAGCGGTCCGCGGAGACCATCACGGCGGACGGCTTCCTGCGCACCGGCGACCTCGGCTCGATGAGCGCCGACGGGGACGTCACGTTCCGGGGCCGGGTCCGCGACGTGATCATCCGTGGCGGGGAGAACATCTATCCGGCCGAGGTCGAGGACGTGCTGTTCCGGCACCCCGGGGTCCGGACCGCCGTCCTCGTCGGACTGGACGACGAGCGCCTCGGGGAGCGGGTGGCCGCGGCCGTCGTCCGGGCCTCGGGGTCGACGGTGACCGCGGAGGAGCTTCGCGCGTACCTCGCCGGCGAGGTCGCGCGCTTCAAGATCCCGGTGGTCTGGCGGTTCGTCGACCAGCTTCCGATGACGGCCTCGGGCAAGGTCCAACGGTTCGTCCTGCGCGATCGGTTCAACTCCGGGGACGACGTCGCCGGGGAAACCTGAGAAATCCGTCCGCGGAACGCCTTGCCCGAGGTCACCGCACTTGTTAACTTCGCCACTGCTGATGCGAACAAGTTTCTGGTCGCACCTTCACAGCCGCCACGTGTCGATCGCGCCGGGGAGCGCACCCGCACGGCTCTTGCGCCGGTGCGCCGCGCGATCGACCGGCCCGATCGACATCCCGGTCCCCGTGTGAGAGACGCCGTCACCGACGCCGAACGAGGTTCGTCATGCCCGTCGCCGTACAGACCCCGCGCTTCGCGGCGCGAGACCTGATCGCCTTCCGCGGATATCCGCAGGCCGGGATCGCCTGGCTCCAGTACGGCACCGCCATCGGGGCCGTGTACTTCGTCGCGGGGCCACTGCTCGCCGGAATGCTCAAGGACGTGACGTGGGGCATCGCCGTCGCCTCGACGGCCCTGCTCATCCGCGGCCTGCTCGGTGTCGTCATCAATCCGCTGACCGGGTGGGCGGTGTCGCGGTACGGGATCCGTCCGGTGGTGGTGAGCGGCGGCATCGGGACCGCGGCGTTCACCGCGCTGACCGGCATGGTGACCAGCCCGCTGCAGTTCATCGTGGTCTTCGGCGTCGCGCTCAGCCTCGCCGACGCGTTCATGGGTCACCTCCCGGCCGCGACCGTCGTGCAGCGATGGTTCCTGGCCCGACGCGCGACGGTGATGGGCTTCGTCAACTCCGGTGCCGGCTTCGGGGGGCTGATCTTCGCTCCGTTGATGGCGGTGCTGATCAATGCGTTCGGCTGGCGTACGGCCCTGTACGTGCTGGCCGGGATCATCCTGGTCCTCGCGCTGCCCGCGCTCGCGCTGCGCAACGGGCCGCGCGACGTCGGTCAGTGGGTGGACGGCGTCGAGGGACGGGTGATCCCCGAGCGGGGGGTCGCCGATGACATGGGGACGCCGCAGCAGACCGCCGGGCAGATCGTGCGCTCCCCGCTGTTCTGGATGCTGTTCACGGTCTTCGGCATCGAGTCCTGGGCGCTCGGGGTCTACGCCGCACACCAGGTGACCTACCTCGACACGATCGGCGTGGGTGCGATCGCGTCGTCCGGAGCCCTCGGCATCTCCGGCGGGGTCGCGGCCGTGTCCGGGATCGTGTTCTGCCGGCTCAGCGACCGGGTGAGTCCGTACTACGTGCTGATCGGGGCCACCGTCGCCATGACGGTGGGCTCGGTCGTGTTCCTCCTGGCCCGCAGCGAGGTCCTGCTCTACCTGTTCGCGGTCCTCTTCGGCGCCGGGTACGGGCTCCTCGTGCCGACGATCCCGACCGCGCTGAGCCGCTACTTCGGCGCGCGCGACTTCTCGCGCGCCTTCGGCATCGGCACCGTCGTGGTGAGCGTGATGGGTGGTCTCGGACCGTTCGTGACGGGGCTGCTCGTGGACGCCACCGGCAGCTTCACGATCCCCATCTACCTGGTCACCGGCCTGCTCGTGGTCTCGGTCGCCGTCGCCGTCGCCAGCCGCCCTCCGAACTACGCGCTGCGCTCCGTCGACCGGGTGGACGACGTGCACCCGGCCGGGGCCGACGTGGCGGGCGCCGCACGGCCCAAGGACACCCCCGAGGAGCCGGTCACGCCCGCGTGACGCGGGTCGGGCCGGTCCACCCCGGCCCCGGTGCCATCCGGGGCCCAGAGGATCGACAGGCGAGGAGGAGCACGTGCCCGAGATCGAGGTCAACGGCGGAGTGGTGGTCTACGAGTTCGTGGGCCCCGAGGACGGCGAGGTCGTGGTGGTCACCCCCGGTGGACGGTTCGGCAAGGACCATCCCGGCATCCGCCCGTTCGCCGACGCCCTGGCCGCGGGCGGGAAACGGGTCCTGCTGTGGGACCGGCCGAACTGCGGGGCCTCCGACGTGCAGCTCTACGGGCGCAGCGAGTCGCACATGCGTGTGGACACCCTCGCCGGGCTGCTCGACGGGCTCGGGATCGAGCGGGTCATCGCGGCCGGCGGGTCCGGCGGGGCCCGCGACTCGATCGTGTTCTCGATGCTCCACCCCGAGAGGGTCCGCAAGCTCGCGGTCTGGTCCATCGTCGGCGGGACGTTCAGCACCATGAACCTCGCGATGGTGTACGTCATGCCCGAGTTGCGCACCGTCCGCAGCTCGGGCATCGAGGGCATCCTCGAGCTCTCGGGTCCCGCGGGGAGCTGGGCCGATCTCGTGGCCGCGAACCCCCGCAACCGGGACCGGCTGCTCGCGCTCGGTGCCGAGGAGTTCGAACGCGTGATGACGCGCTGGCTCGACGCGTTCATCCCGAAGCCCAACGAACCGATCCCCGGGGTCGCCGACTGGGAGTTCGAGGACGTCCGCGTGCCCACGTTGATCATCCGAGGCGGGGAGCGGGACGTCGATCACCCGAAGCGCACGTCGATGGACGTCCACTGCCTGATCAAGGACTCTCGACTGATCGAACCTCCCTGGGCCGAGGACGCCTGGGAGAAGGCCTCGAAGGCGGCCGCCGAGGGCCGCGGCAGCCTGTTCGATCCCTGGGTCGAGGCTGCGCCCACGTTGCTGGCCTTCTTCGACGAGTGAGTGTCGGGCCGCCCTTGTCCGGGCGGGTGACCATCACTACTCTGCGAACAGAAGTTAGGTCGCGCTGGGAGGCGACGTCGAATGACCGAACCCGACGGACGGACCCCGCTCATCGATGCGAGCGTGCATGCGTTCTTCGCCTCGAAGAACGATCTGCGCAGCTACCTCCGGGAGCCGTTCGCGAGTCGGGGCATCCCGGACTACGAGATGGACTTCTACGGCGCGCCCGGTGGTGAGTACCTGGGCTCCGCCGAGGTCGACGGCGGTGGTCATGCCGGATCGGATCCGGAACTGGTCGGTCGCGCCCTGTTCGTCGAGCGCGGGGTGGACGTCGCGATCGTGCACACCATGACGCCCGGCAACCTGCCCGATCGGCATCTGAACTCGGCGGTCAAGGCAGCGCACAACCAGATGCTCGCCGAACGCTGGCTCGACGCCGGGACCTGGGCCGAGCGGTTCCGCGGCACCATCCGGATCGACGTCGAGGACGTGGCCGGGGCGGTGCGGGAGATCGAGCGGTGGTCCGACCATCCGCGGATGGTCCAGATCGGGCTGCCCCTGCAGACCCGGGATCTCTACGGCCACCCGAGGTACGCGCCGATCTGGGCGGCGGCCGCCGCCGCGGGGCTGCCGGTCGCCGTGCACATCGAGGTGGGCAGCGGGGTGGACGTCTCGCCGACGCCGTCGGGCAACACCCGGACCTACCCGCAGTACCTCGGGTTCATGGCGCTGAACTACCTGTACCACCTGATGAACATGATTGCCGAAGGGGTCTTCGAGAAGTACGACCTGACGGTGGTGTGGGCCGACGGCGGCGCGGACCTGGTCACCCCGTTCATCTGGCGGATGGACACGTTCGGTCGCCCGCACCTCGAGCAGACACCGTGGGCGCCGCGCATCCCCAGCGACTACCTGTCGGAACACGTCCGCTTCGTCACGAGCTCGGTGGACGGTCCGGACGACGACGCCGTCGCCGCGGAGTGGTTGGGCATGACCGGCAAGGAGGACATGGTCATGTTCGGGTCGAGCTACCCGCACTGGCACGCGGGCGACCCCGCCGCGACGACCGCGGGTCTGCGATCCGAGCAGCGCGAGAAGGTGCTGTGGCGCAACGCGGCAGCGCTCTACGGGATCGAGGTGGCCACGCCGACGACGCACGGCCCAGCCGTGAGCCTCCAGCCGTGAGCCCACGGGTCCTGAGTCCAGCCCTGAGTCCCCGCGAGAAGGAGCAGAGATGACCCTGACCGAGGTCCGGGAACGCGTCCCCGAGGCGAACCGCATGGTGCCGGTCCGGGTGGTCGACTCGGACGTCCATCCCGTCCCGCGGATCGGCGAGTTCACCGAGTTCGTCCCGGACGCCTTCCGGGACGCGCTGCTGTCGCACCCGGTGGGTGACACCATCACCTACGACGCGCCCGACTACGCACACGCGATGGCGATGCGTCTTGACGCGTTCCCCGGCGACGGCAACTTCGCCGGCAGCGACCCCGAGATGGCGTTCCGCCACGTCGTGCTGGAGGCCGGCTGCGACTTCGCCGTGCTGGAACCCCTCGCCCGGGGCCACCGTGTGCCGGAGGTGGCGTCGGCGTCGGCGACCGCCACCAACCGGTGGCTCGACGCGACCTGGCTGACCGGGCCCGCGAACCGGCACGGTCGCTGGCGCGGGTCCATCTACGTCGCGATCGAGGATCCGGCGGGTGCCGCGCGCGAGATCGAGCACTGGGCCGGCCACCCAGCCATGTCCCAGGTGCTGATCCACGCCGAACCCCGGCCGTCCTGGGGCGATCCGCGCTACGACCCGATCTGGGCGGCGGCCACCCGACACGACATCACGGTGGCGTGCCACCTCGGTCGGGGGCAGTACGAGAACGCGCCCCGCCCGCCGGTCGGGTGGCCGAGCTACAACCACGACTTCATGGTCACCTACTCGCTGCTGGCGGCGAACCAGGTGATGAGCCTGGTGTTCGACGGGGTCTTCGAGCGCTTCCCGACGCTGCGGATCGCGCTGATCGAGCACGCCTTCACCTGGATCCTCCCGCTGATGTGGCGGATGGACAAGATCTACGAGCTGCGTCGTGGCGACCTGCCGCACCTCGGTCGGCGTCCCTCCGAGTACGTCCGCGACCACATCTGGTTCTCCACCCAGCCGTTGGACTATCCCGAGGACAAGCTCGAGCTGACCCGGGCGATGGAGCTGATGCGGGCCGACGAGCTGCTGCTGTTCTCCACGGACTACCCGCACTGGACCTTCGACGACCCCTCCTGGGTGGTCAAGCACATCCCCGAAGGGATGCGCGACGCCATCATGTTCGCCAACGGTCTCCGTCTCTACGACCTGCCCGCGACGGTGCCGGCCCTCGAGGGTCAGAAGCGTGTCCACTGAGGCACCCCGGGCGGCCGGGGCGCCGGCGAGACCGGTCCCCGTCCGCGACCGTCTGCCCGCGGGACGCGAGCACGTGGTCGGCCGGGTCGACGAGATTCGTCCCGGGACGTCGAAGGTGGTGCCCATCGGGCGGCACGGGGTCGGCGTCTACAACGTGAACGGCACGTTCTACGCCATCGCGAACTACTGCCCGCACGAGGGCGGCCCGCTGTGCGCGGGGCGACTCGGCGGGCGCACCGTCACCGACGCGCGGGCTCCCGGCGGCGCGGCCCTGACCCAGCCCGGCGAGTGGATCTACTGCCCCTGGCACCAGTGGGGTTTCGAGCTCGCCACCGGCACCACGGCCGTGAAACCGGAGTGGACGATCCGCACCTACCCGGTCCGGGTCGAGGACGGCGAGGTCATCGTCGGCGCCTAGCGCGCCCCGACAGAGCGAGGAGATCGTATGGGGTCCGCCGGGCCGGGTACGCCGCGCACGGGTGCGTTCCCCGGCACATCACCGAGGCTGGTCCGCTCCGAGGTCACGGCCGAGACGCTCGCCGAGTACGCACGCCACGGCTACCGCGCACCCGCGGATCCCGGAACCCTCGTCGGCCTCGTCGACGAGGCCGGGCTGCGCGGGCGCGGCGGGGCCGCCTTCCCCACCGGGCGCAAGATGCGCGCCGTCCGGGCGGGCGGCGGCAGGCCCGTCGTGGTCGCCAACGGGGAGGAGGGCGAGCCCACCTCGATCAAGGACCGCTGGTTGATGCGGATGCGCCCCCATCTCGTCCTCGACGGTGTCCGGCACGCCGCCGGAGCGGTCGGCGCGGACCTGGCCTACGTCTACCTCTCCGATCCGGCCGCCGAGCGTGCGGTGCGGGCCGCCCTGGTCGAGCACCCGCCGGACGAGCTCGACGTGCGCGTGGTCCGCGTGCCGCCCGGATACGTCGCCGGGGAGGAGACCGCGGCCGTGCGCTACCTCGACGGCGGGCCCGCGAAGCCCCGCGACAAGCCGCCGCGACCTTTCGAGTCCGGTGTGCACGGGCGACCGACACTCGTGTCGAACGTGGAGACCCTGGCGAACCTCCCGGTGCTCGTCCGGCTCGGGGTCGAGGGATACCGCGCCGTCGGCACGGCGGGCTCGCCGGGCACGTTCCTGATGACCCTCGGCGGAGAGTGCTCGACGCCGGGGCTGTACGAGGTCCCTTTCGGTGTACCGCTGCGCGACGCGGTCGCGGTGCTGGGCGGGGCACCCGAGGGCTCACCGGGTTTCCTCATGGGCGGCTATTTCGCCGGGCTGCTCCGGGCCCCGGGCGGGGCCGTGCCGCTGGACTACGACGCGCTGTCGGCGTCCGGCAGTGGCCTGGGCTGCGGAGCGGTCGTCGTCCTCGGACCGGAGGACTGCCCGGTCGCCGTGGCCGCCCGGGTGATGGCCTACTTCGCCCGGGAGAACGCTGCTCAATGCGGCTCGTGCTTCAACGGCACCGCGGCCATGAGCGCCGTCCTGACCGCGCTGCGGGCGGCACGAGCGACCGACGAGGACCTCGACCGGCTGCGGCACTGGTCGGTGTTCCTGCGTCGACGCGGTGCCTGCGCGACCCTCGACGGGGCGGCCCAGCTGGCTGCCTCGCTGCTGCGGGAGTTCCCGGCCGCCGTCGACGTGCACCGCCGTCGTCCCTGTGCCCACTGCGACGAGCCCGACCACGGCGACGCCCCGCGACCGTTCGCGGTCGAGGAGGCGCACACCCGGCCCGAGCTGACGGGGAGTCCCGGATGAGGATCAAGCTGGACCGGACGGTGTGTGACGGGTTCATGCGCTGCGCCGAGTACGCCCCCCACGTCTTCTCCCTCGACGAGTGGGGCTACGCCTCGCTGACCGGCGACGGCGAGATCGCCGACGGCGACGAGGGTGACGTCCGGCGGGCGCTGCTCGACTGCCCCGCGCACGCCATCGTCGAGATCGAGGACCGGCGCGGCGCGGGCTGACCCGGTCTCAGGTGAAGACCAACCGGACCTCACAGTTCAGTGCGGCCTCGAGCGCCGTGTGCAGCCTGCTCTCGGGCACGGTGCGCCGGTGCGCGGCAGGCAGGGTGACGACGGCGACCTCCTCACCGGCCTCCTCGACGCGCTCGAACCCGGCACGCACACCGAACGCCGCGAGCACACCGAGGGCGTCCTCGTCGGTGCCCCGACTGACGAAGGTCACCGAGCGGATCGCCGGCTCCTGCCCGGCGAAGGCGGCGGCGCAGTGCCCGACGGCGAGAGCGCGAACCTCGGCGGCGTCCGCGCCCGGGATCAGCAGCTCCAGATCCCGCGCCCCGCGGCGTCCGTGCAGAGCGACGTCGGGAACGGTTCCCAGCGCGGCCGTTCCCGCGGCGAGCTCGGTGTCCTCGAGCGCTCCGGTGGGATCCGGGTCCAGGCGCACCACCGCACGACGCACCCGCCGACGCTAGCAGCCGGGTGGCGGTCCGTCGGGTCGGCCGACGATCTCCGGGCGCGGTGTCGGGGTCGGAGCGGCACCGAAGAGGACGCACTCGCGCAGCAGGAGGTGTCGACGCTCGGCGGGTTCGGGCCCGTCACCCAGCGGCACCCAGAGCGTCGAGCGCAGGGCCCGGCGCAGCAGTGCGGGGTCGCGGGGCGGCACGAGCTCGCCGGCCCGGACCCCGTTCTCGATCAGTTCGCCCACCAGGCGCAGCCGCGCGGCGTTCTCCGGCGGCGGCGGGTCGGCCGAGGTGAGCGCGAGCGTGCGCCACCAGTCCTTGACGACGAGGAACTCCGGGCGGAACACCTCGCCCGCCGAGGCCATCAACCTGATCAGCGCGTCGATGCGCTCCAGCACGGCTCCGGGCGCGGTCGCGATCGTCTCGAAGCCGTCGAGCAACCGACCCGAGAAGCGGTCGATGATCGCCTCGAGCAGCTCCTGCTTCGACCCGACGTGACGGTAGAGGCTGCTGGGGCGGATCCCGGCCCGGTGTGCGATGTCACGCATGGTGGTCGAGGCGTAGCCGCGCCGAGCGAACTCCTCCCGGGCGGCGTCGAGGATCTCCGCGCGCCGTCCGCGGGGTGTGTCGGCGTCGCGCACCCACGATGCCGCGATCTCGACGGCCAGGTGCAGCGGCGCCGAACCGTCCAGCCGAGTCGGAACCGAACGCTCGCTCGCGATCCCGCCGAGCACCAGCGAAGCCAGCGACGAGACCGTCGCCCGCAACTCCTGCACCTGCATGTCGCCCGCGAGGTCGAACACGGCCCGGCCGAGCACGGTGGCCAGCTCGGCGACGTCGACGGTGGCTCGAATCCGTCCGCCGGCTCGGGCCGCCGCGAGCAGCTCGGCCCAGCGTCGGTCGAGGACCGCCGGTTCGTGCCCCAGCAGGTCCCGCAGCTCGGGGCCGGCGGTCGACGGGGCGTCGAGGGCGGACATCCGGATCGCCGCGCGGTGGCGCTCGGCGACCCGTGCCACGGCGTCCGCGAAGGCGACGACGTCGTCGGTGGCGTCACCGGTGTCCGGGCCGGTCGCGTGGGCGAGCGCGTCGAGGTCGGCGTGGAAGTCCGAGATCAGCTCCGCGGCCAGTGCCTCCTTGGAGGGGAAGTGGTGATAGAGGCTCCCGGTGAGGATGCCGGCGGCGTCGGCGACGTCACGCAGGGACGTCTGGCTGTATCCCGTGCGAGCGAACACCGACCGCGCGATGTCCACCAGCTCCGCCCGGCGCCCCAGCGGGGGCGGGGTGGCTCCCCCCGCCGGGCTCGTCGTCACCCCCAGAGTATGCCTCGGGTGACCGACGCCCCCGCCGGGCTGGCCACGCGGCTGCGCGAGCTCGTCGGGCTTCTCGGACTCGATGCGACGAGGACGTCGTCGTCTGCGGTCGGGTCACCGACGCCGCGCTCACGGTCGGGCCGGCCCCCGGCAGCGGTGGGCAGGTCACCCCGGACACGGTGACCGCCGCGCTGGTCTACGAGATCGGCTCGGCGCGCTACCCGACGCCGGACGTGACGGCCCGCGTCGACTCGGTTGCGCTCGTGGGCGGCGGCCCGGACCGGGTCCGGCTCACCTGCGCCGGACGTCGAGGCCAAGGCCCAGCTCCTGCAGGACGCTCTGTGGGCGAGACTCGGCGGCCGGCAGCGTTTCGACGCCGTCGAGGTCGACCTCGTGCGCAGCGACCGACCCGCGCTGGGCGCGGGCGCCTCGTCGAATGCACTCCTCGACCCGCAGGCGAAAGGGCTGGGGGAGTTCCTGCGGACGCGAGAAGTGGACCTTCCCGAAGCGTTGCTCACCGGGACGGGAACCATGCTTGACGTCACGGCGGAAACGGACGAAACTTAACCAACCGCTCGGATGGGTACGCGCCGAGTGTGATTTCTGCGCGCGATCTCTTCGCCGGCCCGTCCATAGAGTGAGGATCACGAGACGATGACGCCACCCTCGCCCACCGGATCGTCCGTGCTGGCCCGAATGGATCGCATTCCCGTGGCGACGCGATCTCAGCGCTCATGGTTGGTCGTCATGAGTGTCCTGTTCTTCTTCGACGCCGCGGAGCAGGCTCTGTACGGGTACACGGCTCCCGCGCTGCGCGAGGAATGGGGACTGAGCGTCGGCCAGATCAGCCTCGGCACCGCGAGCACCTTCGTGGGGATGGTTGTCGGTGCGGTGGTCGGCGGTCGGCTGGCCGACCGGATCGGGCGCCGGCCGGTGGTCTTCGGCGGGCTCCTCGTGTTCAGTATCGCCTCGCTGCTGACGGCCCTCGTCCCGAACTTCACCTGGCTGGTCATCGCCCGGTTCGTCACCGGCGTCGGTATCCAGGCCGTCCTCGCGACCTCGATGATCTACGTCGGGGAGAACCTGCCGCCGAAGCGACGGGGACGCTACGTCGCGGTCGTCATCTGGGTGGGCCTGTTCGCGGTCCCTGCGGTGGCGTTCCTCGCGAGCGTGATCGTCCCCTCCGGACCCGGGCAGTGGCGCTGGCTGTACGCCATCGGCGGTCTGGGGCTCGTGGCGATGCTCGCGTACCGTGCGGTTCCCGAATCCGTGCGCTGGCTCGTCGTCCGAGGTCGACACGTCGAAGCCGACGCGATCGTCTCCCGACTCGAGCGCGAGGCGCGCAGCGGATCGTCGCCCTTGCCCGAAACGGAGGAGGCGACCGCCGTGCCGACCTCCGACCGAGGATCACTGACGTCCGTTCTGCAGAAGTATCCGGGTCGGTTCGCAGTTCTCGCCACCGCGCTGGCCTTGTTGACACTGGTCAGCTACGGGTTCAATCAATGGACACCGACGTTGCTGTCCGAGCTCGGACTGGACACCCGTACTGCGCTCCTGTTCTCGGCTATCATCATTCTCGGCGCACCGTTCGGAGCGCTGATCGCCGGGTTCGTGTCGGACCGATTCGAGCGCAAGTTCGTCATCATCGTGTTCGGCGTGCTGTTGGCCGCGGTCGTCTTCGGTTTCGGATCGGTGAGCAACCCCGTCGCGCTCATCGTGTCCGGGGCACTGGTCGCGGGCGGGACGCAGGCACTGACCGCGGTCTTCTACACCTACGGGCCGGAGCTGTTCCCCACCGGTGTCCGCGGTGTCGGGTACGGGTCGGCGGCGGGCGTGGCCCGGGTCGCCGGCATCGCCAGCGGGCCGCTCATCGCCCTGACCGTCACCCTGGGCGGTTTCAGCGGCGCCGCCTACTACCTGGCCGGGGCGGCTCTTCTCCTCAGCGCGGTCGTGGCGTTCGGCCCGCGCACCCGCGGGCGTCTCACCGAGGCGACGGCCGACCGGCCGGTCACGGGTCCGGGCCGTTGCGGGCCGACGGAAACCGCCGATCCCGTCGCGTCCTCGGACTGACCGGCGGAGGTCCCACCGGGACGGTCGAGGTCGTCGGTCGCGAACGGACGACGGGTCGCGGCGCCACAGCGCAGGGGTCGAGCCGGTGGGGACGTGAGCCACGGGTGGCGACGCCCCGCGGTGCCGGCGAGCAACACTCAGCGGTCGAGCAGTGCGGGCAGCTCGGTGCGCAGCACCTTACCCATGGCGTTGGTGGGCAGCTGCTCCACCGTGCGCCACTGCTCGGGAATCTTGTAGCGGGCCAACTGCTCGGCACACCGGTCGGCCAGGTCGGCGAGCACCGAGTCGGCCTCGCGTCGGTCGACCGGCTGGACGATCGCGGCGACCCGCTGGCCCAGCCGCTCGTCCGGGACGCCGAGGACCGCGGCGGCCGCGACGCCCGGGTGGGCGGCGAGCACGCGTTCCACCTCGGCCGGGTAGACGTTCGCGCCGCCGCGCACGATCACGAGCTTGCGACGGTCGACCACGGTCAGCCACCCGTCGGCGTCGACCCGCCCGACGTCGCCCGTCGGCGTCGGCCCGGCCTCGGGCGGCACGATCTCGCGGTCTCGCCAGAAGCCGAGCATCGGGGTCCACACCTCGGCACGGTCCCCCGTGGTGCTCGCGGACACGCGCAGCTCGCCGACCTCTCCGGGCGGCAGCCGGTGTCCCTCGTCGTCGTACGCGGCGACGTCGAGGTGGGGGAGAACCCGTCCGCTGCTCCCGGTGGGCGGCGCCGACAGCGGGTCGGCCGGGTCGATCGAGACCACACTCGGTGCCTCGGTCAGTCCATAGGTCGCCCGGAGGTCGACGCCGGGGTGGGCGGCAGCGAAGGCTTCGCGCAGCTGGGCCGAGGTGTCGCCGCCGCCGCTCCAGATCTCGGTGAGCGGGCCCGTGTCGAGGCCGGGGGAGCGGGCGAGGTCGTAGACCTGCGCAGGCGCCCCGTTCCACACCTCCACGCGCTCGGCACGTATCCAGGCCGCGACATCGTCGGCGCGGCGCACGTCACCGACCACCGCGCAGCCCTGGGCCTGGGCGGTGAGCAGGGTGGTCAGGACCATCATGTTCAGGATCGTCAGGGCGAAGGTGTCCCCCTTGCGCAGCTCGGGGCCCCAGCCACGGGTCTCCACCAGCACGGCCCCGGGGAGCAGGAGGTTGCGCTGGCTGTGCACGATCCCTTTGGGGGTGCCGGTGGTTCCGCTGGTGAACGCTATGGCGGCCGGGGCGTCGAGGTTCTCGGGGATCCGTGGTGCGGCCGCGGGCTCGCGGTCGGGCCGCACCAAGCGGGTGGCCTCGACCACGCGGCCGCCGTCGACGCGACCCCCCTCGATCCGGCAGGCCGGACCGGCCAGCACCACGGTGGGGCGAGCGGCGTCGGCGAGCGCCCCCTGCTCGGAGGCCGTGAGTCCTTCTCCGATCCCCGTCCAGACGGCACCGACCCGCTGCGCGGCATGGAAGGCGACCACGATGTCGAGGTCGTTGGGCAGGCAGGCGCCCACCCGATCGCCGGGGCGGACGCCGAACTCCCACAACGCCCCGGCCGCGAGGTCGGCGGCCCGATCGAGCTCCGCGTAGCTCAGCGTCCCCGAGCGCGCCGAGACCGCGGCCGCCTGCGGGCGCTCGGCGACGGCCCGGTCGAGGACACGGGCGATCGACCTCGGGAGTTCACGACGACGGCCCCGTCGAGTCCGGGCCCCGCCGTCGGCCGCCACGTCTGCCACGTTCACGCGGTCTCCTCTCGACCTTCAAAGTATTATAAGTTTTGCAACTGAGGTCAACGGCTGACGCATCAGGGAGCGGAGATGGCTGGTCACACGGCGGACTGGAACCTGGCCGACGTCTGGGAGGCGCTGGCCCGCCGGTTGCCCGGTGCGCCCGCGCAGATCCAGGGGTCGCGTCGGTTCACCTGGTCCGCGTTCGACCAGCGGGCCGACGGCGTCGCGGGGGCCCTGCTCGACGAGGTGCTCGGCCCGGACGACCGCGTTGCGCAGTACTTGCGCAACGGCCCCGAGTACGCCGAGGTGACCCATGCCGCCTTCAAGATCGGCATTCCGGCCGTGAACACCAACTACCGTTACGGCAGTGAGGAGCTCCTCCATCTCTGGGAGGACGCCGACGTCACCGCGGTGGTCTTCCACGGCTCGTTCACCGAGCGTGTGCAGGAGCTGCGGGGTCGCGCCGGGCGGATCCGGACGTGGATGCACGTCGACGACGGCACCGACCCCTGCCCCGCGTGGGCCGTGCCCTACGAGCAGGCCGCGGCGTCGGCGCCCTCGGCGTCCGGTGGGACCCCGGTCCGCTCCCGGTGGGGTCGCCACGGCGACGACCTGTTCCTGCTCTACACCGGCGGCACGACCGGACTGCCCAAGGGAGTCATGTGGCGCAGCGTCGACATGCTGGAGCAGATCGACGAGGTGGGGCCCCGCGCCTTCGACCTCGGTGCCGGTCCGGAGAGCATCGGGACGCAGGTCGACGGCCCCGG
This sequence comes from Actinomycetospora sp. 2LY8.5, assembly GCF_057180585.1. NCBI lineage: Bacteria > Bacillati > Actinomycetota > Actinomycetes > Pseudonocardiales > Pseudonocardiaceae > Actinomycetospora > Actinomycetospora sp. 2LY8.5. Next base: position 61,296 of record NZ_JBXUHE010000028.1, read on the forward strand.
ACGGGTGCACGTCTCGGCCAGCCCCATGATGCACGGCACCGGACTGTTCGGGGCTCTGATCACCATGTACGACGCGGGCTGCGTCGTCTCGCTGCTCGATCCCGGCTTCGACGCCGACGAACTGCTCACGGCGATCGACGAGCACGGTGTGAGCAGCCTGGCGATCAGCGGCGAGGTGTTCGCCCACCGCATCGCCGACGCCCTCGACCGCGACGCCGGGCGGCGCGCGACGGGCTCGGTGCGCGACGTCCTCAACAGCGGCGCGATGCTGTCCGAGGAGTCCAAGCGTCGCCTGCTCGAGCACTGGCCGTCGGCCACGATCGTCGACGGGTTCTCCTCGTCGGAGGGCTTCGGCCTGGGCTGGTCGGTCGCCACGAAGGGCGACATCCCACCCACGGCCCGGTTCGCGCTCAGTCCGCGGGTGGCCGTGCTCGACGACGACGGCGTGCCCGTGCGTCCCGGGGCCGGGGCGGTCGGGCGCCTGGCCGTCGCCGGCCGCGTGCCGGCCGGGTACTACAAGGACAGCGCGAAGAGCCGCACGACCTTCGTGGACGTGGACGGTGTCCGTATGGCGCTGCCGGGCGACCGCGCGACGGTGACCGACGACGGGATGGTCGCGCTGCTGGGGCGGGACTCGCTGTGCATCAACACCGGCGGAGAGAAGGTCTTCACCGAGGAGGTCGAGGCCGTGATCCTCGACCATCCCGATGTGCTCGACGCCCTCATGGTCGGAGTGCCGGACCCGCAGTGGGGGCAGGCCGTCACGGCCGTCGTGAGCGCGCGGGGGGAGACGCCCCCGGAGGACGCGCACATCGTGCGCCACGTGAAGGCGAGGCTCGCGGGATACAAGGCCCCGAAGGACGTCGTGATCGTGGATCGTGTGCCCCGCGGGCCCAACGGCAAGCCCGACTACCCCGCGGCCCGCGAGATCGTCGAACGGTGGCGCTCCGGCACGGCGCCCGCACCGGGAAGGAACCCCTGATGGAGACCCTGCAGCACTGGGCCGGCGGCGCCGTGCTCAAGTCGACGACCGAGCGTTTCGGTGAGGTCACCGATCCGGCGACCGGCCTGGTGTCGCGTCGGGTGGCGCTCGCGACCGAGGCGGATGTGGAGGCGGTGGTGGGGGCGGCGCGGGAGGCGTTCCCGGGGTGGCGTGACACCTCGCTGGCCCGGCGCACGCAGATCCTGTTCGCCTTTCGGGAGCTGCTCAACGCCCGCGCCGGCGAGCTCGCGGGGATCATCACCGCCGAGCACGGCAAGGTGCTCTCCGATGCGGCGGGGGAGGTCGCGCGCGGGCAGGAGGTGGTGGAGTTCGCGTGCGGGATGCCGCACCTGCTCAAGGGCTCGGCCACGGCGAACGCCTCGACCGGGATCGACGTGTCCTCGGTGCGCCAGCCGTTGGGGGTGGTGGGGGTCGTCTCGCCGTTCAACTTCCCGGCGATGGTGCCGATGTGGTTCTTCCCGATCGCGATCGCGGCGGGGAACACGGTGGTGCTCAAGCCCTCGGAGAAGGTCCCGTCGGCGGCGCTCTGGATGGCCGAGCTGTGGCGTGAGGCGGGGCTGCCCGACGGGGTGTTCAACGTGCTGCACGGGGACAAGGTGGCGGTGGACGGGCTGCTGACCCATCCCGAGGTGAAGAGCATCAGTTTCGTGGGCTCGACGCCGGTCGCGCGGTACGTCTACGAGACGGGCACGGCGCACGGCAAGCGGGTGCAGGCCCTGGGTGGGGCCAAGAACCACGCGGTGGTGCTGCCCGACGCCGATCTCGACCTGGCGGCCGATCAGGTGGTCAACGCGGGGTTCGGGTCGGCGGGGGAGCGGTGCATGGCCATCTCCGCGGTGGTCGCGGTCGGGCCGGCGGGGGATCCGCTGGTGGAGAAGATCGAGGCGCGGGCCCGGGGGCTGGTGACCGGGGACGGGCGCCGCGGGGCGGACATGGGTCCGTTGGTGACCCGCGCGGCCCAGCAGCGGGTGTCGGCCTACGTGGAGGCCGGCGAGGCGGCGGGGGCGAGGCTGGTGGTCGACGGCCGCGGGGTGATCCCGGACGCGGAGCGGCCCGAGGGAAGCGACGGTGGGTTCTTCGTGGGGCCGACGTTGTTCGACCACGTGCGCACCGACATGTCGATCTACACCGACGAGATTTTCGGGCCGGTGCTGGCGGTGCTGCGGGTGGAGACCTACGAGCAGGCCGTGGCGTTGATCAACGCGAACCCGTACGGGAACGGGACCGCGATCTTCACCAACGACGGGGGCGCGGCGCGGCGGTTCCAGCACGAGGTCGAGGTCGGGATGATCGGGGTCAACGTGCCGGTGCCGGTACCGATGGCGTACTACAGCTTCGGTGGCTGGAAGAACTCGCTGTTCGGTGACACCCACGCCCACGGCACCGAAGGCGTGCACTTCTTCACCCGCGGCAAGGTCGTCACCACACGCTGGACCGACCCCGCGCGACGTGGCGGATCGGGCGAACTCGACCTCGGCTTCCCCCGCAACACCTGACCGCCCCCCGGGGTGCTCCGCCCCCACGCGTCGCCCCCACGCGTCCGTCAGCTGAGATACAGCGACTGCAGCTGCTGGTACGACGCGAGACCCTCCGGGCCGAGCTCCCGGCCGTATCCGCTGGACTTGAACCCGCCGAACGGGCTGAAGTGGTCGATGTCGTAGTAGTTGATCCCGATCGAGCCGGTCCGGACCGAGGTCGCGACGGCGCGTGCCCGCTGCGGGTCGGCGCTCCACACACTGCCACCGAGCCCGTACTCGGAGTCGTTGGCGATGCGCACCGCATCGGCGTCACTGTCGTAGGGGATCACCGACAGCACCGGGCCGAAGATCTCCTCGCGGGCGATGGTGGCGTCGTTCGAGACGTCGGCGAAGACCGTCGGTGAGACGTACCAGCCCCGGTCGAGGTCGGCCGGTCGGCCACCGCCGACGATCAGCCTGCCCTCCGTGCGGCCGATCTCCAGGTAGGCCTCGACCCGCTCGCGCTGCCGTGCGCTGACCAACGGGCCGATCATGGTGGCGGGATCGAGGGGGTCGCCGACCGGCAGCGACGACGCGAGGCCGGCGAACGCGTCGACGACCTCGTCGTAGCGGCTGCGCGGAGCGAGCACCCGGGTGCCGAGCATGCACGTCTGGCCGGAGTTCACCAGGGTGCAGGCGAACAACGGGGCCATCGCCGAGGCGAGGTCGGCGTCGTCGAGGATGATCGTGGCGGACTTGCCGCCGAGCTCCAGGGTGACCGGGCGCAGCAACGCGCCGCACGCCTCGGCGATCGACCGCCCCGCTCGTGTCGAGCCGGTGAACGCCACCTTGTCCACGCCGGGGTGTCGCACGAGCAGCTCACCGGTCGCCGTGCCGCCGGTGACCACGTTGAGCACGCCGGGCGGGAGCCCGGCCTCCCGTCCCAGCGCCGCCGTGGCGCGTGCGTCGAGCACCGTCTCGGGCGCCGGCTTCAGGACGATCGTGCAGCCGGCGGCGAGCGCGGCCGCGAGCTTGAAGAAGATGAGGGTCTGAGGGAAGTTCCACGGCACGATGGCTGCGACCACGCCCATCGGTACCCGACGCACCACCGTGGTCCCGCCCGTGCGCGAGGTCCGCTCCTGCTCGAGCGGTGTCGTGCGCGCCAGTTCGGCGTAGTAGCGCAGCAGAGCAGCGGGGGCCTGCGCCTCGGAGAGCGCCGCGATGGACGTCGGCATGCCGTTCTGCCGCGTCACGAGGTCGCCCAGCTCGGCCCCGTGTTCGGTCATCAGGTCGGCGAAGCGGTCGAGCACGCCGGCCCGCCGGTCGGGTGCCCACGCGGCCCAGCCGGCGGGGTCGTCGAACGCCCGCCGGGCGGCGCCGACGGCGACGTCGACATCGGTCCCGTCCGCGTCCGGGACCGAGGCGATGACCTCCTCGGTGGCCGCCGAGACGACGTCGATCCGCGCGGTCGCGTGGGCGGCGACCCAGGTGTTCTCGACGAAGACGGTGTCGCTGAAGTACGCCAGATCGTCCATGCGAGCCTCCAGGCCCGGCGTCCCGGGTGAGCGGGGGGTGAAAGGTGCGGCCGTCATCGAGCGCGTTCCCGGTGGTCCGGGCGACCCTGGGCGAGGGCGGTCTCGCGGGCCCAGGGGTAGTCCGGCTTGCCGGCGGGGGAACGGCGAACCTCGTCGACGAGGGCGAGCACGCGCGGAAGCTTGAAGCCGGCGAGCGCGGCCCGGGCGTGCTCCTGCAGTGCGAAGAGATCGACCGGGGCGGCACCGCGAGTGGAGACGACCGCGGCGACCACCTCTCCGAGGCGATCGTCCGGTACCCCGACGACCAGTGCGTCGAGGACGTCGGGGTGGCTCTTGAGCGCGGACTCCACCTCGTCGGGGAACACCTTCTCGCCGCCGCTGTTGATCGACAGCGAGCCGCGGCCCAGCAGCGTGACGGAGCCGTCGGGGTTGGACACGGCCCGATCACCGGGCACGGCCCACCGAGTGCCGTGCGCGTCGACCCGAAAGACGCGGGCGGTCTCGGCCGGGTTGCGCCAGTACCCGGTGGGAATCCGCCCGCGCAGCGCCAGGAAGCCGGGCTCACCGACCGGTGACTCGACGAGGTCGTCGGTCAGCACCGAGGTGCGCGCGTCGGCCGCGAACACGGGCAGGCCCGCGCCGGTGCGACCGAGCATGGTGCCCCCGGAGCCGGTCTCGCTCGCCCCGTATCCGTCGATGATGGTGACCCCGGGCAGCTGGGCCGCGATCGCGTCCTTCACCGTCGCCGAGAGGACGGCGCCGCCCGAGGCGAACGCCCGGAGCGCGGCGAGGTCCCAGCGGCCGGAGTGCTCGTCGAGTGCGTCGACCAGTGGGCGTGCCATCGGGTCCCCGACCACGATCATGACCCCGACGTCGCGCGCGTCCACCAGGTCCCAGATGCCGACGGCGTCGAACCGCCTCCCGGTCCACAGCACGGCGGTGCCGCCGCTCGTCCACGCGCGGAGCACGGTCCACTGTCCGTTGCCGTGCATCAGAGGCGCCAACGCGAGCCACGCCTCGGCCGGTCGACCGACGTGACCGAGCACGTCCGACGGCCTGGTCAGCGGCTCACCGAGGCCCCCGCCGCCGCCCGCCGCCGCGAAGAGCAGGTTCTCGTGGGTCCAGAGAACTCCCTTGGGCAGGCCCGTGGTGCCCCCGGTGTAGAGGAGATAGCCGTCGTCGTCGCGCCGGGGCGCGAAGCCCCGGGTCGCCGGCGCCGCGGCCACCGTGGCGGCGTAGTCCGACACGCCGTGCTCCGGTGACTCCGGCGTCAGGGGAGCCGGACCGGGGACGACCAGGACGGTCGGCACCCGGGGGAGGTCGACCACGCACTCGACGACCGGGGCGGCGAGGTCGCTCTCGACGACGACGACCGCGGGCTCGGCGTCGCTCAGCACGTGCCGGATCTCGGGTTCGCGATAACGGTAGTTGACGTTGACGGGCAGGGCGCCCAGCTTGAAGCACCCGAGCATCACCTCGATCCACTCGAGCCGGTTGTGCGCGAGCACCGCCACCCGGTCCCCGCGCCGGGTGCCGAGGTCGGTCAGCGCGTGCGCGATCCGGTTCGCGTGCTCGTCGAGCTCGCCGTAGGTGAGCTGCTGTCCGTCCGAGGTCACCAGAGCGAGACGCCCGGGATCGATGTCGGCCAGCGCTTCGAAGAGGTCGGCGAAGTTGAACGAGGGGACGGGGCAGGTCACCGGGTCCTCTCCTGCGGTCGTGAGGCGAGCAGCCGCCGCGTGCGATCGAGGTAGATCGACAGTGCCGTCGGCCAGAGGGCCAGCCGCTCGTCGGGGAGGGTCCCGGCCTCGTAGGCGGCGACGCCGCGCAGGACGATGGCGCAGGTCTTGGCCGACTCGGCCGCCTCGAACGCCTCCACCCCGACGGCCCGGCGGCCCGTGGACCGTTCCCAGCCGTCGATCATCTCGGTACGGGAGAACATCCCGGGCAGCGCGAAGTAGTCGTAGGACGGCAGGCCCATGTCGTTGAGGGTCGGGTCGGACGGGAACCACGTGAGGAGGTAGGCGAGGTCGCAGAGGGGCTCGCCGTTGAACGCCAGCTCCCAGTCCAGCAGGGCGGTCAGCTTCCCGTCCTGCCACATCGTGTTGCCGATCTTCGGGTCGCCGTGGACCGGTGTGGGCGCACCGCTGGTGGTCAGGGGCCGGGAGAGGATCTCGTCGAGCAGGGCGACGACCTCCGGTCCCAGGCTCCGGGCGGACCCCGGAGCCTCGGCGTCCACGGCGGCGAGCTCGCGCCAGGAGCGGTAGACCTCCGGGGGCGGTCGGGCGTCGCCGAGACATGGCAACGGCTCGAGCCGGTGCAGCGCACCGAGGGCGTCGATCCACTGCCGGCACATCCCGTGCCGGAGCTCGGGGGAGGCGTCGACCAGCCAGGGCGGCGCCGTCATCTCGAAGGCCTCGCCGGCCACGTGCGTGCACAGGTAGAAGGGTGATCCGACGATGGAGTCGTCCACCGACCATCCGTGAACCTGGGGGACCGGGACCGCGGAGGTCGCGGCCCGGACCTCCGCGAGCACGTCGTGCTGGCGACGCATGTCGTAGGGCGGGAGCAGTCCGCGCCCGCGCGGCGGGGTGCGCAGCACCAGCTCCGGGCCGCGCAGCAGATAGGTCTCGTTGGAGAAGCCCGTGGACAGCGCGACGACGTCGCGGATCGAGCCCGGAGCACCCAGATAGGACTCGATCGCGGCGCGGCGAGACGCGAGGTTCCGCGGCATGGCGGGCCCCTTCCCGGAACCGGCGCGGTGCCTGTTCCCGACCGGATCGTTGAGAACGGGCGGAGCGTGCAACGGTCGGTCGGGCGACGTCAACCCGCCGGCACCGCCCGACCGGGTTCTGGCAGCGGAAGAACACCGGCTGGCACGCTCGTGACACTCCGGTGGACATGACGTTTCCGCTGGTTGACGCCCTGCTGAGCGTCCGCCTACGTTCCCCACCAACGGGATGGGAAAGCCGAGCGAGGGAGTGCCATGGCGGACGACGACGTCTCGACCGACGGCGCGGGTCGGGCCCGGCGCTTCGTCGGAAGGTCCGCTCTGGTCACCGGCGGCGGTTCGGGCCTGGGCTTCGCGTGTGCGGGCCGGCTGATCGCCGAGGGCGCCGTCGTCACCCTCTGCGGCCGGGACGAGGAGAAGCTGGCGAAGGCCGGCGTGCTCCTCGGCGACCAGGCCCGGACCGTCGTCTGCGACATCACCGACGAGGACGCGGTGACGGCCGCGGTGGCTCGCGCCGCCGAGACGACCGGCCGCCTCGACCATGCCGTCGTGAACGCGGGATTCGGCTCCGGCGCTCCGGTCATCGCCCACCCGACGAGCGACTGGCAGGCCGTGGTGGAGACGAACCTGACCGGGTCCTTCCTGACGATCAAGCACGCGGGCCGGGCGATCGCCGAGGCCGGCGGCGGGTCGCTCGTCGCGATGTCGTCCATCGCCGGGGCGCTGACGCACCGGTTCATGGCGGCCTACAACGCGACCAAGGCCGCGCTCGAGATGCTGGTCCGCACAGCCGCCGACGAGCTCGGCGTGCTCGACGTCCGGGTCAACGCGCTGCGTCCCGGGCTGGTCCCGACCGATGCCTCGGTGCTGCTGACCGACACCGAGGCGGTCCGCCGGGACTATCTCGCCAAGATGCCCCTCGGGCGGGTCGGCACGCCCGACGAGGTCGCCGCGGCCGCGGCGTTCCTGCTCTCCGACGAGGCGTCGTGGATCACCGGGGTGCTCCTGAGCGTCGACGGTGGCCACCACCTGCGGGGCGGACCGGACATCGACCCGATCGTCGAGGCAGGTGCCGGGGCGGAGTTCGTGCGCACCGTCGGTCTGCGTTCCTGACGACCCCGATCAACGACGGACGAGGGAGTCCCGTGGCACGTGATCCCGAGATCCTCGCGAAGGGCGTCTCGACCTTCCTGGGCCGTCCGGTCGACTCGGCGCGGATCAGCGTCGTCTCCACCGGCCACTCCAACGAGACCTACCTGCTCGCGGACATCGACCTCATCCTGCGGACCCCGCCGCAGGGGCCCGGTCTGCTGCCGCCCTACGACATGCGCTGGCAGCACGACGTGCTGGCCGAGGTGGCCGCCGTGGCGCCGGACGTCCCGGTCCCGGCCGTGCACGGCCACTGCACCGACGAGTCGCTGATCGGGACCACGTTCTATCTGTGCGAGCCGCTGCCCGGCGAGGCGTTCGAGTTCGTCGCACCGGGGTGGCTGCTCGACGGTCCGCCGCCGGTGCGGCGGGGGTTGTGCGAGCAGTGGGTGACGTCGCTGGCCACGCTGCATCGCGCGGAGCCGCTGCGCAGCTACGGGCGGATGCAGTTGCCCGAGGAGGTGTTCGGGGTCTGGCGCGAACGCCTCCGGCGCAACGCCGAGAAGGCGCCGGCATACGCCGCGCACGGTCATGGGCTGGCGGACGCGCTGGACGTGCTGGAGCGCATCGGCTACGCCCGCAGCGGTCCGGTCGCCCCGGTCCACGGCGACCCGAAGATCGCCAACACCCTCTGGCGCGACGGGACGCTCACCGCGCTGCTGGACTGGGAGATGGGGCACAACGGCGAACCCCTCTACGACCTGGGCTGGATCCTCTACTGGTTCCCGGCCGACGTGGCACCGACCGACCTCCCCCTGCCCGCCTACCACGTCTTCGCGCTCGAGGGCATGTACTCGCGGCAGGACGTGATCGATGCCTGGGAGACGGCCACCGGCCGCAGCGCGCGCGGCGTGGAGATCTACGAGATCGCCGCTGCCGCCAAGCTCGCGGCGATCGTCCATCACGGGCTGGCCGCGTACGAGAGCGGGGAGCTTCCCGACGAGCGCATGGCGACCTGGGGGCAGGTCCTGCCCGTCATGTCCCGGCGCGTCGAGGACCTGCTCGCCGCGCTCGACGACCACGCCCACGCCGGAACGCCGACGGTTCGGAGGAACGCATGAAGACGCGCGCGGCAGTACTCGCCGGGGTGGGTGAGAAGTGGGTGGTCGACGAGGTCGAGCTGGGTCCCCTCGACCCGCACGACGTCCTCGTCGAGCTCCGGGCGGCGGGACTGTGCCACTCCGAGGAGCACATGGCGACCGGTGACATGGTCGTCCCCGAGGAGATGCGCCTCGCGGCGAACCTCCCCTCGCAGTTCCCCCTGATCGGCGGCCACGAAGGGGCGGGCGTCGTCGTGGAGGTCGGGTCGGCGGTCGAGCACGTGCAGGTGGGCGACCACGTCGCCACCAGCTTCATCCCGTCCTGCGGGATCTGTCGGCCCTGTGCGACCGGCCGCCAGTACATCTGCGACGCCGGCTTCGACCTGATGCAGAAGAAGGAGGTGCCCAAGCACTTCTGGCGGGGCGCCGAGGCCAACGTCTACTCCAACCTCGGCACGTTCGCCGAGCACGCGCTCGTGCACGAGTACTCGGTGGTCAAGGTCGAGCCGCACTTCCCGTCCGAGGTCGTCGCGCTCGTCTCGTGCGGCGTCCCCACCGGCTGGGGCTCGGCGACCGCGCGGGCCGGGACCGCGCCGGGCGACGTCGTCGCCGTCATCGGCATCGGAGGGATCGGCATCAACGCGGTCCAGGGGGCGGTGGCCGCCGGGGCACGCGCCGTCGTGGCCATCGACCCGGTCGCCTTCAAACGGGAGAAGGCGCAGGAGTTCGGCGCGACCCACGTGGCGGCCTCGGTCGAGGAGGCGCGGCCGATCATTCGGGAGATCTCACGGGGCCGCCTCGCCGACCGGGTCGTCGCGGCGCCGAGCGTGCTCTACGGCGACATCATCGCCGACGCGCTCTCGATCACCGGGAAGGGCTCGACCTGCGTCGCCACCGCGGTCGCACCGATCACCCAGGCCCAGGTCCCGATCCCGTTCTACGAGCTGACGCTGTGGAACAAGGAGATCAAGGGCACCGTCTACGGCTCCGTGAACCCGCGCGTGGAGATCCCGAAGCTGCTGTCCCTGTACGAGTCGGGCCGGCTGAAGCTCGACGAGCTGATCACTCGCCGCTACGCGCTCGACGAGATCGATCAGGGCTACGCGGATCTGCGCGACGGCACCCTCCTGCGCGGGGTCGTGACCTTCTGACCACCACCCACCATCCGAGAGGAGACGTCGTGACCGCGACCGCCACCGAGACACCGATCGACCTGTGGAGCTCCTCGTCGTTCGCCCACGGCCACCCGGTGGAGCAGTACCACTGGCTGCACGAGAACGCCCCCGTCCACTGGCACGAGGAGCCGGGCGGGCGCGGGTTCTGGGCCGTCACCTCCGCGGCCCTGGTCAAGGAGGCCAGCGTCCGGCCGCAAGCCTTCGGCAACCACGACGGCATGATGATGTACGACCTGCCCGAGGCGGCCCTCCACGAGGTCCGGAACATGATGATGTTCATGGACCCGCCGCGGCACACCCAGTACCGCCGGCTGGTCAGCCCCGAGTTCATGCCGCGCGGCGCGGCGCGGTGGGCCTCGGTGATCGAGGACCTCGCCGACGAGATCCTCGACGAGGTCACCGAGGCCGGCGAGTGCGAGCTGATGACGCAGGTGGCCGGGATGCTCCCGTCCTACGTCGTCGCGCGCCTGCTCGGGGTGCCTCGGGAAGACGGCGTCCGGCTCTACGATCTGACCGAGATCATGCACTCGGCCCAGGACGCGGTGACCGATGAGCAGCGTGGCGCGGCGCGGGCGGAGATGCTGCAGTTCGGGGCGGACCTTCGAGCGGCGAAACTACGCGAGCCCGACGACTCCCTGGCCAGCGGACTCGTCGCGGCCGAGCTGGACGGACGGCGGCTCGACGATCTCGAGTTCGGCTTCTTCATCCTTCTTCTGATCAACGCCGGCGGCGACACCGTCCGGAACCTGGTCGGTGGCGGGGTGCTCACGCTGCTGGAGAACCCGCAGGAGATGGCCCGGTTGCGGGCCGACGTCCCCACCCTGATGCCGACGGCCGTGGAGGAGCTTCTCCGTTACCAGAGCCCGGTGATCTACATGCGGCGCACGGCGATGGCCGACGTACGGCTCGGGGGTGTCGTCATCCCGGCCGGCGACAAGGTGCTGCTCTACTTCGGGGCCGCCAACCGGGACGCGAGCGTGTTCGCCGATCCCGACCGTTTCCTCGTCGACCGGACCCCCAACCCGCACCTCGCCTTCGGCGGAGGTGGTCCGCACTTCTGCCTCGGCGCCCACTTCGCGCGACTCGAGATCGCCGCGATGATGAGCCGCCTGGTGACGCGCATGCCGGATCTGGAGCTGGCCGGTGAGCCGACGTGGCTCGCGTCCAACTTCATCTCCGGACCGACCTCGGTGCCCCTGCGCTTCACGCCGACGCCGCGGGTCGGCACCCGACGAGACGAGGAGTCCTAGGCATGGTCGTTCCGGGGATCGGCGCGCTGCGCGCCGCGGACGAGGGACTGAACCACCAGATCGTCGACACCTTCGGCACCGTGCGCGAGTCGGACCGGTCCTGGACCGAGAAGCTGTGGGCGTCGTGCGCCCGCCGCGACGGCGGACTGCAGGTCGACTTCGGGCTGGGCAAGTATCACAACCGGGGGATCATGGACGCGTTCGGGGGAGTGTCCCGCGGGCGTGAGCAGTGGACGGTCCGCGCCAGCCGCGAGATGCGCGACGAGAACGGTCACGACGGCGAGGCGCCCGTGGTCGGGCCGGTCTCCTACGAGGTCGTCGAGCCGCTGCGGTCGATCCGCGTGCGTCTCGACCCCAACGACACCCTCGACATCAGCTTCGACCTGGTCGTCGCCGGCTCCCTGCCCCCGTTCGTGGAGGACCGCAACGTGTTCCGGGACGCGACGGGGCGGGTCGCCTCGGACACCATCCGGTACCACCAGAGCGGGGTGGTCTCGGGCTGGGTGTCGGTCGACGGCGAGAGGCACGATGTGACGCCGGAGGAGTGGTTCGCGGTGCGCGACCATTCGTGGGGGATGCGGGGCGACACGGTCGGCGTCCCGCCGACCGACGTGCCGCCGGTGACCCCGCCCACCGGCGGCGGCGACGTCCGGGGCCTGATGCAGTGGACGCCCTGGCTGTTCGAGCGGCCCGACGGCGCGGTGTACGAGATCCAGCAGTTCGTCATGGAGGCCGGCGGCGTCCGCGCGGTGGACACGGCGTACATGAACTTCCCGGACGGCCGCCAGGTCCGGGTGAAGCGGATCCAGCCGGAGCTCTCCTACGACCCGGTGACCCGGTTCCTCCTCGGCGGGAAGGTGCGTCTGGACATGGAGACCGGGGAGACGCGCACGATCGACGTGGAGGCCGTCGGCGAGTCGGGCTTCTTCCTGCGTCCCGCCGGCTACGGGTTCTGGGACGGGCACCGGCACGGGACCTGGCGTGGCCGCTCGCTCCACGTCGACGGGGAGTACATCGCCGACTGCTGGGAGCCCACCACCCTGCGCGGGCTGGGTCAGCTGCGGGATCGACCGGTCCGTGTCCGTGACGGCGACGCCGTGGGCTTCGGGATCTTCGAGAACATCATCACCGGAGTCTGGCCCGAGCTGGGTCTGACGGCCGATTCGGACTACGGGGCCTTCTGAGTCTCGACCGGAGGACCCGAGGAGAGGAGCGGCCCGTGCCGAACGACATCCTGCCCATCGTCGGCGCCGATGAGCGCCTCGACCACCAGATCGTCAACACGTTCGCGACGGTCGGCTCGAGTGACGTCAACTGGACCGAGAAGCTGTGGACCTCGCTGGCTCGCCGTGACGGCAGCCTGCAGGTGGACTTCGGAATCGGGAAGTACCCCAACCGCAACGTGCTCGACGGCTTCGCCGGGGTCGCGCGGGACGTCGAGCAGTGGACGGTCCGGGGCAGCCGCGAGCTGATCGGGGACCTGTCGACGATCGGCGTCGGACCGATCCGCTACGAGGTCCTGGAACCGCTCTCGGCGGTGCGGGTCGTGCTCGAGCCCAACGAGGTGGTCCCCGCGGTGAGCTTCGACCTCGTCGTCACCGGCCTGCTGCCGCCCTTCTTCGAGGAGCGCGACCTGCAGTACCGGGGCGTCCGCAAGACCAGCGACGTGATCCGCTACCACCAGGCCGGCACGGCCCGCGGCGTCGTCACGCTCGACGGCGAGACCATCAGCGTCACCGACGACGAATGGTTCGCCTCGCGCGACCACTCCTGGGGCGTGCGGGAGAACGTGGGTGTCACGCCCCCGGACCTCCAACCGTCCGTCACCTACGTCACGTCCCGCTACCACTTCCAGTGGCTCACCTCGCATCTGCGCCGACCGGACGGCACCTACTACGAGGTCCAGTACTACTTCCGCGAGAACGAGGACGGCCTGGCCTACTTCTCCGGCCACGTGAACGAGGCCGACGGCAGCGAGAACGCGATCGCCGCCCTGACCCCGGAGGTCCGCTACGCCCCCGAGGACCGGGGTTTCGCCGGCGGCGAGGTCCGCCTGCGGATGAGGGACGGAGCGCAGCGGGTGGTCCGCCTGGAGCCGATCGGCTCCACCGGCTTCCATCTCCAGACCGGGAACTACCTGCCGTGGAAGGGCGGCCGCCACGGTGTCTGGCAGGGCCCGCTGCACCTCGACGGCGAGTACATCCCCGACTGCCGCAAGGAACGGGACGCGGCCGCCGAGTTCGGTTGGCAGCTGCGCGACCGACCGGTCCGCGTCCGCGAGGGGGACGCCGAGGGATTCGGCATCCTCGAGTCCCTGTGCTGCGGCGACTGGCCCGACCTCGTCCGGCAGGAGCGGAGGCCGTGACCGCCGCGTCGTCGCCGGTCGCGGTCTACGTCCGCCTCACCGCCCGGCCCGGTCGACGGGAGGACCTGGCGGCCGCGCTGGCGCCCTTCCTGGCCGGCGCGGAGGCGGAGCCGGGCACCCTGCGCTACGTGATGCATCGTGACGAGGAGGACGGCGACGCGCTGTGGTTCTACACCCTCTTCGCCGACGCGGACGCGCTCGACGAGCACCGCCAGCACGAAGCCGAGCTCATCGCTGTCCATCCCGATGTTCCGGGGCTCCTGGCCGGGCCACCCCATGAGGTCCGGGGATCGCCCGCCGATGACCTTCCCCTCCCGCGGTACGGGTGACGGGCCGCGGCGCCGAGCGACCGGACCCGGTCGTCGACGTCTCGGTGCCGCGCGAGCACGTCCGGCGTGTCGAGCTGGCGCGCCCCGCCCGTCTCACAGCGATCACCCGACCCGACCCGACCCGACCCGACCCGGCGCGACCTCGCGGTCCAGCGGCACGTGGCCGCCCTGATCCAGCGGATCCGCAGGCCGGCGAGACCGGTGATCGCACAGGTCAACGGCCCGGCGGCGGGCGCCGGACGGTGGCTCGGCATGGAGATCACGTCCCTGGACGCCGTCATCGAGATGGAGAACCGTCAGCAAGTCCGCACAGCGCGCACCGCCGACCAGGGGAGGCGCTCGCCGCGTACCGCGAGCGACGGCCGCCGGACGACGTCGACCACCGACGGCCGGGGGCCTGACCGCCGGGAACGCTGATGGGCGGGGCCTGTTCGCCCGATCCACGATGCGCGTCTCGGCAACGTTGACTGAGCGTTCACTCAGTACGATCGTGAGGCCGGTCCGGTGATGGGCCGGCGGGGACGAGGGAGCGTGCAGATGTCCGGACGTGTGGCGGGCAAGGTCGCCCTGGTCACCGGAGCGGCCCGCGGTCAGGGGCGCGCGGACGCGCTGCGGCTGGCGCACGAGGGTGCGGACGTCGTCCTCGTCGATGTGTGCGCCCCGTTGCCGAGCGTGGCGTACGACTCGGCCACGCCCGAGGACCTGGCGGAGACGGTCCGGCGCGTCGAGGAGACGGGGCAGCGCGTGGTGTCGGCCCGGGTGGACGTGCGTGAGCTGGATGCGCTCCGTGCGGTGGTCGACGACGCGGTGGAGCGGCTGGGCCGGCTCGACGTGGTCGTGGCGAACGCCGGGATCTGTGTGCCGAGGGCGTGGGACGAGGTCACGCCACAGATCCACGAAGACACGATCAGCACGAACGTCACCGGGACGTGGAACACGGTGATGGCGGGAGCGCCCCATCTGGTGCGGGCCGGCGGCGGGTCGATCGTCCTGATCAGCTCGGCGGCGGGGCTGAAGGTGCAGCCGTTCATGGTGCCCTACACGACCAGCAAGTTCGCGGTGCGAGGTATGGCGAAGGCGTTCGCCGCCGAGCTGGCACAGCATCACATCCGGGTCAACAGCGTGCACCCCACCGGGGTGTCCACGCCGATGGGCAGCGCCGGCATGCAGGACGAGCTGATGCGAGCGATGGGGACGTCCCCGCGGTTGGGCGGGATGTTCGTCAACATGCTGCCCGTCGAGACGACCGAGCCCGAGGACGTCGCCGAGACGGTGCTCTTCCTCGCCTCGGACGAGTCGAGGTTCGTCACCGCGCACGAGATCGCGCCCGACGCGGGTGTGACGGAGTTCTGAGGCGACGCGTGCCGGAGCACCACTCAGGGCCGCGGCCCGAGAGCGGGTAGCTCGGCGACGGCGCGGTTCGCGCCCGATGGTCCTCGGTGATCGCGGTGAGGACCTCGTCGAGGTCGGCACGTCCCGACCTCTCGGGCCCAGGACACGGTCACGCCACCTTCGGCATGACCTTCTCCGCGATGAGGCGCAGCTGCTCGTCCACGCTCGCGACGCCCGGGATGTCGCGGCCCATGAACGTCTTGACCAGGGTCGCGTCGGTGATCGCGCAGATCATGTGGTTGGCGCCGCCCGCCTGGATCTCCTGGATCTTCGCGAGGCACTCCTCGGGGGTCCCGGCGACCGACAGTTTGTCGGCGAGCGCGTCCGGCGTGGCCTCGATGGAGCCCGCGAGATCTCCCGCCACGAACTTGTCGAGGATCGGCTTCATCTCGGCGGGTGAGACCCCGTTGCGCTCCAGCAGCGAGTCCGGCATCGCCGAGGCGTAGAGACCCACCATCGACTTGGCGGCCTCCTTGGCGGTCGCCGAGTCCTCGCCGATGGCGAACACGCACCAGGCCCCGATGTCGAGGTCGTCGACGTTCTTGCCCGCTCGCTCGGCACCGATCCGCATGTTCTCGACCATGTACTGGTAGGCCTGGCGGGTGTAGCCGAGCGCGTGGTGGCAGCCGTCGGAGTACTGGCCGGCCACCTGGAACGAGCGGGGGCCCGCCATCGAGCCGACCTTGACCGGGACGTGCGCCTGCACCGGGCGGGCGAAGGTGAACAGGCCCTGGTAGGTGAAGAACTCCCCGTCGAGGGTGATGGCGCCCTCGTCGAGCAGGGTGCGGATGACCTGGACGCCCTCCTTGACCCGGGACAGCGGCTTCTGCGTCGTCCAGTCCATCCCGTACTGCGCGAGGAGCCCGAAGTTGCCCGACCCCAGGACCACCTCGGCGCGGCCTCCGGTCAGCTCGTCGAGGGTGGCGGTGGCCTGCGCGACCAGCGAGGGCTCGCGCAGCACCACCCCGGACAGGCTCGGGCCCATACGGATGCGGGAGGTCTTGTCCGCGGCCGCGGCGAAGAGCAGCCAGAGATCCTTGTGCCAGGTCTCGTCGGCGGCGTAGACGGCGTGGAAGCCGAGGTCGTCGGCCAGCTGGATCGATGTGAGCGACTCGCTCAGCGGATAGTCCGGCAGCATGACGTAGCTGAACTTCACGGCACTCCTCCAGGGCTCGGTCGTGGGGCCGTCCGCGGTAGCGGCTGCGGGACACGGCCCGCCCTCGAGCGTGGCCTGGGTCACGTCAGCGCAAAAGATATAGAAGCAGACTTCAAGCGCGGCGCCTAGAGTGCCCGGCCCAGGTGTCGGGAAGGTTCCGGGCCTGTAAAGGGGCCTCAGCGATGGAGGAGCCGCACCAGGCCCCGGGAGCCCGACAGCTCGGTCAGCCGGAATCCCTCGGGGAGCCCGCCGAGCCGGTCGCCGGAGAGCAGGCGGCTGGAGTTGCCGATGAGCACGGCGTCGTCGGTGTTCACCAGTGCGGCTTCGCCGGGGACGCGGGCGATGAGGGGCATGAGGGCCCGCTCGAGATCCGAGACCCGGATGTCGGTGCCCGCGACTCCGACCGGCCCGCCGTGGGCGTGCGCCGGGACCATCAGGGTCACCACGTACTCATCGACCCCGAGGTAGTCGATGTAGGGCCCCGCGATCCAGGGACGACCTTCGTGGAAGGGGCGGACGAACCACTCGAGCCGGTCGTACTCGTAGTAGCCGGCCGCGGACGGGTCGGTCCCGAACGAGTAGCGATCGATGGTGTCGGCCGGCCCGCGCACCCACCACTCGATCGCGCTGTCGGACGCGGCGTCCGGCGGGCGGGCGAACACCAGCCCGGCGCCGTCGGCACTGGGGTGCTCGTGCAGGAACCGGCGCGCTGTGGCCCCGATCGCCTCCCGGGCCGCGTCGGCGAGCCGGACCACGTCGTCGTCGGGGGTGCTGACGTTCTCGATCGCGGCGGTGAAGTCCCGGCTCATCGCCTCGATCCCGGCGAACACGTCCGAGAAGAACCCGGCGAGGCCCGCCACCGGATCGTCGGGTCCGGCCTCACGCGTCACGGGTGAGACCTTGCCGTGTGATGGCCGAACGGGCGACCTCGCCCCGGTCGAGGGCGAGCTTGGCGTCGATGAGATGGAAGACGCAGTCGTGGACGTGCTCCTCCATGAGCCGCTCGGCCCGCAGGGCGTTCCCGGTGCGGACGGCCTCCACGATGCCGAGGTGGTCGGTGTGCACGGTCGCCGGATCCGACGGCGCGGCGACCCCGGACCAGTAGAGCGGGCCGATCTCGCCCTGCAGGCGCAGCAGGGAGCGCAGCAGACGGGGCGACTGGGCGAGGACCCCCAGCTCGATGTGGAACCGGCTGTCGGCCGTGGCACGTTCGGCCGCGCAGCGGGCTCGCGGCAGGCGTCCGGCCACGCCGGCCAGACCCGCGACTCCCGCCGCGACGCTGCGGGTGGCGGCGAGACGGGCCACGGCCGAGCCCACGGCGATGTACTCGTCGTGCAGGTCCCGGAGATCCACGGTGCCGGTGCGCCGCAGGGCGTCGACGACCTCGTCGTCGCGGGGGACCGGTGCCGCCACGACGAAGGTGCCGCCGCTGCGGCCGCGCCGGGTCTCGACCAGGCCCCGCTGGCGCAGGGTCGCCAGCGCCTTGCGCAGGGTCGCCACGGCGACGCCCAGCTCGCGGGCCAGGACCACCTCGGTGGGGAGCCGCTCGCCGGGGGAGAACACCCCGAGCGCGATCGAGGAGGCGAGCCGGTCCGCGATCCCGGCACCGCTCGCCGTCGTCCCGCCCGCCATCGCGGGGAGCAGACCCCTCCGGTCGGGCACGCGCCGCTCCTCCTCCCCGTCGGGCCACTCTTGCCGCCCAATACCTACACTTGTAGCTTATTTTGCACGCCACGTCGCCGTCGCACTCCCGGTCGAGCCCCTCGTCGAGGAAGCCCAGATGAACCTTCCCCCCTCCGTGAGCGACGTCCCCTACCTCGACATCGCGGATCCGTCCTTCTCGATGCACTCCGAGTCCGTGCGCGACGCCCGGGAGCGATCCTGGTACGCCCGCACCAACTACGGGCTCGCGGTCCTGCGCTACGCCGAGGTCACCGCGTTGCTCAAGAACCGGGCGCTCTCGCAGGGCAGCGCGCGATGGCCCGACCATCACGGCGTGCACGACGGCACCTTCCACGCGTGGTGGGCCCGGAACCTGCTCGTGCTCGAGGGCCAGGAGCACCACCGCATCCGGAGGCTGCTCAACCCGGCCTTCACACCCGCGAGTGCGCGCCGCCTCGAACCGGTCTTCGCCGAGGTCGCCGAGGAACTCGTCGACACCTTCGCCGACCGCGGCCACGCCGAGTTCGTCTCCGAGTTCGCCGAGCCGTACGCCACCCGCGCGCTCTGCGCCATGATGGGTCTCCCGCACGAGGACTGGCCGTTCATCGCCGAGCACGCGAACACCATCGGGATCGCGTTGAGCGTCGCGATCCGCAGCCGGATCGGGGAGATCGACGCCGCGGTGTCGGCCCTCTACGACTACGTCGAGTCGCTCATCGACGACCGGGTGGCCCACCCGGGCGAGGACATCGTCTCCCAGCTGGTCCACCACTCGGAGGACGGCGACACGCTGTCGGCGGCGGAGTTGCGCAACGCGCTCGTGCTGATGCTCTTCGGGGGCATGGACACCACCCGCAACCAGCTCGGCCTCGTCCTGAAGACCTTCGTCCGCCGCCCCGAGCAGTGGGAGCTCCTGGCCGAGCGTCCGGAGCTGGCGCGTCCCGCCATGGAGGAGGCGATCCGCGTCAACCCGACGACCACCTGGGTCACCCGGGAAGCCGTCGAGACCTTCGAGTTCCAAGGCGTGGAGATCCCGCAGGGCACGACGGTGCACCTGTTCGCCTTCGCCGCCGACACCGACCCGCAGGCCTTCCCCGACGGCGAGGACGTCGACATCACCGCCACCGGACGCCCACCGCACCGTACCTTCGGCGGCGGCATCCACCACTGCATCGGCAACCACATCGCCCGGACCGACATGAGCGTCGCCCTCGGCGTGCTGGCCCGGCGCCTGACCGACGTCCGGGCGGCGGGGGGCGACGAGTGGCTACCCGACTCGGGCAACACCGGCCCGATCCGCTTCCCGATCACCTTCGCCCCACGTGGCGCGGCCCCGAGGAGCCCGAGATGACGCTGCATCAGGACGGCACCACGGCACCGCCCGCGACGGGTCCGGCCGACTTCGGCGAAGCGCTGCGCGCGGACCTGGACGACCGCGAGGCGTTCGACCGGCACCGGACCGCCAACCTCGAGGACGACCTCGTCGCCGAGCTCTGCGATCGGGTCACCCGCGACGAGGTGGAGTTCGTCTACTACATGATCCCGACGATCGGTGGCCGCACGGTCGCCAAGGTCGCCCCGGCGGCCCACCTGGCGCGGATGCTCGGCTCCGGGATCGCCTTCCACCGCACCGCGCTGACCGACCTGCAGGCCGACCGCTCGGGCTACCTGATCGGTGGCGGGGTCGAGGCGCGGGAGTTCTGGGCCCTTCCGCAGCCGGAGACGCTGCAGGTGCTTCCCTGGGACACGAGTGTCGCGCGGGTGTTCTGCCGCGCCTACGAGCCGCCGCACCTGCCGGGCGTGGGCGGATCGGTCATGCCCTACGACACGCGGGCGCTGTGCGAGATCGCGCACGGGCAGTTCACCGAGCGGACCGGACTCGAGCTGCGCTCGGGGCTGGAACCGGAGATGACGTGGGCCGGTCCGGGGATGGAGGTCCAGGCGAAAGCCGGGCAGAGCCCTGCCTACCAGGTCGAGAACCTGGAGCGGATGAGGCCGGTCTACCAGCGCGTCATCCGGTACGCCCTGGCCCTCGGACTCGACATGATCCAAGGTGACTACGAGGACGACGGCCAGCTCGAGCTGAACTGGAACTTCGACCGGGCCGAGCGCACCGCCGACCGGTTGGTCACCTACCGCCAGATCTGCAAGCAGGTCGCCCGGGAGCTGGGACTGCAGGCGAGCTTCATGCCGAAGCCCACGAACGGCAAGATGGGCAACGGCTGCCATCACAACATGAGCCTGTGGCGCGGCGACGAGAACGTCATGGCGGACGGTCGCGTCGAGCTGCACGTCACCGAGCAGGCGCGCCGGGCCGTCGCCGGCGTCCTCGCGCACTCCCCGGGCTCGATGCTCGTCATGGGGTCGACCGTCAACTCCTACAAGCGCTACTGGGACGTCGGCCAGTTCGCGCCCGACGCCCCGACCTGGGGCCTCGACAACCGGGGCGCCGCGGTGCGCATCTCGTCGAACGGACGCATGGAGTTCCGACTCCCGGACGCCTCGGTGAACCCCTACCTCTCTCACCTCTACCTGCTCGCCGCCATCGAGGACGGCCTGCTCCGCGGGCTCGATCCCGGGGAGCCCGAGACGGTGGGTGGGGACCTCGTCGGTACACGGTTGCCGCGCACCCTGGGCGAGGCGATCGAGGCGTTCCGGGCCGACGACTACCTGCTGGGCGCGGTGCCCGAGGCGCTGACCTCGGTGTACCTCGAGCTCAAGTCCGACGAGTGGGCCCGCTTCTGCGGGGAGATCACCGAATGGGAGTACGCCCAGTACTGGGAGGCGATCCCGTGACGGAGGCCGTCCGCCTGGCCTGCATCGACTCCGAGGCGCCGCCGCTGTTCTGTCGCAGCCCCGACGGCGTCACTCGTGCCGGATACGAGCCCGATGCGGCGGCTCTCGTGTGCGGGCGTCTGGGCCGCGAGGTCGTCTGGGTGTTCCTGCCGTGGGAGCAGATGCTGCCGGCGGTGCGCGACGGTCGCGCCGACGCGGTGTGGTGCGGCCAGGGCATCACCCCGGAGCGTGCTGCGCTGGTGGACTTCACGCGCCCGTACGCGATCTTCAACGAGACCCTGGTTGTCCGCTCCGGCGACCCGGCCCGCGGACCGGGTGACCTCGCGGGCTACCGCATCGGGGCGATCGAGGCGTCGGCCAACGAGAAGCTGGCCCGCACCTTCCCCGGCATCGAGCTCGTGGCCTTCGGCGGCGACGACGTGTTCGGCGACATGATCCAGGCCCTCCGGGAGCGGACGATCGACGGGTTCGTCGACGACGACGTCGTCACCGTCCCGCTTGCCGAGCGCGATCCGCAACTCGCGAACGCCTTCGTCGTCGAGACCCGCAACCGGTGGGCCGTCGGTGTACGGCCCGGCAACGACGCGCTGCGGGAGGCGCTCGACGAGGCGCTCGCCGCGGTCGTCGCCGACGGGTCCCTGGCCCACGTGTGGCGTCGGTGGCTGCCGGAGCTGGCCTTCCCGCTGGCCTGACCGCGGCACCCGGGACCCGACCCCGCGTCGGACGTTCCCTGACGCCCACGCGCAGCGGGGCAGGAGGATCGGTCGACGATGATCGCCCGGATCCGCCGGGATGATCGGCGGCGCGACGCGATCACCGATCTCGGGTTCTGAGGATCCACCTCCGCCGGCTGCGGGTCGATCATGGTCTCGGCGAGGAGGCGCGCTGGAGGCCTATGACGAGGACGTGTTCTCGGTGTCGTCGGCGTCCTGGCCGATCTCGTCGCGGCGCTGGCGTTCGCGGTAGCCGTAGGCCGCGCGGCGCACGGCGTCCTCGCTGTCGAGCCCGGAGCCCAGCGCGCCGGCGACGGTGGCCAGTCCGGTGGCCAGCCAGGCGAGCACGAGGTGGTCGTCGAAGGTGGGTGGACGGCCGAGGGAGGAGCCGAGCACCGAGGGTTCGAGGAAGAACAGGGACCCGAGCAGGGTGAGCACGTAGACCGCGGCGGACATGACCAGCACGCCGATGCTCAGGGTGATCACGGTGGAGGCGTTGTAGAGCAGCGTCTCCTCGCGCTCGCCCTCGTCGCGGGCGCGTTCCCACAGGTGGTGAGCGCCGATGATCCAGGCGACCATCAGCGCCACCGACATCACCGTGGTCAGGACGAGCTTGCCGGCCCCGAGCCGGGTGGAGAGCAGCCAGATCGTCGAGGTGATGGTCAGGTAGGCGCTGGTGCCCAGGACGGCAGCCAGGGCGCTGCGCATACCGACCACGAGGCGCCAGGGCTGGTTGGTGCGCACCATCCCGGCGAGCAGGCGGGCCCGCCCGCGCCATCGGGTGGTCACATACCGCCGCGTGTGCTCGCCGTCGCCGGCCCGCACGGCGTGGACCGGCTGCAGGCGCTTCGCCGTCGCGCGGCCGATCCGGCTCGGATGGTGCCGGCCGTGGTCGAGGCCGGCCTCGGCGGTGCCGGTGAGGTCGGCGACCAGGCGCACGATCGCGTGGCGCACCTCGTGGTGCTGGCGGAAGGGGCCGAACCCGGGCAGGGAGAGTCCGGCGACGCGGCGGTCGTGGTCGAGGTCGACCAGGATCGGCTGGTCGCCGTGCTGCATCGGCAGGTCGGTGAGGTAGATCCCGATGTCCCAGTCGGTGTGGGCGGTCTGGTCGGCGACCGCGCCGAGGACCTCCTCGGGGTCCTGCACCGAGGCGGTGACCGGGTGGGTCATCGTGCGGACATCCCAGCTGGTCTCGCGGTCGACCCGCGCGGCGAGCTCGTCGGGCAGGTCCTCGACCAGCTTCGCCGCGACCTCCGCGGGCGTGTCGGGGTCGGCGAGCAGGCCCACCACCAGGGTGCGACGACCCGCCGCCACCGGGCTCGGGCCCTGATCCTGTTCGAGGTCGGTCATCGGTCCTCCTCACCACGCACGCCACCGGCACGTGACCAGGCCTCAGGGTGAACGGCGCAGCCCGGACGGCAAACCCCCCACGACGGGTCGTGACCTCCTCGCACCAGCGGCCGACGCCCGACGCACCGTGCTCGGCCCGTCCCCCGGGCGGCGGGCGATCGCCTCGATCGGCATGCCCTCGGCCCGATGCTGGCGACGGATCTCCGCTCGGTCCTCCACCTTCAGCACCCCGTCCCCTCGCCAGGGGGTCAGGATTCAGGCGTCGTCGGCAAGAGCTGTCCACTCACAGGGAGAAGTGTGGCGAGCCACAGCCCCGCCACACCGCTCGTGACGACGCTCGCTCCATGACCGATATCGCTGCCGGCGCGCGGCCGGCCCGTGAGCGTCCGCTCTCCGATGCCGAGGCACCACACGCCGAGGGACTGATGATCGACGTGGCCGTCTGTTCCGCCCGGGGTGATCGCCGGGTCAACGCCGATGCCGTCGTCGAGAAGCACGGCGACGCGGGTCGAGCCGTGGTGGTACTCGCCGACGGCCTGCTCGACACCGGCGACGGGTGCCGGGCCGCAGCGTTGGCGGCCGAGTCCGCAGCGCACGCGGGAACGACCGGTCACCCGGTGCAGGCGGTGCTCCACGCGGGCAGCTCACTCGTCGCTGCGGGGGCGCGCGGCGACGCCGCCCTGGCCGTCGTCGTGGGACCGTCGACCGGGCACGCCGCCGAGGCCTGGGAGGTCGGCTGGGCGGGGAACTGCCGGGTGTACGCGTTCGACGACGTCTCGTGGCGCCCGATCTCAGAGGTGTCCGCGCCGGCGGGAGCCCTGGGGCGCCTCGGGCGCTGGGTCGCGGGACGACGGTCGGCGGACGCGCTCATGGAGACCGTCCGGACGAGCAGCATCGCCGACGTCGGTCACGCCACGGTGGCCGCGCCCGGCTGGCTCCTGCTGGCCACGGACGGGATGTACCGCGGGCTCGGAGAGACCGGCATGCGGCGGGCGGTCGCCCGCGGGCACACGCCGCAGGAGAAAGCCGCCGCGTTGCGGCGTGCCCTCGACGACGCCGTCCTGCACGACAACGCCACGGCGGTGGTGGTTCGCTGTGGGCCACGAGGTCTCGACGGGCCGGAGCGCTCCTCCCGACCGGACATGGACCGGAGCACCGAGGCCCCCGGTGTGCTGGTCGAGGTCATCGGCCCCGGGACGACGGCGAGAGCGCTCGCCGGGGCCCTGCCAGGTCGCTGGGTCGTCCGCGACGTCCTCGTTCCCACGGCGTCGGACCAGCCCGGGTACGTCGTGATGTGGCATCCCGCGCCGGGGGAGGTCGCGACGGCCCTCGATCGTCGTCCCCAGGCCGAGATCGTCGCCCTGCTCGCCCGCACCGCCAGCGCGGAGGAGGTGGTGGCCGCCTTCGACGCGGGCGCGGTGGCGTGCATCCGTGAGCCCGCGACCGTCCTCGTCAGCAGCTATCTGCATCGGCTCGAGTCACACCGGGCGGCCGTCACCACCGTCCGGGCCTGATCCGGGCCCCGAACCTCCGACTGGTTCACAGCTCGCGGGGGGTTCGCGGCCGCCGGCCGGGGAGCGCCGGGCGGGGGACGGGAGTCAGGTCTGACCGGCGCCGTACCCGTGGGCGATCGAGGACCGGTCGGAGACACGCATGGCCTGGCGCACCCGCCGTTCGACGAGCACGGGGATGAACTCGCGGACGGCGGCGCGGTCGAAGGCGGCCAGCGCGTCGTCGATGAGCTCGTCCACCCGCGCTGCCGGGACGCCCGCGGCAGCGCCGTCGGCGGTGAGCCGCTCCCGCAGCCGGCGGATCTGGGCGTCGAGGGCCGTCACGAGGCACCCGCTGTGATGACAGGGTCGTCGGCCAGCGCCTCCATGCGCCGGGTCAGGGTGTCGCGCAACGCCGCGGACTGCTCGGCGATGGCGGCGCGCTCCGCCGGTTCTGCGACGGCCGTGGCGGCCGCGGTGAGCTGGTCGAGGTCGGTGAGAGCGGTCCCGCTCCCGTACATCTGCTGGTAGAGGTCGCGGTAGGCCTGCTCGTACTCCTGGGCGAACGCCGGTGTGTTCAGGAATCGGTCCTTGAGCACGTTGCCCTGCATCATGCCGCCGGGCCCGCCCGGCCCGTCGCCCGCGGCGGCTTGACCGGCCGGCGCCTGGCCTTCGACCCCATCGGGGGGTGCCGTTCCGCCGCCCGGAAGGCCGCCTCCTGGCCCGCCCATGCGGACGGTGTCCCGCGGGCCGGCGGTGGGGTCGCCGCCGAAGGTCAGGTTGAGATCCCAGGTCACCACCTGGAACTTCTCGGTCTCCAGGTCGTACCAGAGGTAGAAGTTCTTGCCCGGGCCCGCCATGTCGTCGAAGTTCAGCAGCAGGTTGTGGGTCGCGACGTAGCGGGCGAACGAGGGGACGTCGACGTGCGCGCCCAGTTCCGCGGCGAACTCCTCGTCGGTGGCGTTCTGCGCCCACCGGATCAGGTTGATCACGGGGGTGAGGTCCTGGCTGCCGACCCGGTTGATCTGTTCGAAGTCGTCCTCGTACGCGGTCGGGTCGTCGCCCTGGTCGGTGAACGAGCTGCTGGCGACCGACTTGTAGAGCACGCCGGGGCCCTCGAACTCGTTCTCGGTGTAGGACTCGTCGGGATGCTCGACGATCAACCGCGCGGTACCGGGGCGGTCGTTGACCGTGAAGCTCGCGTAGCTGTGGTTCTGGCTGACCTGCCCGGTCTGCGCGACCAGGGAGAGAGCCAGGGACTCGTTGAGGGCGACCGTGGAGCTCGCGGTCGCGGGGCGCACCGCGATCTCGCTGCGGCCCTGGAAGAGGCGGCCCTCCGCGAACTCGTCGAAGCTGATCAGCCACGGCAGGTTCTCCGGTTCCTCGGCGGTCAGCCTCTGGCCTCCGATGGCCGGGATTCCGCCCGCCCCTGCCCCGGGACCCGTGCCACCTTCCTGGCCGCCCTCCTGGCCGCCCGGTGGCATTCCGGCTCCGTCCGGGGGTACGCCGCCCGGCGGCCCGCCCCGTCCGCCCGGGCCGCGGCGCTCGTTCGGGTCGGCGTTCGGGTCCTGGAGCGACATCAGCGTCGAGTTGCCCTTGAGCCGGACGCCGACGTCGTCCACGCGGACGCCGTCGATGACGGCTTCCGCGTCGATGTAGCTCTTCTCTCCCTCGTCATACCAGCTCCGCAGGGCGCGGTCGTAATCCTCCTGCCGGAAAGTGATCTGAACGCTGTGCGCGAGCGAGGTGTCGAACAGGTCGGAGCTTCCGGCGATGTTCTCGGTGATCACCGGAGCCTCGTAGAGATCGTCCCCGGTGATGTAGGGGACGACTCGGCTCGAGCCGAACACCCCCATCGTCACGACGAGAAACGCGGCGAACAGGGCCACCGGGCGCCAGTAGTGGCGGGCCCGGACCGGTATCCGGTGCCACCACCGGTGGCGGGCGCTCACAGGTCTGTCTGATCGTAGCCGGTCAGGACGGCGACCTTCTGTCCCGCGTTGCGTTCACGCAAGGCCGCGATGAGGTCTGCGGGTGATTGCCCCTTGCGCAGCCGTACGGTGTAGAAGAGTTCGGAGAGGGCGCCGCCGCGGATGGATTCGGTACTGACCAGCTCGAACTCGACGGTGTAGCGGATCAGCACGTCGGCGATCGAGTCGGTGTAGTCGTCGTCGGCGGGGACCTGCACCTTGACGACCTGTCGTTGCACGTTCAGGTGGAACAGGTTGTAGCGATGCATGATGATGATGACCAGACAGATCGTGATCGCCGCGGCCGTGGCCAGCATGTAGAAGCGGGTCCCGCAGGCCATTCCCACGCCCATGACGAGGAAGATGAACCCCACGTCCCGGGTCTCCTTGATGGCGTTGCGGAACCGGACGACCGACAGTGCGCCGACCAGTGCGAAGGCGCGGGCGATGTTCGATCCCACGACCAGCATGATGAGCGCGATGAGCATCCCGAGAATGACCAGGGTCTGCACGTAGGACTGGCTGTAGGAGATGTTGCGGTGCGTCATCCGGTAGACGTACGCGATCATGACGCTGAGGATCAGCGAAAGTCCGAGAGCGGCCGCGACATCGAACGCGCTGAACGTCCCGGACAGGTCTTCGAAATTGAACGGTCCCATGGGGGCTGGAGCGCTCCTGGTCGTGTGGGGAGTCGGGGAGAACGGACGAGGGGCTAGCGAGCGGGGAGACGGTGGTCCATCTGCCCCGCGCCGCGAGGGCTCGGTGACGCGGACGAGGTCGAGGCCGGGGCGCGTCCGGAGAGGGGAACCTCGACGTCCTCGGGGATGTGGAAGGCGGAGCGCGGCGCCTTGTCGAAGACCTCGACGCTCTGGCAGTACTTGGACACTCGCACCACGGAGAGGTTCTGGGCCGCGGTCATGTCGGTGACCCAGTAGGGAACCCGCTCGTTGGCCTTGACCTCCATGACCGCGAGGTGCGGTGGAATGGTGAAGCGGTTCTCTGATCCGGCGCCGAGATGGAAGTCCCGGTCCCGGCCGCGGACACGGTGGTCGAGCGTGACACGGAGGCCGAGGTCGACATCACGGCCGACGAACGGCTCGCGCTGGTACCCGGTCGTCGCGATCGGGCGTAGGTCGTTCTCGACGACGAGGGCGAGGACCTCCTCGAGGAACCCGCGCTGCCGCGGGTCGTGCTCGATCATCTCTCGGTCGTCGCAGAGCCGTCGGGCGAGCCGGTACGGCAGGCTGACCCGTCTCTTCTGCGTGACCCGGTTGACGCGCTGCTTGATCTCGACGAAGACCGGGGTCTCGTCGGTGACCGAAGCGCGGTCGCCGTAATGTCGGATACGCAGTTTCCGGCGGAACCGGAGGCCCTCGATCTTCTCCCAGTAGAACCGCAGCGCCGCTGTGTCGTAATAGACACTCATCACTTCGTAGCCACCGTGCTGCGAATTGCGGTCGGCATCCATGCGGGCCCGGAGGAGTTCCCGGACCTCCGGCACGACGGCTTCGGGGACCAGGTACTTCAGTTCGTACCGGTTGAACGCGTGCAACGGACTCGGGGCGCGGAGGCTGTTCTGGCCTCCCGACGCGGAGGCCGGTAGCCCGACAGGGGGTGTCGGCGTTTCCGTGCCCGACTCGTCCCGTGAGGCACGTCGACGCGAGAACAGCATCGTAAGGTGGACTCCTCGCCCTTCGGATCGCCCGGTTAACGAGCACCGAACGACAGCTGAACGGATGGTTAAGCTCGGCCTACGATGTCGGCCCGAAACCGGACAGGTCAAACCAGAACGCGCGTCTCACAGACAACGCACATGGTTCACAGGGCCCGCCCAGCCGGGGGCTCACGAGGACGTCGGCGAGCAACGTGACGGTGTGGGGCAGCAGCAGGACGAGGCCGAGTCCGGCGGGTCCGCCCAGGCGGTGGCCGTCGGCGCACCCGATCGCGACGAGGGCCGAATTCATGGGGACCGTTGCTGTACGTCCCGTATGAGCTTCCTGTGCAGGACCGGGGAGCCCTCGCGCCCAACACACGATCCGGAGCAGAGTGTCGACCCGACCGGCTCGCCCCCCGAGCGGTCGACCCGGCTCCGGGAGCCCTCACCCCCCACGGGCTCCCGGAGCCACCCGAGGCGACCTCGACGTCGGCGAGGCACATCACCGGCGTCCCGTTCGTCACCGAGCACGACGTCCTCGGCAGCCGACCGACTCCTGCCGGCGGCGTGACGCCGCCGTGCGCGGACGTGGACCTGGCCATGGGCCGTCGCCTATCCCTGTCACAGCGGCCGCCCAGGTCCCGACGTGAGGCTGGGTCCCGGCGGGATCGGAACCGGTCTCGTCCCGGCGCCGGCCCTTCCGGCGTCGCCGTCGCTCCGATCGCCAGGGGAGAACGTCATGACCGCGATGATCGACCAGGACGCCGCACCGGCCGCACCGGCCGCACCGACGCACGAGAGCCTCGAGGAGCTCGGGACCTACGAGAGCCTGCGGGCCGCCGGCGGCGTCGTCGACCGGCTCTCGGCGGCCGGTGTCCCCGCTGAGGACCTGCGCATCGTCGGAGGCGATCTGCGCATGGAGGTGCGGCCGGGAGGCCGGTCGACGATCATGCGGGCCGCGGGTCTCGGCGCATTGTCGGGCCTGTGGTTCGGACTGCTGCTGGGCCTCGTGTTCTCTCTGTTCACGCCGGTTCTCCTCCCCGTCGCGATCCTGGGGCCGACGCTGCTCTTCGCGTTCGGAGGCGCGGCCTTCGGGGTCGTGGGGTCCATCGCCACCGAGGGACTGCGGGACGTCGGAGCCGTCGAACGGGTTCTCGCTCGACGGTTCTCCGTTCTCGTCGCGGGCTCCCGTGCCGACCGCGCCCGCGAGGTCCTCGGCGGCTGACGGAGCGCGGAGGTTCCGAGGATCTGGTCGGACCCCTCCGGGGGAGGGGCAGGGCCGCGGGTCGGTAGGGCCCGACGTGGTCGACGAGATCGTCGCGGCGGTCATCGCTGTCGGCATACTGGAGAGCGTGAGCAACGCGACGAATCGGACCGACAGGGTGCTGCGCACCGTGGTACACGCTCGGGCGCCTCGTCCCGCCGCCGTGGTCCGGGTCGTGGCGGGCGTGCTGTTCGTGGTGTTCGCCCTGCCCAAGTTCACCGACCATGCCCGGTGGGTGGCCGACCTCGGGACCTATGGATTGCCGGCGTCGAGCTGGCTCGTCTACGGCATCGGGACGGTGGAGATGCTGGGTGGGCTTGCTCTGGTGGCGGGCCTCGCGGTCCGGCCGGTCGCGGCGGTGCTCGCGGTGGTCATGGCGGGCGCCGTGGTCACCGGTGGGCTGATCGGTGGGAACCCGACGTCGTTGACCCTCGCGCCTGCGCTGCTGCTCGCGGCGTTGTTCGTGCTGTGGTCGACGTGGCCTGCGAGCAGTCGGTCGGTGCCGGTGGGCTGACCGCCGCGGCCAGCCGGTGGGCGTCGGGGTCGAAGCGGCGCAGCCGTCGGCGCAGCTCGCTGGTCGTGCCGGGCCACATCGTGGTGTTGCGTCCGTGGCGGTCGAGATACCAGGAGCGGCAGCCGGTGGCCCACACCGTGTCGTGCAACCGTCGGTCGAGCTCGCGGTTGTAGGCCCGCTCGGCCTCGGGAGACACCTCGATGCTGTCCAGCCTGCGGACCCGGGCTGCGGCGAGCGCTGCCGCGACGTGTTCGACCTGGGCCTCCATCACCGCGATCAGCGAGGAGTACACCAGCGAGTTGGGGCCGCCGAGCAGGAACAGGTTCGGGAACCCGGGCACGGTGGTGCCGAGGTGCGCTCGGGCGCCACGGATCCCGAAGTGCTCGGCCATCGATCGGCCCTCGGCGTCGTGGAAGAGCGAGGCGACCGGCCACTGAGCGACCTGGTAGCCGGTGGCGAGGATGATCGTGTCGACCGGGTGCTCGTGACCCTCGCCGTCGACCACGGCGCGCGGGCGGACCGTCTGCACCGCCCCGTCGGCGACGGTGACATGCGGGCTGGTCAGCGCCGGGTACCAGTCGTTGGAGATCAGGATGCGTCGACATCCCAAGCGGTCGGTCGGCCGGAGCCGGTCCCGTAGCCGCGGATCACTCACGCTGCGCTCGAGGTGCCGGCGCGCGAGGCGCTGGAGGGGAC
Organism: Actinomycetospora sp. 2LY8.5; assembly: GCF_057180585.1. Lineage (NCBI taxonomy): Bacteria > Bacillati > Actinomycetota > Actinomycetes > Pseudonocardiales > Pseudonocardiaceae > Actinomycetospora > Actinomycetospora sp. 2LY8.5. The sequence continues at coordinate 91,984 of NZ_JBXUHE010000028.1, forward strand.
GCAGCACCCAGGGGTGCCGCACGGCAATGGCGAACAGCTCGGCGGCGGCGTAGACGGCGAGGCGGAGCGCCCGCTGGGTGATCGGAAATCGGCGGAACAGGCAGCGCTCGATCCGGCTCGTCCTGCGATCGAATTCCGGGAGGACCCACTGCGCGGTGCGTTGGAGCACCACGAGCCGCTCGACCTGCGGCGCGATCTGCGGAACGAGCTCGATGGCGGAAGCGCCCGTGCCGAGCACCGCGACCCGCCGCCCCGTCAGGTCGATGTCGTGGTCCCAGCGCGCGCTGTGGAACACCTCCCCGGTGAACGCGTCGAGCCCCGGCAGGTCGGGTGTTGAGGGTTGGTGCAGCGGCCCGCACGCCGCGACGACCCAGCGTGCCTCGACCGTCCCGGTCGTGGTCTCCATGCGCCACAGGCGGGCGGCGGCGTCCCAGTCGCCGCGCAGCACCCGCGTGCCGAAGCGGATGTGCTCGGTGAGGCCCAACGCAACGGCCGTGCGGCGCAGGTAGGCAAGGATCTCGGGTTGCTTGGCGTAGGTCCGTGACCAGTCCGGGTTGGGTGCGAACGAGAACGAGTACAGCGCGGAGGGGACGTCGCAACCGGCGCCGGGAAAGGTGCTGTCCCGCCAGGTCCCACCGATCGTCTCGGCACTCTCGAGGGTCAGGACGTCATGACCGCACGCGCGCAGGCGCGCCGTCGCCGCGAGTCCTCCGAACCCGGCCCCCACCACGACGACCTCGACCCTGCTCGCAGCGATGACTTCCCCCGCGGTCCCGTGTGCCCGATCGGTCCGATCGGTCCGATCGGTCCGATCTCCACGGTACGTGGCGGACTGGAGCGGCCCGCGCTCTCGGCAGTCACGGCGGCACCCGGGCCGACCCGCAGCAGGGGCGGTCACGGCCCCACAGGAGGCACGGCGACCGGGCTGGTGGGCGGCTCCTCGCTCGTCGGTGACGTGCGGCTCGGAACCGAGGGCGGTCCCGGGCGCGGTGATCATCGGTGCTCCGGGTTCATGATCGACGGAAGATTTCGGACACTGGGTGTCAGCGACGCCACGTCGCTGACATCACCCGCGCCGAGGATCGGTGGTGACGCGAGCCGTGGCACCGACCTCCGACCCCGGCATGTGCCGACGCTGCGCCCGGCCACACTTCCGCTGCCGTGAACGCACCGCACGGGAGCACGTCTGCCGTTCCACAGCGCCACCACGGCCGAGGAACTCATACCGGCTTCACAGGTCGCACTGATGGGTCCGGCGGCCGGCGTCCCTGATCGTGGAACGGTGCAGCTCCACCCCCGGCTCGACGTCGACGCCGTTCCCGCGCCCCGGGTCGCCCCGGACGTCGCTCCGGAGGACGCCCCCGACGACGTCGGCGTCGTCGTGCTCGGACGACGAGCACTCGTCCCCTCCCTGGCCGTCGCCCTGCCGAGCGGTTGGACGGTGCGAGCTGTCGCCGACCTCGCCGGCCTGCGTGACGACGACGAGTTCGTCGTGCTCACGGATCCGTCCGGCGACGCGGTACGCGCAGCACTGCGTCGGAGGCCCCGAGCCGATGTGGTGGCGCTCATCGATCGCCGGAGCCCGACGTCGATGGTCGTCGACGCGGCGGAGGCCGGTGCGGCCGCCTGCATCAGGGAGCCGGTCGCGGCGCTCGTCGCGGGGTACCTCGTCCGACTCCACGACACGCGGCGACCGGGCCGCCGTGGGTGACGAGCACCCCGAGGTACTCCGCCACGGACGGGAGGCCGCGCGATGGGCGCGCCTCGACGGTCACGCCCGTCGTCATGGTCTGCCCGACCCCCGGTGCACGTGAGGTCCGGTCAGCGGGCGCGTCGGAAGAACAGCACGCAGAGCGGGACGAGGACGACCGTCAGCCCGACCGGCCACAGCACCGCAGGCCACAGCGCAGCATCGCCCACACCGGTGAGCGCGCGGACCGCATCGGCGGTCGCGGTGACCGGTTGGTACTCGGCGAAACCCCGGAGCCAGGCCGGCATCGTCGCGGTCGTGACGAAGGCGCTGCTGGCGAAAGTCAGGGGGAAGGTGAGCACGAAACCCGCCGACTGCGCGGCCTCCGCCTGGCGAACCGCGAGCGCGACGAGCACGTAGAACCACGTGACCGCGTAGGACAAGAGGAGCACGAGCCCGAGCCCCGCGAGCAGACCGCCCAGGCTCGCGGGCCGGTAACCGACGGCATAGCCGACCGCCAGCATGACGAGCAGGGTCACCACGGTGCGGGCGCCGTCGGCGATCGTGCGGCCGGCGATGATCGCCGTCCGGGCCATCGGCAGGGTGCGGAAGCGGTCGACCACGCCCCGGCCGAGGTCCTCCGCGAGCCCTACGCCGGTGGAGACGCCGCCGAAGAGGGCGGTCTGCACGAAGATGCCCGGCATCAGGTAGTCGACGTAGTCCGATCCCGGGACGCTGATCGCCCCGCCGAAGACGTAGCGGAACAGCAGGACGAACATGACGGGCTGGATCAGCGCGAAGACCAGGATCTGCGGGGTGCGCAGGGAGCCGGCGAGGCTGCGCCACGCCGTGGTCGCCGAGTCCCGGACGGCCCAGCCGAGCCACGGCCGGTGTGCCGGCACGGCCGGCGGCGTCGGTGCTGGGCGCGGGCGAGCGGGCTCGGCGTCGGTGCCTGTCGTGGCGGTGTCGGTCGTGGCGGTGTCGCTCATGCCGGCTCCTCGAGGTTCTCGCCGGCGGGGTCGGTCGGGGCCCGGTCGGTGATGGGGCGTCCGGTCAGCGCCAGGAAGACGTCGTCGAGCGAGGGCTCGTGCACCGTGATGCCGCGGATGGCGACGTCGGCCGCGTCGAGCCGCCGCACGATCGCGGGCAGGGCGGCGGCGGGATCGAGAACCGGGACGTCCACGGCGTCGAGGTCGAGGGTGGGCGGGGCCGTCCCGAGCCCGGCCACCGCCGCCACGGCGGTGGCGCCGAGGCCGGCGTCGACGAGGGTCGCCCGAATGGTGCTTCCGCCCAACGAGCCCTTCAGGTCGACCGGGGTCCCGGTCGCGATCACCCGCCCGTGGTCGACGACCGCCAGGCCGTCGGCCAACCGGTCGGCCTCTTCGAGATACTGCGTGGTGAGCAGTACGGTCGTCCCCTCGGTCACGAGCTCCTCCACGATGTCCCACAGCGCGGAGCGCGAACGGGGGTCGAGCCCGGTGGTCGGCTCGTCGAGGAAGACGACATGAGGGTCGCCGACCAGAGCCGCGGCGAGATCGAGCCGCCGACGCATGCCACCGGAGTAGGTGCGGGCTGGCCGGTCGGCCGCCGCCTCGAGGTCGAAGCGGTCGAGCAGGGCGTCGGCCCGGGCACGGGCCGATGAGGCCGTGAGGTGGCCCAGTCGCCCGAACATCCTGAGGTTCTCCTGTCCGGTGAGCATCTCGTCGACACCCGCGTACTGCCCGGCGAGTCCGATGCGGGCTCGCAGCGCCGCCGAGTCGGTGGGTCCGCGAGGGCCGATGTCGACTCCTGCCGCCCGCGCCGTGCCACCGCTCGGTGCCAGGAGCCCGGCGAGTATCCGGACGATCGTCGTCTTGCCGGCGCCGTTCGGGCCGAGCAGCCCGAAGACCGTACCGGCCGGCACCTGGAGGTCCACCCCGTCCACGGCGGTCACGGCCCGCTCGCCGCGGCCGAACCGGCGGACGAGGCCTGTGGCCTCGACGTCGAGTGGTACTTCAGCAGACACCTCGTTCAGGACGACCTCCCGGGCACGCGTCTCGTGTCCTCCATGATCGCGATACCGGCTTTGCGTGCGATAGGAGAGTCCTGTGAGGGTGCCACCGCGCCCGCCTGCTCGGCCCCCGTGTCGAAGCGGGCGCGATCCCCATCGCCTTCGGCGTTCATGCCGAGCAGCCCCGTGAGCATCGCCGCGGTCGGATCGAGCGGGCGCTCGGGCAGCGTGACCGAGTGCAGCCCGCGCACGGCGTGCTCGGCCGGCACCGCGGCGAGGCCGTCCCATGCCGAACGGGTATCGCCGGGCGAGGCACGAGGTCGATCACCAGGCCGTCGGGGTCGCGGAAGGTCAGGACCTCCTCCGCCGCACCGGCTGTGTCACGGTCGTGAGCCGGTCCAGCTGACCGAGGAGCCGGTCACGCCGCGGCGAGACCCTCTCCGGTCCTCCCCCGAGGGGTGGGACGTCAGTCGCGCGCCAGCTCGGTCAGCTCGTCGCGGTCGACGACCTTGACGCGGGGTCGGCCGTCGGGCTCGCCACGGCCGCGCTCGTGGGCGTCGATGGCCTGCCAGCCGGCCTGGTCGACGAGGTCGGGGCAGCGCTCGCGCAGCCAGG
>NZ_JBXUHE010000029.1:0-95879 GCF_057180585.1 Actinomycetospora sp. 2LY8.5
ATATGCCTGGCCCGCCGCCGCACCGACGTCATCTACGCCATGCTCCGCGACCACCAGCCCTACCGCGCCCCAGCGCGAGCACCCGAGCCCCTCGCGGCTTGACAACCCCATAGAGACACCCCCCCGGGCAGAAATGCGGCTCTTCGGTGATGAAGGTCCAACGTCTCGTCCGGACAGAGGAGAATGATGGCCAGGATTGAAGGACTGGGGCGAGCGATCCAGATGGGTTCGTAGTCGTGGACCTCGAGTCGAGCATGAAGGTTTGGCAGTCGAGCGCGCGGTGCGGCTCGTTTCACGTCATCGATCGGCTCGAGCTTCAGGACACGACGTACCGTGGTGGCACTCCGGACAAGCTGGAGCTGGGGATCGGTCTCGCTCAGCTCGGCGAGCTCCAGCTGGAGCTCATCCAGCAGCTTAGCCCGGGACCGAGCCTCTACCGCGACGTCTACGAGCCCGCCACCGGCGGATTTTACCACATCTGTTACGCCGTCTCTGATCTCGACCAAGCGCTGCGACACTTCACCACTCAGGGCTACGAGGTCGGCATGTCGACGCGGTTCGGCGATACTCCACTGCATTACGTTGACCCCCGGGCCGCGACGGGATGCATGACCGAGCTGATCCGCGACGACCAGGCGGTGCGATCTCTACGCGATGGTCGCGGGCTCGGCCGACGGCTGGGACGGATCCGAACCCATCCGCCCCATCGGCGGTTGAGGGGCCGTTCGCAGAGGACGTCACCGGCCCCTCCGCTCCGCCGCCGCAGGGTGCGGGTCACGGTGTGGGACGCGTACGTGACGGGCCCGGGCGGCCCAGGACGACGTGCCGCGACGACGCGACGGTCGCCCGACCGGCCGCTCCGCGGCCGCGATGGCCGGTTGGCTGCTGCGCGCGACCGGTCGCTGCTCCACTGTGGATCTCTCGCACTCTGATTCCGGATAGAGCCCCTCGACCGCGTGGCGGTGGCGCGTGTCTGCGGGGGAAGGATCAGTCTGACCGACACGATCGAGCCCATGGGTGCTCGGATCGCCAGTGACACCGTCAGGCGGACACTCCCGACGGCCAGAACAGGCTCGAGGCGTTGCGGTGGAGCACGTTCCTCAAGGCTTCATCGGGAAGATCGAGATTGCGGGCGTCCCTCGTGGCCCGGAACATGTCGAGGAGTGGGTGATCGGACGCGAACATGACCTTCTCACTTCCATCGGTTCCGTGCCAGCCCGCCCGCATGAAGTCGAGAAGCGCCGCGGGATAGCGTTTCGGAGACCACGCCGAGGTGCAGATGTAGAAGTGGGGATGACGCGCCGCGAGCCGGACGACGGTGTCGTTCCACGGGTCGCCGATGTGGTGAGCGACGATGGTGAGGCCGGGGAACGCGAGGGCGACCTCGTCCAGGTGTGCCGGGTCCTGGGGGGCCATGGGCCACAACGGTCCAGGCATACCGACATGGACGAAGACGGCCAGGCCGAGCTCTGCACACGTTGCGTACACGGGATAGAACCACTTGTGCGCCGGCGACACCCCCCACGGCGACGGTGTGATGTGAACGCCGACCACACCGTACTCGGCGTGCGCCTCACGAACGATTCTGACGTTCTGCATCACATCCCAGTAGGTGCCCGGGCCGAGCTCGGGCGGGACGATGGTGGCGAGACCCCGGATTCGCCCCCTCGACGCGCGGACGACCTCGTGGATCTGACGATGCAAGGCGCGGACTCGTTGTTCCGACGCCGCGTAGTACACCTTCGCCGGGAGTAACGCCTTCTCCACGTGAGACCGGTCCATCTCGCGGAGCAGCCCGTCGGTGGAGATGCGAGCCACCGGCTGCCCGGCGTCGTCCATGTGCGAGAACGTGTGCATGACGCGGCGGAGTCGTGGGTCCCCGTGCCAGTCGTCCGTGTCCGCTCGCGGATCGTCCGGTGCGTCTCCTCCGATCCACGGTGTGTGCAGGAAGGTGTCGATGATCGGCGGTGACGGAGACCGAACCGCATCCCGGGATCGGCCCACGGGGTCCTCGGTCATGCGGTGCCGGCGGTGCCGGCGGTGCCGACGATGGCGACGAACGAGACGCAGTCGCCGGGCGCGCCTCCGAGGTTGTGCGTCAGCGCCATACCCCGGTCGGCGGTCTCGAGCTGCCGATCCCCGGCCTCGCCGCGGAGCTGGACCCAGCACTCGAAGAGCATCCGCAGCCCACTGGCGCCCACCGGATGACCGAAGCTCTTGAGCCCACCGTCAGGGTTGACGGGGAGGGCTCCTCCGCGGTCGTACTCACCGGCCAGGACGTCGCTGCAGGCTCGGCCACGCTCCGAGAAGCCGAGGTCCTCCATCAAGACGATCTCGGTGGGGGTGAAGCAGTCGTGAACCTCGGCCAGGGCCAGTTGGCTGCGCGGATCCGTGATCCCCGCCTGCCGGTACGCGTCCCGAGCGCACTCGACCACCTCGGGGAAGGTGGAGTAGTCGTAGTCCCGGTCGAACTGACCGCTGCCGTAGCCTGCGGTCAGGGAGAGCGCCTTCACGAACAGCGGACGATCCGTGTACTGATAGGCATCCTCGGCTCGCACGATGATCGCAGCTGCCGCTCCGTCGGCGACGCCCGAACAGTCGAAGACGCCGAGCGGACCGGCGACCTTCGGCGCATTCTCGATGGTCTCGGTCGAGATGGCCTTGCGGAACTGTGCTCGGGGATTGAGAGCGCCGTTGGCGTGGTTCTTGGCCGCCACGTGGCTCATCGCGGATCGGAAGGTGGAGGGGTCGACGTCGTACTTGGCCTGGTAGGCGGGTGCCAACATGCTGAAGTTGGCCGGCGCGGTCGTGGTGATGCGGGTCCCGTCGTCTTGCGGGCGGGCTTGCGGGAGGCCGGACAACCCGTTGTCCTTGAGCTTCTCTGCGCCGACCGCCATGGCGACGTCGACAGCACCCGAGGCAACCGCGTAGCACGCGTTGCGGAAAGCGTCGGATCCGGTGGCACACATGTTCTCCACCCTCGTGACAGGTGTCCCGCGGAGGCGCAGCGGGCGCGTCAGTGTGAGGCCACTGATGCCCGAGGCGAGCGTGCCGACCCAGTAGGCGTCGACGTCCTCGGCGGTGATGCCGGCCTGTTTCCAGGTCTCCTCCACGGCGTCGACGATCAGCTCGTCGACTCCCTTGTCGAAGTGTTCTCCGAACGGCGTGCAGCCGATGCCGACGATGGCGACCCTGTCGCTGAGTGAGTGAATCGCCATCTCAGGCCTCCTCGGACGTCGTTCGGCCCTCGCGGACCGGTCGCGCCTTCCAGAAATAGTTGTGGATGCCGTCGGCGGTCATGAGCCGGCGGAAGGTCGTCCTCACCCGGACCCCGACGGCGACGTCCTCGACCGCGACGTCGGTCAGTTCACACAGGATCCGCCCGCCGACGTCGAGGTCGATCACCGCGCTGATCAGGGGCGGGCTGGGGGTGAAGGCGAGGTGATCAACTGTGAAGGTGACGATCCGACCCGCGGCGCCCGCGCCGACGACGGGTTCGAAGTCTCCTCGCCGGTGACAGTGCAGGCAGACGTCCGGCGTCGGGAACTGGACGACACCGCACTCGCGGCACCGACCGCCCTCGAGGGCGTACTTGTACCGGGCGTTGCGCGCGGCGAAGGGCGCCGACGGTCGGACGGGGTCGGGACGCCGTGGCCGGTCGCGCTCGAGGCGCCCCCGCCACAGCAGGTATGTCGGGAGTGTGAGCGGCAGGCCGGCGTCCAGTTCCTCGCGCAGGGCAGCGTGCTGTGCCCGCCAGGCGGCGAGATGCTCCGTGGCGCGAAGGAGGAAGGCGTCCGCGCCGTCGGCCAGGGAGAGCACCAGGAGCACCTGACCAGGTTGAGCGTGGTCGAGGGCGTCGGCGAGGACGAGTCCGACGTGAGCGGCTCCGGTGTTGCCGACGAGATCGAGCAGGTCCGCGCCGTGCGGAGTCGCGCCCGCGTCCCGCGCGATCTGCGTCGCGGCTCGGCCCGTGGCGCGCGCGCTCGTGCCGGCGACGGTCACGACGTCGACGTCGGCGAGAGCCACACCCGCGGCCTTCACGACCTGCTCGGTGACGGTGCCCGCCAGACGCTGGTACTCGCCGTCGCCGAAGCGTTCCTCCCACGTGCTGGAGCCCCGCTCCCCGGGGTGGCGCCAACGGTCGAGGAACTCGGTGCTGACGGACGTGTGGGCGAGGAGTTCGGCGAGAACGTGGTCCTGACCGAAGCTGAAGGCTGCGGCGGCGTCGCCACCGTGGATCTCGTCGGTGCTCCCGACGAGGCCGTCCCGGATGTCCGACATGATCGCCAGTCCGCCCCCGTGAGACGCGGCGACGAGCGCCGCGGCACCCGAGCGCACCGAGGCCCCGAGGTCGAAGGCGCCGACGGCGTCGGGCAGCGACAGCGCGGCGTGCACCGCGGTGGCGTTGGTCTTGTCGACATAGGCCGGCGCGGTCGTCGCCAACCACACATCGGTGGGCGTCGAGGACCCCAGAGCCGGCCGGGCGGCCTCGACGGCCATCGACGTGGTGTCCTCGTCGTAGCCCGCGACCACTCTCGCGCCGCGTCCGCGGCCGCCGCTCGCCGCGGCGATGTCGGCGCGGGGGAGGCGGAAGCGGGGAAGGTGTGTGGCGTAGCCCGTCACCCCGGGGGTGGTGGTCATCGGTTCGGCTCCTCGTCCAGCGCCTCGAGCGACACGGTGGCCGAGCCCGAGAGAGTTCGTGTGCCGTCGGAGAGGTGGACGGCGAGTTCGAGGTGGGCGATCCGTTCCCCGTGGAGCGCCACGATTCGGTCGACGCGTCCGGAACAGGTCGGGCGGGCGTGCACGGGGGTGATGGCCGCGAAGCGGACGTCGAACGAGCGCAGGGCGCTCTGCGGTACCCACGTCAGCAGGTACTGGCCGAGGTAGGCCATCGACAACATGCCGTGGGCGAACACATCGTCCATCCCGGCCGCGCGCGCGGCATCGATGTCGATGTGCATGGGGTTGTGGTCCCCGGAGGCGCCGGCGAACAGCGCGAGCGTGGTTCGACTGATGGGTTCGAGCTCGGCGGGGTCGAGCTCGGCCCCGGCGGAGGGGAGACCGCGCGGTGTGGGGCTCATGGACGCACCACCATGAGGGCCCGCAGCTCCGCCACCGGTTGGGCGTCGCGGCTGATGGTCGTCGATCTGGCGATGAATCGAAGGTCGCCGCCGCGACGCTCGTAGTAGTCGGCGAAGCGGGGTTCGATACGGAGCTCGTCGCCCACGTGGACCGGTGCGTGGTAGGTGAAGCCCTGCTCCCCGTGGAGGACCTTCGAGAGCTTCACGTCGAGCAGTTTGAGGAGTTCATGGGGGTCAGGACCCTGGCGCTCGACGTTGATCAGGTAGGTCGGCGGAACCACCCGCTCCGGATGGCCGGCGGCCCGCGCGGCCGCGACATCGCTGCGAATCGGATCGTCGTCACCGACGACCTTGGCGTACAGCCTGACGAGGTCGGCGCCGACGACGACCGAGAAGCTGGTCAGCGGCGTGCCCGGCGCGATGGCGGGTGGGTGGGCCAGAGTGGTCGTCATACCGGCAGCACCGCTTCCGTGGCTCCGGCCGGGATGTCGGCCAACGCTGCGCACAGTCCGTCCACGGTCCAGGCCCCGGTGGTCTCGAAGACCTCCTCGACGCTCCATCCCCGCTGTCGCTCGACGCGATGACCGCGGACGCTGAAGACCTGGCCGCTCAGCGTGCACTCGGGCGATGCCAGCCAGCCCACCAGAGGCGAGACGTTCGCCGGCGCCCACTCGTCGAACCCGGGGCCACCGCCCTCACCCATCCGCTCCCCCACACCCGGGGTGGCCATCGTCAGGCGGGTCCGCGCCACCGGCGAGATCGCGTTCACACGCACGCCGTACCGCTCGAGCTCGCGGGCGGCGACGAGCGTCATCGTGGCGACGCCCGCCTTGGCGGCCGCGTAGTTCGCTTGCAGCGGGTTCCCCCGCAGACCCGCCCCCGAGGTGGTGTTGATGACGGAGGCCCGGACCTCTGCCCCCGCCTTCACCTGCGCGCGCCAGTACGCCGAGGCGTGTCGTAGCGGGCAGAAGTGGCCCTTCAGGTTCACCTCAAGGGCTTGGTCCCACTCCTGCTCGGACATGGTCGCCAGAGGCCGGTCGCGGAGCATGCCGGCGTTGTTGACCAGGACGTCGAGGCCACCGAAGGTCGACACGGCGGTCCGGACGAGGTTCTCGGCCGCGTCCCACTCGGCGACACTGCCCGTGTGGACGACCGCCTCCCCGCCGCGCTGCCGGATCTCGGAGACGACCGACTCCGCATCCTGGTGCGCTGAGTCGGTGTCGAGCTCGTTGACGACGACCCGAGCGCCGAGCTCGGCCAGCAACAACGCGTGGGAGCGACCCAGGCCTCCCCCCGCGCCGGTGACGATCGCGGTCCTTCCTGCAAGGGATGCCATGCATGACCTCCTGAGCGATGGGATGTTTCGGGTTTGCGAGTCGGGCGCGGCAGTGACCTCGCGTTCGCTCGCCGATCAGGTCGTCTGACGGTTGCGGCGACGCAGCTCACGGACGGATTCGGCGGTCGGGAGCTCCACGAGCTCCACCCGGCGGTCGTCGGGATCACGCACCAGGACCGAGCGGACCGATCCGTAGTCGGGAAGCTCCATGACCTCTGGCTCGCAGAGCACCTCGTGGCCCGCGTCCCGCGCCTGCGCCACCAGAGAGTCGAGCTCGCCGGCCGCGACGTTGAACGCCAGCACGCAGATGTCGTACGGCGAGGTCTCTCGCGAGCTGGGCGTGTCCCGGTCCTGCCACTCGATCAGCTCGAGCTGCCCCAGCTGCTGCCCTCCGTCGAAGTAGCGCACTCGAGCCCACGCCCCGGGCTCCACACCCATCACCCGTTCGAACGCGGAACCCCGCGCTTCGGTTCGCAACGTCTGCCGGAGGCCGAGCAGGCCCGAGTAGAAGCGCGTGCTGGCCTCGAGATCGCGAACGCTGAGAGCGATGTGGTGGACCGGGCCGACCCCACAACGACTCGAGTTCCTCTCCGTCATACATGCAGCATATAAGGTATCAGTTGGGAGGGAAGGGCTGATGACCGTCGATGTCTGGCGCGGCCGGTCACGGTCTGTGTCCGGGCATCCCTCCGGCTTGCCCCTGCTAACCTCTCGAGGTGCCGCATATCAGCGATCCCGACCTCGACGGGGGCCAGGCGGCCGCGCCTCGGACGGGCCGTGGTCCGATGGACTCGATCGCCACGACCGTTCGAGCCCGGGCGGCCGCGGAGCTGCGCGAGCGCGTACTCACCGGCGAGTTGCGTGCCGGTGACGTGCTCGACGTCGGTGCCATCACCGAGGAGTTCGGCACCAGTCGCACCCCGGTGCGCGAAGCGCTGCTCGAACTGTCCTACGAAGGCCTTGTTCACATCAACCCGCGCAGTCGTGTGGTGGTGCTGGGCGTGACGGCCCGTGACATCTCCGACAGTTTCGACCTGTTGGCGACCCTGGCCGGCAAAGCCGCGGAATGGGCCGCCGAGCGCATGACGCCCGAGACCCTCGAGAAGATGCAGCGCCTCAACGAGGAGATGCATCAGGCCGCGGGCTCCAGCGCGAGCTCGCTCGTCGCCGCCAACTGGCAGTTCCACCGCGAGATCAACCTGGCGGCAGCCTCCTCGCGCCTCCTGCTCCTGGTGCGGCAGGCCGTCCGGGTCGTCCCGCGCAGCTACTTCGAACGGTTCCCCGAGGAGGAGGACCGCGCCCGTCACGATCACGATGCACTCCTTCGTGCTTTCGAAGAGCAGGACGCCGCGCAGGCACGCGCGCTGAACGAGTCGCATGTCGCCGAGGCCGGACGGCGGATCGCACAGTGGATCAGCGATCGCGGGAGGACCGAGCGGGACAACGCCTCCTGATCCCGCGCGCCCACCTATCGTGGGGGTGGCGCCGGGTCGGCGAACGCCTGCGACGCGGGACCGAGCATCTCGACCGCCTTGCCGTACGCCCGCGCGAACTCGTCCTCGGCGGCGTAGTCGATGAACCTGCCCATGGTGGCGTCGACCGCATCGGCATGGGCCAGTGACCAGTCGACCGTCTCACGAAGAGCCTCATCGGGTCCGATGACGTCCCGGTGACCCAGCTCGTCGCGGATCGCCGCGGCGTCGAGCAGGAAATGCGAACCGAGCGCGGGCAGACCGAACGGGTACATGCTCCACCCAGGGGACGGAATCGAGGCGGGCACCGAGAGGATGGTCAGCTCGGCACCCATGATCGCGGCGATCCGCCGAGCCCAGTCCCCGAGGGCGTACTGTTCGACGTCCGCGACGTTGTAGGCCTTCCCGCCCGCGACATCGGGACGATCGACGGAGCTGAGCACCCCTTGGCCGGCGTTGCGCCAGGCGAGCCGCGAGTGGATCCCGAGGCCGCCGTCGGCCAGGAACAGCGTGGACCTGCCGTCAAGGATTCGACGGATCACGAGCCACTCCCAGTTGTGGACGATGCGCGGCCCGTAGATGGTCGGGTAACGCAGGATCGTCGCCGAGAACGACCAGTCCCGGTGGTGGCGCAGGACTCCGTCCTCGGTGCGCCGGATCGTGTGCACCGGGTAGGGCGCCGACGAGGGTTCCGTACCCACCAGGGGAGCGTCCTCGGCGACCGGCTGGGACCGCCACGGGAGTCCGGCGGTCGCCGAGAAATACCCTTCGTAGACCGGCGCGCCGCCGATGGCGATGAACCGGCCACACCGTCCCGCGACGCAGTCCGCCACCAGGCGCGTGCGGCCGTACATGGCGACCACGACGTCGAAGGTCCGGTCCGAGAGCAGACCGAGCAGGGACCGCTCGTCGAAAGCGTCACCGTGAAGGTGCTCGAGATCTTCCTGCCCGACGACCTCGTGGCGACCGCTGTGCAGGAGCGTCACGGTGTAGCCGCGGGCACGCAGCCCGTCGACGACCACCGGGCCGCTCGGGCCGGTGCCACCCACGACGAGTGCGCGCGAGATCATCCGCCAACCTCTCGCGCAGACCGGCGCCGGGACTCACACGCCGGCATGGTCACGGTCGTCCGTGGCCCGGCGCGAACCGTCGGTCGCGTCGAACGTCAGTCCCGAGTAGCCGTCGTCGGCGACGCGGGCGAGCAGCCGCCGGAACTTCGGGGCTCCGCCGTTGTACACCAGGGGATGGCGGATTCCCTGCGCACGACCGGCGACGTTCGTGCTGTGCCCGTTGAACCAGCTCCGCGCCTTGCGCATCAACAGGCTGCCCGCCATCTCGGTGGCGTGCTCGACCCACTCCTGTTCCGCCTCGGAGGTCGCCTCGAACCGCTGGACGCCCTCGCGGCGCAGGTGACGGAGGAGGTCCATCGTGAAGTCCACCTGGAGCTCGATGCCGCGCGGCCAGTTCGTCGCCGACGACGCGCTCTGTGGGCCGGCGATGGTGACGAGGTTGGGGAAGCCCTCGATGAACAGCCCCAGATAGGTGACCGGCCCGTCGACCCACTTGTCGCGCAGCGTACGGCCGTCGACGCCGCGGAAGTCGACACGGTCGTAGGGTCCGACCACCGCATCGAAGCCGGTGGCGTAGACGATGACGTCGAACTCGTACTCCGTCGTGGTCGTGCGGATGCCCTTCTCGGTGATCGCCTCGATCGGGGTCTCGGAGACGTCGACGAGCTCGACGTTGTCCTGGTTGTAGACCTCGTAGTACCGGGTCTCCATCGGCACCCGCAGCATCCCGAAGCCGTGGTCGCGCGGGATGAGCCGCTCCGCGGTGGCCGGGTCGTGCACTCGCTCGCGAATCTTGTCCGCGATGAAGGCCGAGAACTCCTCGTTCGGGCCTTCCTCCATGAAGATCTCTCGATAGTTCTGCAGCCAGATGGCGAAGCCGGGCTCCCCGTAGAGCCCCTCCCACTTGGCCCGGCGCTCCTCGGGCGTCGTGTTGTGGAACCCGGTCCTGTCGGGTTGGTGGATCATGCCGCCCGGGGTCCGTGAACAGAGCTCGAAGATCTCGTCATAGCGACCCTTGATGTCTGCCATCTCGTCCTCGGCGATGGCCCGGTTCGACAGCGGCGCGCACCAGTTGGGCCGACGCTGGAACACGGTGAGCTCACCGACCTGAGGGCCGATCGCGCTGATGGTCTGCACGCCGGTCGCACCGGTCCCGATCACGGCCACGCGCTTCCCCGCGAGATCCACCGGCTCGTGGGGCCAGTGGTACGTGTGCCAGGACTGGCCGGTGAACTCGTCCATGCCCTCCAGCGGCGGGTACGACGGCGCGGAGAGCACACCCATCGCCGTGATCAGGATGCGGCTCGTGAACCGCCGCCCGTCGGCGCAGGTGACGCGCCACGTCGTACTCTCCTCGTCCCAGGTCGCGGCCGTGACCTCGCAGCCGAAGTGCATGTGCTGCCGGAGGTCGAACTTCTGTGCGACGTAGTCGAGGTAGCGCAAGTTCTCCGGCTGCGGCGAGAACAGCTCCTTCCAGTCCCACTCCTGGAGGAGCTCCTCGGAGAAGGAGTAGCCGTACGTGTAGCTCTCCGAGTCGAATCGACACCCCGGATAGCGGTTGTGGTACCAGGTCCCTCCGAGGTCGGGCGCGGCCTCGAGCGCGGCGGCCGGAACCCCCTCCTCGAGGAGGCGGTAGAGCTGGCAGATGCCGGCCACGCCGGCCCCCACCACGAGCACCTCGTAGTCGTGGTCCTGGCCACCTGCACTCACCATCGTCATCGTCCCTTCCCTGCCCGAGGCGCTGGCGCCGACGGACCAGACTCTAGCGAGCGCTAACAAAGTCGAGCAAGATGCACGAAACATCGACGCTTGTGGCGCGTGTTACTGCGATATAGCGTGTAAGGTATCAGTGGCCGGAGACGGAGGTGTCCATGGTCGGCATGCGACGGACGGGTTCTGACGTGGCATGGACGTTGTTCGAGCAGGCAGCCCGGAGCGATCGGGACGGCGGGCTGGCGTTCATCGACTCGGACGACGTCACCCACACCCTCTCCTGGGGGGAGGTCAAGAGTCGCGCGGAGTCGCTGGCGGCCGACCTCTACGAGCGAGGAGTACGCCACGGCGACCGGGTCCTCGTCATCGCCAAGAACTCCGTCGAACTGGTGCTCGCCCAGGGCGCGATCGCACGGCTCGGAGCCATCGGTGCGCCGACCAACGTGGCGCTCGCCGCGTCCGAGATCGCCTACCAGATCGAGGACACCGCGCCGAGCGCCATCCTGTTCCAGAGCGCGATGCGGGAGACGACGATGAAGGCCGCCGAGATCGCGGCCTCCGACGCGCTGCTGCTCGCCCTCGACGCCGGCCCGGACCCCGTCGTCGACTACACGAGGTCCGCGTCCGCGCTGCCCACGGTGCCCGTCGGGCCGATGGATGCCTACCTCATCCTCTACACCTCGGGGTCGACCGACCGACCGAAGGGCGTGGTCCACAGCCAGCGCTCCGCGGTCGAGGAAGCGGTCCGCATGGCCGAAGTCTGGTCGATCCGGCCCGACGACGTCCTGTTCTCGCACATGCCGATGTACCACGTCTCGGGGCTCTACTGCTGCCTGCTGCCGGGCCTGCTCCGCGGCGCCACGGTGGCGACCGGCGCGGCGTTCAGCGCAAGCCGGTGGACCGCCCACCTCCGCGAGGTGGGCGCCACGGTGGTGCCCATCGTGGCGGCACAAGTTCGCATGATCATGGCCAATGCCTCGGTGGAGCCCGGGCGGGACCGCGAGCACGCCGTTCGTCTGACCCCGTGCGGCATGGCGCTGCCCGAGGACGTGGAGCGAGGGTTCGACGAGAGGTTCGGCACCGGCCCGCTGCTGGCGATCTCCGGGTCGACCGAGGGCGTCGGCCTCACCTACATCGAACCGCCCTACGGGGAGCACCGCTGGCCCTCGTTGGGGCGTCCCGCGGCGGACCGGGAGGTGGCGATCCTCGACGAGACCGGGCAGCCTGTTCCCGCGGGGACCGAGGGCGAGATCTGCATCCGGGGCGAGCGTGGCGCGTCCTTGATGCTCGGCTACTGGGGCAGGCCCGACGCCACCGAAGCCGCCGTGATCGACGGCTGGTACCACACCTCGGACATCGGCCGCATGGACGAGGACGGCTACGTGTTCTTCGTCGACCGCAAGAAGGACATCATCAAGAGGGCCGGGGAGAACGTCTCGGCCTCCGAGGTGGAGCGGGTGATCTGCCAGGCACCCGGCGTGCTCGACGCCGCGGTGGTCGGCAAGCCCGACGCCATCCGCGACTGGGCGATCGTCGCCTTCGTCGAGGCCGACGCGGTGGACGTCGACGAACTCGCCGCCCACTGCCGGGCCCACCTCGCGGCCTACAAGGTCCCCGAGGAGTTCCGGCTCGTGCCCGAGCTGCCGCGCGGCTCGACGGGCAAGCTCGAGAAGAAGAGCCTCCGAATCCTCGTCGAGTCATGAGCTCGCCGTCGTCGGCAGCACCCGGCCCGCCGTCGATGGTGCTGGTCCCCGGCACGTGGGAGGACACCGAGCGCTTCGTCGGTGAACCGCTCGAGACCGTGCGAGGCGCGGACGCCGTTGAACGATCCGCCTTCCGGCGACTCCTCGAGACGTTGAGCTGGGACTGCCCGATCCACACCGACGAGCTCGCCGCGCGGGCGGCCGGCTACTGCGACGTCGTCAGCCCTCGATCCCTGACCCGCGCGTGGGCGCTGCCGCCCTACTGGTCCCCCGGCTCCGGGCACCGGGAGGTCGCCCCGCAGGTCGGCGCGGCACTGACCACCCTGCCCGGGGCCGGCACCGCGATGGTCGGCACCGGCAACAGCTTCGCGTACTACGCGGACATCTATCCGGGTGATCACCTGAGTGCGTCGTCGACGCTGCTCTCGGTGCGCCGCAAGCGCACCCGTCTCGGCGAGGGGGCGTTCCTCGTCCTCGAGACGCTCTACCGTTCCGACGCCGGGCGCACGGTCGCACGGGAGACCGCCACGGGGTTCCGGTACACCCCGACGACGGGGAGCGCAGCGTCGACCCCGTCGGGCGGGGAGACCGGGGTGGACGCCACGTTCGACGAGTTCCCGGAGGTCGTCCTCCCCTTGAGCCTCCAGCACTTGGTGATGGCGGCGGCGGTCACCAGGGACTTCACCCCGATCCACACCGACCCGGCGGCGGCCCGGGCCGTCGGGGCGCCCGGCGCGTTCGCGAACGTCTCGCTGTGCGAGGCCTTGGTCGAGTGCGCGGTGCGTCGATGGGTCGGTCCCCTGCCCCGCATCTCGGCCCTGTCGACACGACTCGTCGGGTTCACCGCCGAAGGCCAGCAGGTGCGGGTCGGCGGCAGGACGACGAGACGGCGCGACGACGGCGCCCACGAGCTCGCGGTGCGAGTCCGGGCTGACGGCCAGGTGTCGGTCGAGGCCACCGTCACCCTGACTCCGGCGCCGCCCTGACGACCGTTCCATTCTGCTGCGCGGGAGACCAACGCGATGAACATTCACGACCTTCTCGATCTTGCCCGCGGTCGGGGCGACCGACCGTTCCTCCACTTCGAGGGCCGATCCTGGACCTACGCCGACTACGTCGCGCTGTGTGAGAAGGCCGCCGCGGGGTGGGCGCGCGCCGGTGTGCGGGCCGGCGACGTCGCCGCGATGATGCTGCCGAACTCTCCCGAGTACCTCGCGGCGCTCCACGGGCTCGCGTGCTTGGGCGGCGTCTCGGTGCCCTTGAACACCGGCTACAAGCCGGCGGAGGCCGCCTACGCACTGCGCAACTCGCAGGCCAGAGTGGTCCTCACCGATCGCGTCCTGGGGCCGGCGGTCATCGACCCGATCGCGGGTGAGCTTCCCGATCTCGACCAGGTGCTCCTCGTCGACGACCCGGTGGCCGGGTTCGACGGGTCGGGCCCGGCCTCCGCCCCTGCCTTCGAGCCGGTGCGCGACGAGGACACCGCAGCGGTCCTCTACACCTCCGGGACCTCCGGGAGCCCGAAGGGGGCCGTCGCGCCGCAGAGCCAGCTCGTCGTCAACGGTCGAGGACTGGCCGGTGCGATCGACCTTCGTGAGGGAGACGTGCACTTCAGCGTCTTCCCGTTGTTCCACGTCAACGCCCAGACGATCGTCTCGGCCGC
Source organism: Actinomycetospora sp. 2LY8.5 (assembly GCF_057180585.1). Lineage (NCBI taxonomy): Bacteria > Bacillati > Actinomycetota > Actinomycetes > Pseudonocardiales > Pseudonocardiaceae > Actinomycetospora > Actinomycetospora sp. 2LY8.5. Next base: position 14,039 of record NZ_JBXUHE010000029.1, read on the forward strand.
GTTGCTCGTGGGCGCCGAGGTCGTCCTCGGTTCGCGGTTCAGCCTCACCGAGTTCTGGCCGACGGTGCATCGGCACGGCGTCACCCACGTGAGCTATCTCGGCTCCGTGGTGCCGTTGCTCGACAAGCGCCAGGACCCCCTCGAGGCGGACAACCCGCTACGGGTGCTGTGGGGCGCCGGCAGCCCCGCCGAGACGCAGACTCGCCTGGAGAAGCGCTGGGCGGCAACCTTCGTCGAGGTCTACGGCATGACCGAGGTCGGGATCGTGCTGGCCAACCCGGTGCTGGGAGAGCGACGGCCCGGCTCCTGCGGCCGCCCGCTGGGCGAGCATCGGATCCGTATCGTCGACGAGTCGGGTCAGGACCTCCCGGCGGGCTCGACCGGCGAGCTCGTCGTCCAGCATCGGGCGGGGATGTTCCGCGAGTACTTCCGGGCTCCCGAGGCCACCAGCGCCACCGTCAGGGACGGCTGGGTCCATACCGGAGATGCCGCTCGCCAGGACGAGGCCGGCTACTTCTACTTCGTCGATCGGTACAAGGACATCATCCGCCGCGGCGGGGAGAACATCTCCTCGGCCGACGTCGAATCGGTCATCCGGGCTCACCCCGCGGTGCTCGACGTCGCCGCATTGCCGGCCCCCGACGAGCTGCGCAACGAAGAGGTCCGGGTCGTGGTCGTCCTCAAGCCGGTGGACGGGTCGACGCCGCTGGAGGCGCCGGACCTGGTGCGGTGGTGCGCCGAGCGCATGGCCGCGTACAAGGTCCCTCGATACGTGGAGTTCGCCGACGACCTGCCGCGCACCGCCACGGGCAAGGTCCGCAAGCAGGTGCTGCGCGCCGGGTTCGGGCTCACCCCCAGCTACGACGCGCAGTCACCGGGCGCGTCGTCCCGCTCCGAGCGGCCGGATCCGGTCGTGCCTGCTCTGGAGAACGCGGTCCACGAGTAGGCGGTCGGCCCCCTCACGAGGCCGCGGCCGCGCTCGTCACGTCGGGCGCGGCCGCAGGCCGTCGAGGATCAGCGCGACGAGGGTGGCGGCCCGCCGCGCGACCCGCTGCTCCGAGCCGATGGCCGCCGGATTGGCGCTGGTGCCGTTGAGCAACGCCCAGATCGCCTCGGCGGTCAGGTCGAGCGAGTCGTAGGTCAGGTCGCCGTCGGCGGCCCCGTCCTCGAGGATCGAGCGCAGGGTGTCCTCGAGCCGTTCCTGCTTGTCGCGCAGGACGGTGTGCATCTCCGGCGGCAGGATCCGTCGCTCCCGGAGATACACCGTGATCTCGGCGGGATGGCCCGCGGCCTCGGTGAGCTCGCGCTCGATGAACGCGACGAGACGGTCGCGGGCCGGTCCGACGGCGTGCGCGAGATCGGAGGTCGCCGCGATGTGCCAGTCCAGCAGCGACTCACAGATCGACAGCAGGAACTGCTCCTTGTTGCCCACGTAGTAGTACAGCATCGGCTGGGTGAGGCCGACCACGCGCGAGAGGTCCCGGACCGTGGTCGCGTGGTACCCGCGCTCGGCGAACTCCACGGCCGCGAGATGCAGGATCTCGGCGCGTTTCCCGCTGGGCACGGTCGCACCCGGCGGGGAGTCGACGTCCACCGGCGACACCTTAGTGGGCGCTCGCCCGGGCCCCGACCGTGTCATCGACCTTCGAAGCGAGGGACGCGCTTCTCGGCGAAGGCCCGTGGGCCCTCCCGCGCGTCTCCGGTCGCGAAGACCTCGAGCGCCAGCTCGGCCTCGAGCCGGAACGCCGGTTCGAGGTCGGCGGTCCGCACGGCCACCTCCTTCGACTTCCGCACGGCCACGGGGCCGTTGGCCGCGATGCGTCGGGCGAGCTCGACCGCGGTGTCGAGGACGTCCTCACGCGCGACGACACGGTTGACCAGACCGATGTCGTAGGCTCGCCGGGCATCCAACGAGGCCCCGGTGAGCAGCATCTCCATCGCCACCGCCCAGGGGATCTGGCGAGGGAGGCGCACCGTCGACCCCCCGGCCGCCATCACCGCCCACCGCACCTCGGCGAGCGCGAACACCGCGGTCTCGGCCGCGACACGAAGGTCGGTGCCGAGCATCAGTTCGGTGCCGCCCGCGATGCACGCGCCGTTGATCGCGGCGACGACGGGCTTCTGGCACCGGGACAGGAAGCGGGTGGAGGGATCGTCCGAGACCACCGAGAAGTCGCCGTCCACGAGATCGGGGATCGTCTCCTTGAGGTCGCCCCCGGCGCAGAACGTCCGCTCGCCGGCTCCCGTGAGCACGGCCACGCGCAACGTGTCGTCGGCCTGGAAACGGTCGAAGGCCTCGTCGAGGGCCCGCAGCATGGACCGGCTGAGCGCGTTGTGGGCCGCGGGCCGGTTGAGGGTGACCACAACGATGTCCTCGCTGACGTCGTACAGGACCTCGTCCACGTCGAATCATTCTCCTCGTCGGGATCGGGTGGGCGGTCACCGGACCGGGCCCGGGTCAGGGAGCGGGCACGAGCGGAACTCGGCGCGCGCGGATGGCCTGCGCCATCACACGCCCAACAGGTCCGCGAGGCGGCGACGGTGGCTCTGCGGGGACCCGAGGAGCACCTCATCGGCCTTGGCGCGCTTGTAGAACAGGTGGGCGTCGTGCTCCCAGGTGTATCCGAGCCCGCCGTGCCGCACGAGCATCTCGCGGGCGACGGAGAAGTAGGCCGGTCCCACGTAGGCTCGAACCAGAGCCGCGGCGAGGGGAAGCTCGGCCGCATCGAGGTCCGCCGTCGAGGCCGCGTGGCGCAGTGCCGCTCGTGCCTGTTCCGACGTGCAGTACATGTCCGCGCAGGCGTGCTTGACCGCCTGGAAGGACCCGATCGTGCGCCCGAACTGGACACGAACCTTGGCGTAGTCGACCGTCATCTCGACCGCTCGTTGCATGCCGCCGACCTGTTCTGCTCCGAGCGCCACCGCGGCCAGGTCGCCGACCTCGGTCAGGGCCCGCTCGGCGTCGCCGTCGAGCCGAGTCGCCGGCACGTCCTCCAGGTCGATCCGGCTGACGCGGCGGGTCGGGTCGAAGGTGCGGAGCCTGGTGCGGTGCACGCCCGCGTCGCGGGCCTGCACCCGGAAGAAGGCCGGCCCGTCGGGGGTGCGCGCGTGCACGAGCAGCACGTCGGCGGCGTCGGCGTCGACGACCGGCGCCTTCCGCCCTCGGATGGTCCAGCCGTTCGTCGACCTCGCGGCGCTGGTCTGTCCGCGGTCGGCCCCGAGCACTCCGCGCTCGCTCGCGCCCTCCGCGACGGCGACCGCGACGATGCTCTCCCCGGCGGCGATCGCCGGCAGCAGCTCACGGCGGGCGGCGTCGTCGTCGAGGGCCTGGAGGAGATCGACGGCCAGGACGGCACAGCCGAGGAACGGTGAGGCGGCCGTGGTCCGCCCGAGCTCCTCGCTGACCACACTGCGCTCGACGTGTCCGGCCCCCGCGCCGCCGAGGGACTCCGGCACGACCAGGCCGGTCCCGCCGATCCCGGCCAGCTTCTGCCACAACACCCGGTCGAACCCTGGCGCCGAATCCATGGCGCTGCGGGTGGCCGACGACGGCGCGAGATCGAGGAGGAGGTCCCGGACGGCATCACGGAAATCGGCCTGCTCGTCGGTGAGCAACTGGGTCATCGTGAGGTCCCTCCGGTCGTGGTCCTTCGGCCGGTCTCGGCCTCGCGGTCGTTCTGTGTGCCCACCTTGAGGTCGCGGAACGGGGTGGCGACATCGACCTGCAGTTCTCGCGGCAAGCCGAGGATTCGCTCGCCGATGATGTTGCGCTGGATGTCGTTGGTGCCGCCCGCGATGCTGCTGGCGGGGGCCGCGTAGAGGTTGCGGGCGAGCTCCTGGGCGTCGGGGTCATCGTCATCCCAGGCGATGAGGTCGGTTCCGGCGATCTCGGTGGCTGTCTGCACCGCCCGCCAGAGCAACAGCGCACCGGAGAGCTTGCCCACCGAGCCGCGTGCTCCCGGGGGACGGCCCGCCGCGGCTTCCTCGCGCATCGTCATGGTGAACAGGTCGCGCGCGCGCTCGTGGGCGTAGAGGTCGGCGAGCTGTTCGCGGACGGCCGGATCCGACGTCGCCCCGCCGCGGCGAGCTCGCTCGACGAGCGATGAGAACAGGAGGCCACGGCTGCGGCGATGGCGAAGGCCGCTGATGGTCATGCGCTCGTGGCCGAGCATGGTCATCGCGGTGCGCCAGCCGTCGTCGATCTCGCCCAGGACGGCGTCGGGGCCGAGTTCGACGCCGTCGAGGTAGACCTCGTTGAAGGGCGCCTCGCCGGTCATGTCGACCAGCGGGCGCACGGTGACCCCGGGAGCGTTCATGTCGAGGATGAACATGGTCAGTCCCCGGTGCTTGGGCACGTCGGGATCGGTACGCGCGAGCACGGCCCCGAAGTCGGCCCACTGGGCGCTGCTCGTCCACACCTTCTGGCCACTCAGCGACCAGCCGTCCCCCTGTCTGACCGCGCGCGCCTGCAAGCTGGCGACGTCGGACCCGGCGCCGGGCTCGGAGAACAGCTGGCACCAGATCTCTTCGCCACGCAGCAGCGGGCGGATGTAGCGTTCGCGCTGTTCGCGCGTGCCGAGGTCGAGAAGAGTCGGCCCGCACATCCCGATCCCGATGGTGAAGGGACCGACCGGCAGATCGTAGGACGACGCTTCGTCGGAGAAAGCTTGTTGTTCCTGCTGACCGAGACCTTGACCGCCGTACTCCACGGGCCACGTGATACCTGCATAGCCGGCATCGTGGAGCGCAGCCTGGAAGGTCTTGGCCACCTCGAGATCGTTCGCGTCCGCGTCTCCCCGTGCGGGGTCGTGGGCGGACAGCCAGTCTCGAACTCCCTCGCGGAACCGCATGAGGTCTGACGCGCTCGAGGTGGTCACGGACATCTCCTTCCTCGGAACAGCCCGGGGGTTGCGTCGCGTACCGGGCTGGCCGCACGGTGACGCACGGTGGCGCTCGGTGGTGGATGGTCAGCCCTGGGCCCGAGCGCACATCTCGTCGATGCGCTCGGGCTTGACACCCCAGTCGGCCAGGATCTCCTCCGCGGTCGTGGGCCACCGATCCGCGTCGTCGGTCCCGCTGAAGCGGGGGGCGCTGCGGGGCAAGGTCCAGGCGCCCTGCTGCACGAAGCTCTCGCGGGCGCGGTGATGGGGGTGGGTCGGCGCCTCGGTGGGGTCGAGCACCGGTGTCACGCAGGCCTCGGGAGCCGCTCGGGCGACCCACTCGTCGCGCGGGCGGTCGCGGAACGTCGCCGCGAAACGCTCCTTGAGCGCGGGCCAACGATCCCGGTCCCACTGGGGCGCGGCGGACCGGTCGATGCCGAGCAGGTCGAGCAGGGCCGAGTAGAAGGCGGGCTCGATCGCCCCGACGGCCACGAACCGTCGGTCGGCGGTCTCGTAGACGTCGTAGAACGGCGCCCCCGCGTCCAGCACGTTGGTCCCCCGGGGGCCCCACGATCCGGCCGAGACGAACCCGAAGATGCTGGTGGCCAGCTGGGCGACACCATCGATCATCGCGGCGTCCACGACCTGCCCTCGACCGGACCCTCGGGACTGCAGCACGCCGGCCAGGACACCCAGTGCGGCCAGGGCGCCGCCGCCCGCGTAGTCACCGAGCAGGTTGATCGGGAAGGCGGGGCGCTCGTCGGTCCGGCCGAGAGCTCCGAGCACCCCGGAGATCGCCAGGTAGTTGATGTCGTGGCCCGGATGGTCGGCCAGCGGCCCGTCCTGCCCGTAGCCGGTGATGCGGGCGTAGACGAGCGCGGGGTTGATCCGCATCAGCACGTCCGGGCCGAGCCCGAGACGTTCCATCGCGCCTGGCCGCATCCCCTCCATGACGGCATCCACGGACCCGACGAGATCGAGCACGAACTCGCGGTCGGTCGACGACTTCAGGTCCACGGTGAGCGCCGGTCGCCCCTCCGCGGTCGCCGAAGCTCCCGTCGTCCTCACCGGGTGGTCGTTGCGGCCGGGGCGCCGGAGTCGCAGCACGTCGGCCCCGAGCCGGCTCAGCAGCAGACCCGCGAACGGCCCCGGACCGATACTGGCGAACTCGAGGACACGCACTCCCTGCAACGGGCTCACCAGTAACTCCTCCGCCCTGTCGGGGCTCGCGCGCCGGGGTCCTCATGGGTCCTTCCACCGCGGTGGCGGCGACTTGACCAGTCAGAAGTGAAGAATGCAGGATGTAAGGTATCAGTGGTCGCCATGAGACGCACGAGCTCCGGTGAAGCCGTCACGGAGCCTCGCTCCGGGTCGACGCCGCGCCCGAACAGGAGAGTCAACGATGACAGCAGAGGTCGCGGTCAGCTCGGACCGCCGTGAGTTCTTCATCGGGGGTGGCTGGGTCCGCCCGAGTGGCGACGAGACCCACCAGGCGCTCGAAGCCGCGACCGAGTCCCTGCTGGGCCGGGCCGCGATCGCAGGGCCGGCCGACGTGGACGCGGCCGTGATCGCCGCCCGTGCCGCGCTCGACACCGGACCCTGGGGACGGTCCACCGCGACCGAGCGTGCCGCCACGATGCGGCGTTTCGCCGAGGCGCTGAGCAAGCGGGCCGAGTCGACCGCCGAACTCGTCACCCGGGAGAACGGCTGCCCGATCGGGATGTCCAGCCTGGCCAACGGTGTGGCCCCTGGCGCGCTGTTGAACATGTACGCCGATGTCGTGGAGGGCCTCGAGCTCGAAGAGGTCCGTCCGAGTGCCTCCGGCTCGACCACGGTTCGCCGCGTGCCCGTCGGCGTCGTGGGCGCGATGATGGCCTTCAACGGCCCCCAGATCCAGGCGATGTTCAAGATCGCGCCAGCGCTGGCCGCCGGGTGCACGGTCGTCCTCAAGCCTCCCCTGGAGACCTCGCTCGACCCCTACGTGCTGGCGGACGCCGCCCTCGAGGCCGGGCTTCCGCCCGGGGTGCTGAACATCGTCGGCGGCGGCCGCGAGGCCGGCGAGGCGCTCGTCCGGCACCCCGAGGTCGACATGATCTCCTTCACCGGCTCCACCGCCACCGGGCGCGAGATCGGCGCCGAGTGCGGCCGACTGGTGCGACGCTGCACGCTGGAGCTCGGGGGGAAGTCGGCCGCCATCGTGCTCGACGACGTCGACCCCGAGGTGCTGCGGAAGGGCCTGGCGACGGCGTCGTTCCTCAACGCGGGGCAGAACTGCACCACGCAGTCACGCATCTTGGCGCCCCGGTCACGGTACGACGACGTCCTCGAGGTCCTGCGCCAGGTCTGTGCTGATCTCGTCGTCGGCGACCCGCTCGATCCCGCGACCACCTGCGGCCCGATGGCCAGCCGCGAGCACATGCAGCGGGTGCTCAAGTACATCGACATCGGGCGGCAGTCCGGTGCGCGGCTGATCGCCGGGGGCGGGCGCCCCGCCACCCAGGACCGGGGCTGGTTCGTCGAGCCCACGGTGTTCGCCGACGTCGACAACCACCAGCAGCTCGCCCGGGAGGAGGTCTTCGGGCCCGTCCTGGCGGTCATCCCCTACGACGACGAGTCGCATGCCGTGGCCCTGGCCAACGATTCGGAGTACGGCCTCGCCGCCTCGGTCTGGACCTCCGACGAGCGCCACGGTCTCGAGCTCACGCGGCGACTGCGGACCGGCACCGCCGGAGTGAACTACTTCGATGTCGACCTGGGAGCGCCGTTCGGGGGGATGAAGGCCTCCGGTCTCGGCCGCGAGCTCGGCCCCGAGGGGATCGACGCGTTCTTGGAGTACCAGTCGGTCTACGCGAGCCCGGAGGTTCTCGGCCGATGACGGAGCGGGAGGCGTGGCTCGTCGACGGTGTCCGGACCCCGCGTGGCAAGGGGCGCCCCGGCGGTGCGCTGCACCATCTGCATCCCCAGGAACTGCTGGCCCAGACGCTCCGGGCCCTACAGCAGCGCACAGGGTTCGATGAGGCCGACATCGACGATGTGATCGCGGGCAACGCCTCGAACATCGGCGATCACGGCTCCGACATCGCGACCGTGGTCCTGCAGGCCGCGACCGACCTGGGCTCGAACACGAACGCGTGAACGTCAACGGCGGCTCCATCGCACTCGGCCATCCGATGGTGGCGATGTGCACCGGAGGCGGGATGGGCACCGCGACCGTCATCGAGCGCTTCTGACGCGCGAGTCAGCAAACGTGTGAAGCGCCACGAGCAACATCACCAAGCGAGAGGAACACCACCTGTGCCCCCTAGTAGTGCCGGACGGGTCGCCGTCGTGACCGGAGGAGCCCGTGGCCTGGGTGCCGCCACCGCGAAGCGCCTGGCTGTCGACGGGATGGCCGTCGCAGTGGTCGATCTCGAGGAGTCCTCCGCCAAGACAACCGCGCACGCCATCAGCGAGAACGGCGGACGGGCGATCGCGATCGGGGCTGACGTGAGCAGCTCTGGCGCCGTCACCGCGGCGGTCGACCGGGTGGCGGCCGAACTCGGTCCGCCGACCGTCCTGGTGAACAACGCCGGCATCACCCGGGACAACCTCGTGTTCAAGATGTCCGAGGACGACTGGGACGCCGTGCTGGGTGTCCACCTCCGGGGTTCGTTCCTCATGACGCGGTCCTGTCAGAAGCACATGGTCGACGCGGGTTGGGGCCGGATCGTCAACCTCTCCTCGACCGCGGCACTCGGCAAGCGGGGACAGGTCAACTATTCGGCGGCGAAGGCCGGGATGCAGGGATTCACCAAGACCCTCGCGATCGAGCTCGGCCGCTTCGGGATCACCGCGAACTGTGTCGCACCCGGCTTCATCGCCTCGGAGATGACCATGGCGACGGCAGCGCGGATCGGCCAGGACTGGCAGGAGTACCTCGCCGAGCGGGCCGCCCAGATCCCGGTCCAGCGGGCCGGGCAGCCCGAGGACATCGCCAACACCGTGTCGTTCTTCGCCGGGGAGGAGTCCGGCTTCGTCTCCGGTCAGGTGATCTACGTCGCCGGTGGGCCGCGGGCCTGACCGGTCCGAAAGATGCCAAGCATCGAACGACCGGCTCCACGACCTGCACGGGCATCGGGCCGGCCTGGACCGCACGACGAAAGGACCCCGGTGGCCTACTCCCCCTCCCCGATCCGTTCCGAGATCGCGTGGAGCTCACCCGACCGCATCGTCGTCCGGGGCTACGACCTCCCCGAGGAGATACTCGGACACCTCTCGTTGGCCGAGTTCTCCTTCCTCCAGCTCACCGGACGGCGTCCCGACCCCGCCGCGGCGCGTGTCTACGACGCGGTGCTGATCACGTTGGTCGAACACGGCCTGACCCCGAGCGCGTTGGCGGCTCGACTGACCTACGCCGGCGCGCCCGAGTCGCTGCAGGCCGCCGTGGCGGCGGGCCTGTGTGGACTCGGGAGCGTCTTCGTCGGCAGCACCGAGGGCGCGGCCAGGATGCTCCACGACGCTCTCGCCGACGACGACGGCACGTCCGACCTCGACGAGCTCGCCGACTCGATCGTGGCCGAGCACCGGGACCGCCGCGCACCCGTGCCCGGGATCGGTCACCCGTTCCACAAGCCGGTGGATCCCCGCGCTCCCCGGTTGTTCGAGCTCGCCGAGGAGAACGGGCTCGCGGGGCGCTACGTCGAGCTGATGACGCGGGTCTCCCTGGCGGGGGGTCGGGCGCTGCACAAGGAGCTGCCCTGCAACGCCACCGGCGCGATCGGCGCCCTGACCTGCGAGCTCGGCCTGCCGGTGCGGGCCGTACGGGGGCTGGGCGTGATGGCCCGCGCGATCGGCCTGGTCGGGCACATCCTCGAGGAAGGCGAGGACCCGATGGCGGTCGAGATCTGGCGTCGCGCGGACGACGAGGCCAGCTCGCACCTGCGGCCATCGGGTGAGTGAGCGGCGCCGAGCACCGTCGGCTCGGTGCCGCGCACCCAGATCGATCCCGAGATTCGTGGATCACTACTGAAGGAGACCTGATGGCTCGATCGGACCAGATGTCGCTGGTGGCGTTCCTGCAAGCCTCCAACGTGTCGGTGTACTCCGGATCCTGGCGGTATCCGTCCGCCTCCGAGGACTTCCTGGACCTGCGCTACTACCAGCGCATCGCCCGGGTCCTCGAGGAGGGCGCCTTCGACCTGATGTTCTTCGACGACCGCCTCGCGATGCCGGCGATCTACGGCAACTCCACCGACGACGCCGTGCGCTACGGCGCGCGCCCCATCAAGCTCGATCTCACCGCCGTGCTCGGTGCCTGCGCCGCCGCCACCACCCACCTCGGGCTGGGTGCAACCTACTCCACGACCTACTACCCGCCGTTCCATGTCGCTCGAACCTTCGCGACGCTCGACCAGCTCACCCGAGGGCGCAGCGCCTGGAACATCGTGACCAGCGTGAACGACGCCGAGGCGCGCAACTTCGGCCAGGAGATCCATCTGGGCCACGACGAGCGCTACGACCGCGCCGAGGAGTTCGTGGACGTCGTCGCCCGCCTGTGGGACTCGTGGGAGGACGACGCGATCATCGGCGATCGGCGAGGTGGGATCTTCGCCGATCCGACCAAGGTCCACGAGCTGCACCATCACGGTGAGTACTTCGACGTACGCGGCCCCCTGACCGTGCCCCGGTCTCCCCAGGGGCGCCCCGTCCTCCTCCAGGCCGGCTCGTCGGGGAGGGGCCGGGACTTCGCCGCGCGCTGGGCCGAGCTGATCTTCACCGGAGACCCGAGCCGCGAGGTCGCCGCTGAGCACTACCGCGACCAGAAGGACCGCATCGCCGGCGCCGGCCGCACACCCGACGCGGTGCGCATCCTGCCGATGGCCTACACCGTGGTCGGGGAGAGCGAGGCGATCGCCAAGGAGAAGGAAGAGATCTTCCTCGAGCAGCTCGTGCACCCCATGGCGTCGCTCGCGCTGCTCGCCGAACTGACGAACCACGACTTCTCGACACATTCCCTCGACGACATCGTCACCGACGAGATGATCAGCTCCATCACCGGCATCCGCGGGCTTGTCGAGGGGGTCCGCAAGCACACCAGCGGGAACGATCTCACCCTGCGAACGCTGGCCGCCCACCGGGCCACCCTGCTGCAGGGCCCGCGGTTCGTGGGCACCGGTGAGCAGGTCGCCGAGCAGATGCACGACTGGTTCGAGGCGGAGGCCTGCGACGGGTTCGTCCTGGCCGCCACGCACTTCCCCGGCGCCTTCGAGGACGTGGTGCGGATGGCCGTGCCGCACCTGCGCCGCCGTGGCTCGTTCCGCTCGGAGTACCCCGGCACCACCCTGCGCGAGACCCTCGGCCTCCCGCGCCCCGAGCGGATCGTCACCCCGGAGAGCGCGTCCCAGCATGCCTGAGCTCCCCCTGCGCGGCGTCCGCGTCCTCGACATGGCTTCGCTGGCGGCGGCGCCGCTGGCGGCCACCTATCTCGGGGAGTTCGGCGCCGACGTGATCAAGATCGAACCACCCGGCACCGGCGATGCGATCCGGGGCTGGGGCGCACAGCGCGGTGGCGTGGGGCTGATGTGGAAGAGCGTCGGCCGCAACAAGCGCTCGGTGACGACGGATCTGCGCCGCGTCGAAGGCCAGTCCCTCGCGCGGCGCCTGGCTCGACACTGCGACGTCGTCGTCGCCAACACCCGGCCCCACACGCTGCGCCGCTGGGGCCTGGACTACGAAGGGCTCTCGGCCGACCACCCCGACGTCGTCATGCTGCACGTGACGGGCTACGGGCTCACGGGGCCGAAGAGCGAGCGCCCGGGATTCGGCACACTCGGCGAGGCGATGAGCGGCTTCGCCCACCTCACCGGCGAGGCCGACGGCCCTCCCACCCTGCCGGCCTTCATGCTCGCCGACGGCGTGGCGTCCCTGAACGCCGCCTACGCCGTCATGATGGCACTCTACGACCGGGATGTGAACGGCGCCGGCGGCCGGCTCGTCGACGTCAACTTGCTCGATCCGCTCGCTCGGCTGCTCGAGCAGTCGCTGGTCACCTGGGACCAGACGGCCGTGGTCCCACGGCGAGCCGGCAACAAGTGGGACATCTCGGCGCCGCGCAACACCTACCAGACCTCGGACGGTCGGTGGGTCGCGATGTCGGGTAGCGCCCCGAGCGTGGCGTTGCGGGTGTTCCGTGCCATCGGTCGCGCCGATCTCGCGGACGATCCGGACTTCGCCGACGCCCAGCGCCGCCTCGCCCGCGCCGACGAGGTCGACGAGGTGGTCGCCGGCTGGGTCGCGAAGCACTCCCTCGAGGAGACCATGAGCGTGTTCGACGCCGCGGAGATCGCGGCCGCCCCGGTGTACGACGTGACCGATCTCGTGGCCGATGAGCAGATGGTCGCGCGGGAGGTGTTCCGCCGGGTCTCCGACGAGCAGTTGGGCAGTCTGCTCGTCCAGGGCCCCGTGCCGCGGCTCTCGGGGACGGAGGGCCGCATCGACCACCTCGGCCCGCCGCTCGGAGCGCACACGCGCGAGGTACTCACCGAGGTGCTGGGGCTGGGCGACCCCGACATCGACGACCTCTACGCGCAGGGAGCGATCTGATGACCGAGAATGCCGCGCCCCCGCGACTCCGACGTTCCGAGCTCGCCACCCCGGCCAGCAACGACTGGATGTTCGAGAGAGCCGCCGGGGCGGGAGCGGACCTGGTGTTCCTCGACCTCGAGGACGCGGTCGCGCCCGCCGAGCGCGAGTCGGCCCGCAAGAAGGCGATCAGCGCGCTGCGTGACATCGACTGGGGCACGACGACACGGGCGGTCCGGATCAACGGTGTCGACACGCAGTGGTGCCACGACGACGTCATCGAGCTCGTGACACACGCCGGAGAGAACCTGGACACGATCATCGTCCCGAAGGCGACGGCCGCCCGAGATGTCTGGTGGGTCGACACGCTGCTCACTCAGGTGGAGAGCAAGCTGAGCCTGCCTCGCCGCATCCGGCTCGAGGTCCTCATCGAGGACGTCTCCGGACTCGCCAACGCCAGGGAGATCGCCACGGTCTCCGACCGGCTCGACGCGCTCATCTTCGGTGCCGGGGACTTCTCGGTCTCACTCGGCGCGCGCGTCGACACCAACTTCGCGCCCACCGTCGCCTATCCCGGCGACTTCTGGCACTACGCCCGATCCTCCGTCGCGCTCGCTGCGCGCATCGGAGGTGTTCTCGCCATCGACGCGCCGTACCCCGACTACCGCAACCTGGACGGCTACACGGAGGAAGCCGCGCGTGCTTCCGCCCTCGGCTTCTCCGGCAAGTGGGCCATCCACCCGTCGCAGATCCTCGCCGCCAACGCCGTCTTCTCCCCCACGTCGGAGGAGGTCGAGACCGCCCGCAGGAACATCGCGGCATACCGCGAGGCCGAGGCCACGGGTCGCGGCGCGACCGGCGTCGACGGCCGGCTCGTCGACGCCGCGCACGTCAAGCTGGCCGCGGAGACGTTGCAGCGCGCGGGCGAGATCGAGAAGCGCTCGACCTAGGAACACCCTCGTCGCTCCCTCGCTCGACCCACCCCTCGGACACGCGCGGCGGCGCGGCGAACGCCGGCCGTCAACTGAAACCCTAGGTATCCTGTTTAACACCCTTGACTTTTAACCCTCAGGTGAGCAGGGTCTCATGTCAGAGCTGTTCGCCCTCGACGTTCCGACCGAGACACGGCTCGCCCGGCCATCGAGCTGCCGGCGCCCGCAGGGTCGGCCGATCTGGCCCCGTTCCCGCAACCGAGATGAGCTGCGCATGGCAATCGACAATGCGACCAGTCGGTTCCTGACCGAGATGGCGCAGAGCGGCGCCACCCCCATGCACGAGTCGACCCCCACCGAGGCGCGAGCCATGACCGCCGGCCTCAAGGATCTCTTCGGGGCCGGTCCGGACATGGCGTCGGTGTCGCAGCGCGAGGTGGCGACCACCGGCGGCGATCTCGTCGCGATCCGCCGGTACGTGCCGCACGGCGAGATCCAGGCGACGATCGTCTACTTCCACGGCGGTGGTTGGGTGCTGGGGACTCTCGACGAGTTCGACACACTGGCGCGCAAGCTCGCCGAGCAATCTCGCTCCGTCGTGGAGCTCGTCGATTACCGACTCGCACCCGAGCACCCGTATCCCTCGGCCGTCGACGACGCGTGGGCGGCACTGTGCGCGGTCGCCGAGTCGTCGGACACGAACGGCGACCTCCCGCTCGTCGTGGCGGGCGACAGCGCGGGCGGCAACCTTGCGGCGGTGACCGCGCTGCGGTGTCGGGACCGGGGCCGGCCTCGACTCGCGGCGCAGGTGCTCGTCTATCCCGTGACGGCCGCGGACTTCGAGACAGCCAGCTACCTCGACCCCTCCAACCAGCTCATGCTGACGCGCGAATCCATGATGTGGTTCTGGGACCATTACGCGCCCACCCAGAGCGAGCGGGCGCACCCGGACCTGACTCCGCTGTCGGCCGGCGACCTGGCCGGGCTTCCACCCACCATCGTGGTGACAGCGGAGCACGATCCTCTCCGCGACGAGGGCGAAGCGTTCGCGGAACGGCTCGAGGAAGCGGGGGTCCCGACACGGCGTCGTCGATTCGCCGGTCAGATGCACGGATTCTTCGGGATGGTCAACGTGCTTCCCGGTGCCGCCACCGCTCTCGAATATGTTTGCGCCCAGCTCGCCGAACTGCTCCAGGCCCCATCGAGTGCGTCATCGACGCGATGAGCACCCACCGCGACCGTCACACGCCCCAACGCGATGGAGGGAAGACGAAGGTGATCGACGCCGTAGTGGTCGGAGCCGGATTCGGCGGGCTGTACCAACTCCACCAGTTGCGCCGCCTCGGCCTGCGGGTCCGACTCTTCGAAGCCGGCAGCGACGTCGGCGGCACGTGGTACTGGAACAGGTATCCCGGTGCGCGCTGCGACGTCGAGAGCATGTCCTACTGCTACTCGTTCTCCCCCGAGCTCGAACAGGAATGGGAGTGGACCGAGAAGTATCCGGCCCAGCCCGAGATTCAACGGTACCTCTCACACGTTGCGGACCGATTCTCCCTTCGCGAGGACATCTCTTTCGACACCCGGGTCGTATCGGCCGTGTTCGATGAGAGATCGGAACGCTGGCAGATCACCACCGACTCCGGCGAAAGCGTCCGGGCCCAGTTCGTGATCATGGCGACGGGTTGCCTGACATCGAGCAAGATGCCCGAGATCCCAGGCACCGATCTCTTCCTCGGGGCCAGTCACCACACGTCACGCTGGCCGGTGGACGGCGTGGACTTCACCGACCAGCGGGTCGCGGTGATCGGCACCGGCTCCTCGGGCATCCAGGTCATCCCCGAGATCGCCAGGGAGGCGCGCGAGCTGACGGTCTTCCAACGCACGCCGGCCTTCGCCGTGCCCTGCTGGAATCGCCCGCTCGACGAGGGCGAGATCCTCGAGCGTAAGGAGAACTATCGCGCCTGGCGCTCGGCGCAGCGAGACTCCAACTTCGGGCTGCCCTCCCCGGTCCCGACCAAGTCCGCCCTCGAGGTGGACGCCACGGAGCGGACCGAGGCTTTCGAGCGTGGATACCAGGAGGGCGCGACCAACGGCCTCATCACCAAGTTCCACGACATCATCACCGACCCCGACGCGAACGAGACCGCAGCCGAGTTCGTCCGGGAGAAGATCCGCGAGCGCGTCGACGATCCGGCGGTCGCGGAGGCGCTGTGCCCGACCAGCTATCCCATCTACACCAAGCGCATCGTGTTGGAGACGAACTACTACGAAACGTACAATCTCCCTCACGTTCATCTCGTCGACCTGCGCAGTACACCCTTGGTCGGAATCACCACGAACGGCGTGCAGACGACCGAGAAAGTGCACGAGGTCGATGCCATCGTCTACGCCACCGGGTTCGACGCCATGACGGGGGCCCTCGGCGCGATCGACATCCGCGGACGCGGCGGCGTCGCCCTGCGGGACGAGTGGTCGGAGGGCCCGCAGAACTATCTCGGACTGGCCATGGCCGGCTTCCCGAACTTGTTCACGGTGACCGGCCCGCTGAGCCCGAGCGTGTTGTCCAACATGTCGGTGTCGATCGAACAGCACGTCGAGTGGATCACGAGGGCGATCGACCACGTTCGCTCACAGGAGCTGTCCACCCTCGAACCGACTCGTGAGGCGCAGAACAACTGGGTGTCCCACGTGAACGAGGTCGCGGACATGACCCTCTTTCCTTCTGCAGCCTCCTGGTACACGGGAGCGAACGTCGAAGGGAAGAAGCGCGTCTTCATGGTCTACATCGGCGGGCTCGACGTCTACGGCGCTCACATCCAGAAGGTCGCGGACGACGATTACGAGGGGTTCCGCGCCACCAGTCGGTCCGCGAGCGCGTGACCTCGAGACGGAGAGAGTGAACAAGATTGCGCCAGATCCGCGAGTCACTGGTGATCAGAACACCTCCGAGCGCGGTGTGGGCCGTTGCCCGTGACGTCGGCAACGTCGCCGAGTGGATACCGAACATCGAACGCTCCCACATGGAAGGCGACGTGCGGCATGCGTCGCTCGTCGGCGGAGGAAGCGCCACCGAACGCATCCTGGAACAGGATGATGCCGGGCGGTTCTACGTCTATCGCTACGAGTCCGGCCCGGTGCCGTTGTCCTTCTACGAATCCCGCTTTCACGTCGCCGATCACGCGGAGGGCTCCGAGGTCATCTGGACCGCGAGTCTCGAGGCTGCGGACGCCGACGAGGAAGCGGCACTCGCCGAAGGAATCGCCGAGCTCTATCGTGCCGCGCTGGCCGCCCTCGGCACGCTTGTCGCCCCGGCGGCACAGGCACCCGCTCCGGTCGCTCCGGAGCGCTGACCTCCTCGTCGAACCCCTCCTCGGGACGGGGCACCGCACGCTCGCTACCTCCGCGCCACAGAGAACCGCCCATCTCGGGCCCTCCACGAAGGACAATCCATGAAGACACGTGCATCCATCCTGCGAACCAGTCCCGGTCGGTACGAGACCGCCGAACTCGACCTCGAACCGCCGCGAGTGGGGGAGCTGACCGTGAAGCTCTCCGCGTCGGGCCTGTGCCATTCCGATGACCACACGGCTCAGGGCGACATCCCATGGGGGCACTACCCCTTCGTCGGAGGCCACGAGGGCTCGGGCGTCGTCGTCGAGGTCGGGCCCAACACACCGGGTTGGGAGGTCGGCGACCACCTGATCTTCGCCTTCCTGCCGGCGTGCGGGCACTGCCGGTGGTGCGCGGCCGGCATGCAGAACCTCTGCGATCTGGGCCAGTACATCATGGTCGGCTCGCGCTTCGACGACCCGACCAGCTTCCGCCTCGCCCTCGACG
Organism: Actinomycetospora sp. 2LY8.5; assembly: GCF_057180585.1. Taxonomy (NCBI): domain Bacteria; kingdom Bacillati; phylum Actinomycetota; class Actinomycetes; order Pseudonocardiales; family Pseudonocardiaceae; genus Actinomycetospora; species Actinomycetospora sp. 2LY8.5. The sequence continues at coordinate 31,248 of NZ_JBXUHE010000029.1, forward strand.
GCGTCCCCGTGGGGCAGTACGGCGGCATCGGGACCTTCAGCGAGTACTCCACGATCAGCGTCAACTCCGCGGTCAAGGTGCCCAAGGACCTGCCGCTGGTACCCCTCTGTCTCATCGGGTGCGGCATCGGCACCGGCTGGGGAACCGCGGTGAACGCCGCCCAGGTCCGACCCGGCCAGACGGTCGTCGTGATGGGGGCGGGCGGCATCGGGACCGCGGCCATCCAGGGAGCGGTGCACGCCGGGGCGACCAACGTGATCGCCGTCGACACCAATGAGTACAAGCGCAAGAGCGCCCTGGACTTCGGCGCCACCCACAGCGTGGAGACCCTCGCCGAGGCTGCGGAGATCGCGGCGCCGTTCACCAACGGCCAGGGCCCCGACTCGATCATGATCACCGTCGGCGTCATCCAACCCGACCACGTCGACCAGGCCCTGCGTCTCGTCCGCAAGGCCGGCACGGTCGTGACCACGGCCGCCGGGAACTACCAGGACTCGTCGGTGCCGATCAACCTGCTCGAGTTCACGATGTCCCAGAAGCGCCTGCAGGGCGCCCTGTTCGGCATGGGTAGTCCCTACACGACGATTCCGCTGCTGACCCGGATGTACGCGGCCGGCCAGCTCAAGCTCGACGAGATGATCACGAAGCGGTACACGCTCGACCAGGTCGATCAGGCGTACCGGGAGCTCAGGGAGGGTCAGATCGTCCGGGGTGTCGTCGTCTTCGACGACTGACGCCGCGTTGCGCCCGCCCTGGCGCGGGTCGCGTTCTCGAGCGGTCGCCGTCGGCACGAGTGCGCGATGGCGCCGCGCGACGAGCGCGGCATCCTCGTGCGCCGGTGTCGGCCGCTCCGCGGGAATCGAAGCGGAGCACCGAATCCCAGCGCGGTCAGATGATCTCCAGCGGAGTACATGACGAACCGTTTCAGGCCCTCCGACGCGACGGCAGGTCCTCGTGAGTGAGCAACTGCCCGAGGAACCCTCGACGACGACGGCGACCGACGGCTCCCGGCAACGACGTGGTCTGGTGGCCGCATCCCTCGGCACGATCGTCGAATACTACGACCTCACCGTCTACGGCTACCTCGCCGTCGTGATCAGTCCGGTCGTCTTTCCGGGCGGCGACCAGACGCGTTGCTGGCCACCCTTGCCGTGTTCGCTTCCGCGTATCTGGTCCGCCCGATCGGCGGACTGGTGATCGGGCGTTTCGGTGACCGACACGGTCGGAAAAGGGCCCTGCTCCTCTCGATGTGGATGATGGGCGAGCCTCATGATGGGGATCCTCCCGCCGTACGCGGGTCAAGAACTACGTCCGTGACGCCCGTCGGCGCCTCGAGCTCGAGGCCGACCCGGATGGGCGGGCGCCGGCGCTGCATCGCCGCTTCGAGACCGTCGCCGGGGCACAGGCCCAGGTCGCCGGGTGGAGCGGCAGGTCGCCATCATCCGCGACCACGTCCTGGCCGGCCGGAGCCTCGCCTCGCTGGCCGAGCTCGAGGCCGCCTTCACCCGCTCGGTGCCGATCCGGCGGGCCCAGACCATCGCACCTCGCCGACAACCTCGACATCGGTCACCCCGAGCAGGTCGAGCTCATCTTCAGACGCGACCAGACCCGGGGCCGCAAGGCCGCCGGCACGTTCAAGACCAAGATCGTCACCGACGGACCGAGGTCACCGTGAACGCCTTCTACCGCCACTCCCGGATCAAGCAGTACCTCAAGGACGGGCCCGCGATGCGCGTGGAGACCGTCATCAACGACCCCCACGACCTGGGCTGCCAGCGCCGCCTGCACAACCTGCCCGAACTGCAGACCAAGGCCCGTGCGGTCAACCGTCGCCTGCTCGAGACTGAACGTGTCGGCCAGGGCTGTGTCCTCGCGAGTCCAGCCTATGAGCGGATCGCGCACCCGACCACCACCGTGGACGGGCGGAGGGCCCCAGCCCTGCGCTTCGGCGACCCTCGGGTCCAAGCCCTGGCCGGCGCCTTGTGCACTACCGCGCTCGCAGTCTCCGACATCACCAACAAGAGCCCCCGTGCCTTGATGACCGGCCTGCTCGCCGCGCCCTACAGCATGAACCGCGCCAGCTACGACCTGACCCGACTGCGCCGCAACGGCCTGATCACCCGCCTGCCCGGGCGCAACCTCTACCGGCTCACCCCGGACGGGCTCGCCTTCGCGATCTTCTACACCAAGGTCCACAACCGCGTCTTGAGACCCCTGCTGGTCACCAGCGCACCTGCAACGCCACCCGCGCTGCGCGCCGCCGTCCACCATCGACCAGCACATCGACGCCCGACTCGCACACGAACAGCTACCGTCGGCGGCCGCCTGAAACTCTGACCAACTCTCAAAGCCCCAGCGACCGAGGATCGCTAGGTGTTCCGCTCCTCCTCGTCTGCATGTGGCCGCGGACTCGGATCGATGAACCCGAGCAGTTCGAGGCTGCTTCCGCGACCGACGCCACCAAGGCCCCGCTGACGACTCTCCTGCGATCTCACTGGCGACAGGTCCTCCAGGTCGTCGGGCTCGGTGTGGCTCGCAACGGCGTCGGCTTCGTGGTCCTCACCGATATCGCTATCCACCTCGTCCGCGTCGGGGAGTTCGATCCCGGAGCTGTCGGGTGACGACGGCGATCGTCATCGTCATCTTCACGGTGACGGCCCCGAGCATCGGGAGAGCGGCCGATCGCTACGGCGCGTTCCGTGTCCAGTTCTTCGGGCTGCTCCTGATCACGTTGACCGCCGTCCCGGCCCTGACCCTGATGAGCGGGGGCACGTCCTGATCGTCGCGGCGTTCGCCTACTTCGTGTTCGGCATCGGGGCGCCGATGGTGCACGTGACGAACGGCGTGCTGGCGCCCGCCCTGTTCCCGCCGGCCGTCAGGCTGTCGGGGGTGTCGCTGGGCCTGAACATCGCCACGGCGGCCACCGGAGGTACCGCAGCTCTTATCGCGCCGTGGCGCGACCAGAGCACCGGCGACCCTGTGGCTCCTGCTTACTACGCCATCGCGTGTTGCGTCGTCTCCGTGCGCACCCTTTCTCACCGTGCGGCGCACCTTGCTTCGCGGCGCCTGAGGGACGCCGGTCGGTGCGCCGACAGCGGCCCCCGGTCGCGACGCCTATCCTGATTCGCGGCGAGCCGCCACGGGTCGTCCCCGTCCGGACTCTGTCGCGGCGTGATGCTGTGTCAGACATCTGGCGTAGTCATCGAGAGCAGCATCGGGGTGCTGGTCGAGGTGCTGGTCGAGGGCCGCGTGCGCTGCCTCCGTGACTACCGGGCGGCTTTCTTCCATGGGGTGTCGCCGCTGCGCGAGTCCGATCTCGATGGCGGTCTCGACCAGCTCCTCGGAGTCGGGTGGGTCGCCGTCGGCGCCGGCGACGAGCCCGCCGAGGTCTGCGCGCGTGACCGTCTGAGCGGGTTCTCGGAGGAACAATTCGGACACGGCCCGCTCGAGCCCGAGAACCGCGGTGTGATCGCGCCCGTCTTCCCAGCTCGTCACGACCTCGACGACCGCGTCCATCGTGCAGCCACGACCGAGGAGCCGCCGAATGAGCTGCGAGCTCGCCAGATGGGTGTCGCCGTGGACGTCCAGCTGCCCGATGCGTAGCGCGGCGAGCAGCAGGTCGCGCTCCTCGCACGCGACCACCGACCGTGCTTCCCGCGGCTCGGGCCAGTTCGTGGATTCGATTCTCCGCCATTGCATCCCACCAGCTCTTGAGCAGCCTCACGGCGTCTCCCGACGGCGTGAGGGCAGCTGCCTCGCGCGCACTCCCCGCTAACGGCGGGCGCTCGACCGGTGCGACAGGACGAGTGGGACCTCGAGGAATTCTGCCACCAAGCTGGCTTCCCTCTCCGAGCCGATCAGCGACACGAGGGTCTGCGCCTGTTCCCAGATCCTCGGCTCACCCTCCCCGTGGACGGGCCGCTCCCGGAGATTCACCCAGCGCGCGTAGACCGTGTCGGCAAGGGCGACGTAGAGCTGAGCGGGGTCGGAGGGAGGCACGAAGTGCGGGTGGAGAACTTCGTAGGTCACAGCTCTCCCACCCGTGAGCTCGGCGATCTGACGACTGGCTGCGGCGACGAGCAGATGTCCGTCGAGCCGATACGACAGCTGCCGAAGGTCGCTACGGCCGATGGTCACCGTGAGCGATCCGAGACCGACCTCGGACGGTGGCTCTCCCCATTCGTGAAGATGACGATCCATCGAGCTGCCTCCTCCACGCGACCGCCGGCCGACGGCCCCAACGGGCTGTGCTCGCAGCCCGACCCGTTGCGGGTCATCGAACTTCTGCGTGATGTTGCGAGCATCGAGCGACGTGGCTGGTCGATCGACTCAAAGAGGAGTCGGCTTCCGAGACGCCGCACGCAGCGCGTCACCAAGGCGCCGGCACTCGTCACGCGTCAGCGCCACGCTGTGGTCGCCCACCGCCATCAGCGCGAAGGGATCGTCGCCGTCGACCTGAACGGACACGATCTGCTCGCCCGAGCCTGCCTTGATGCTCACCCAAGCTCTCATTGCCCACCTCACCGGGAGCCATCAGGGGACAACAACCCCTCCGAACGCTCACGTCCAGAGGCGGGACCCACCGCGTCACGCGCGCCACGATAACCGCCATGTGAACGATCGTTCCCGCTGAACATAGCGCATCGTCGGAGTCCGCGCCAGCCGCCTCGGGCTCCCCAACGCGAGGTCGCGGATTGCTGCCAGGAATGCCTCGAGGCTCGGACCCGTCCCGATGACGACGTCGCGGACCGGCGGCGCTCAAGGCGGTCCTCCGTGTCACGAACCACTCGCGTCGTGTCGATCGGGATCGCGTACTCCGCCGGCGGACCCGCTGCCGGCCCCGTCATGACCCACCTCACTACGGGCATCGACCTGGTTGCCGAAGATACCGTTGTTGAACGCAACGTCACCTGCGCGGGGGTCGACGGCAGCCCGCAGATGATTCGGCACGCCGTCGTTTTCGCCGGTCGTGTGCGTGTTCGCATCTTGAGTCTGCCCTCGGCACGATGGGCCCGGGGCAGCGTCTCGGTGCCTCGATCCGGCCTGTTGGCGGGAGAACGCGCGGTTCACGGGGCCAGTACCCAGCACTCGACCGCGACAAGGAATCAGTACTGCTGAGCGATGATGCCCACTTCTTCGACGACGCCCTGAACGGACTGCTGTCCATAGGTGATCAGGAGACCTGCCACATCAGGGTCCGCGGGAGGTGTGATCGGAGGTGTCGGCTGGCCACCGAGCGTCGCCGGGTCGGCGTTCGCTGCGCCGACACCTAGACCGAGGAAGAGCGCGGACGCGCCGACGGTCACCGCGACTGTGCGGGCTCGCCGCGCGATCACGCCACGCGAATTCGAGAACATGGACGACCTCCTCGTCGGGAGCCGTGAGAGCGGGGGCGCCGCACCGTTAGGTCGGCCGACGACCAGGGGACTCCGATGCTCGTACAACGACCGGGATCCCGGTGGGTGACGCCTCCGGCCGACCACCGTGAACGTTCGTTTCTCGTCACGTGCCGAGGCGCCGTCTACTGCGCGGTGGACCTTGCCAGAGTCACCAGGCCAAGGGCCGCCGCATCACCCTTCGCGCCGGTGACGGTCACGCGGAGCACGACGAGATGCGGGGCACGATGCTCCACAACGGTTCGGGCGGTGATCGTCGAGCCGACCGCCGGCAACCCACGAAGGAACGCCACGTCGACGTCAGTGGCGATGATGTCGGTCGAGGAACCCTCAGCGGCCAACGATGCCGCGGCGCTCACCAACGCCATCACCACACCACCTTGGAGGGTGCCCCCCGCGTTGGCGAGCTCGGGCGCGGCGGTCACGTCGAGACGGTCATGGGTCACAGGTCGGACGTGAAGAGCCGCGAAGGGATCTGACGACGGCGGGGTGGGCATGCGCTCGGCCTTGGCTGCACCTCCGTGTCCGCCCTGGCGCCGCCGGCGTACAGCGCATCGACAGGAGACGGAGGCGACCCGCGTACCGAACTCGTCGTGCAGAGCCCCCGAACTCACGGTCGTCTCCCCGGAGGGGAACTCCACGGCTGCTGTGGCGTGGAGGAACTCCCCCCGCGCGTCAGCAGCGCCAGACGAGGCCTGGAGGCGAAGCGTCCTGATCCGGTGGTCGGCAGGGAGGACCGTCATGATCGCTGCGCCGAGCACGAAGTCCGCGAGCACCGAGGCCCCGTCCAGGGGTCCGGCGCGGTGCACCGGCATCGTTGCGCCGACGGTGCCGTCGCCGACGTCGAACGGACGGAGGCCGAAGGTGAATCCCACCGGCGGTAGCGGGGTCGACCCCTCCGTCATCCCTCGAATCAGGTCGATCGGCAGCATCAATGCTTCCCCTCACGACACGAGAGCCGATCGAGACCCCCTACTTCGGCGTCGACCCGTCTCCGCGTCCGGATCTCGTGTGGATCAGCGCGATCGCCACGTCGGCGATCTCGTCCGCATCGTAAGGCCCGTCCGGTCTGTACCAGTACGCCACCCAGATGCACATTCCGTTCACCAGCCTGGACGTGAGGACCGGGTCGGAAGGCTCCAGCACCCCCGCATCGATCGCGGCTCGCACCACGTCCACCCAGAGCTGCTCGAAGTCGCGACTGAAGGGCCGCCATTGCTTGTACACGTCGTCCGGCAGGTCTCCCCCACCGAAGAACACCGGCAGGTACCGGTGCATGCGCACGGCGATATCGATCTGCAACCGGACGGCCTGTCGAAAGAGCTCCGCCGGATCGTCCTGGTGCCGCTCCGTCAGAGCACGCGCCTGTTCCGTGATCCGCCTCGTGCTGCGGTCGAAGAGAATGGCCAGCAGCTCGCTCTTGGTCGACACCGTCCGGTAGAGCGTCGACCGGGAGACGTTCAGCTTCGCGGCGGTGTCTGCCACCGACAGGGCGTCGTAGCCGCCCTCCTCGAAGAGCTCGGCGACAGCGTCCGCGACAGCGTCGTAGTCGATGGCGAGCCGGGGCCGACCCCGAGGACGCGCGGTCTCCCCCTGGACCTGGGCGTCGGACAAGCGTCTTCGTCCTCTCGTGCTGTCGCGATCCCTCCGGTTCCGCCCAACCCTCACGATCGACGGAACGCCCCACAGCATACGTGCCGACGTCGTGCCGTAACGCGTGAAGAAGACGCCTGGCGGGGACAGCGGTCAGCGAGGACTCAGCGTCAGGCCGTGGTGACCTGGAGCACCGGGACCCGGTTCGTGCCGATCACTGGTGCAGGACCCGGTCCGCGTAGAGAGTGTCCATGTACTCGCGGATCCCCACGACCTGCTCGCCGGCGAAGTCCAGCGCGAAGCAGTACGTGTTCTCGTACGGGCGGTCCTTCGAGGTGGTCGCTCGCGCTGTCAGTTCGACGAGCACGGTGTCGCCGTCCTCATGGACGCGAGCGAGCTCGAGGCCGACGCCGTGGGGGAACCCGGCCGGCATCACGATCCGGACGAAGTCCTCGATCTCCTGCCGGTCCTTGGTGCCCGATATCCGCTTCCATGTCCCGGGGATCGACCAGGTTGCGTCCGGAGCGAGGTACGACAGGAACTCATCCACGCGCTCGAGGTCCATCATGGCCGTCAGCACGGTGACGGCGAGCTCCTTGCGCGTCGACGTCGGCGTCGCCATGGGTGCTCCTCCAAGGAATCTGAGAACGGGACCCGGGATCGTCAGAACCTCTGGGAGGGACGATCGACGGCCGTGACGGAACCGCAGGTCGTCCCGAACCGGGTCGGGCCGCACGCTAACGCAGGGAACGTGGACCAACAAGTACTGCGCGCTCGGGCGACCGAGCATGGCCGGCTCAACCGCCGTCGCTACGTGTGAACGAGCGGTGCGGAGTCGACATGACGCACATTACACCCGGGCGCGCCTGATCTGCGCGGCTCCAGGCTCCTCGCGGCAGCCTCCATGCAGGCTGACCTGCTGAGACGTCGATCCAGGCGTCCAGCCGACCTCCCCTCTACCTCGAACAAGGCGCGCTACGCTCGACCTTGCGTGAACGATCGTTCCACAGCATCTACCGTCAAGTTGACAGTGACTATCAGTTTTCCCTAGCATCGGACGACCGCTCGGGCACCACGGCGCGGGCACCGCCGCCGGGCCTCCCGAGGACCCTGCAGGAGGAGTGAATGGGTTACCCGCTTCCGACTGGCACCGCCTTCAAGGGGCCGTTCCAGCCGATGCGCTTCGAGGCCACGGTCGACGAGTGCATCGTCAGCGAAGGAGAGATTCCGCAGGGCCTGGCGGGCGGCTTCTACCGCAACGGCCCGACCTGGAAGCGTCCACGGCTCCAGGGCACCGAGCCGGTTCTCGGCATGGACGGCATGGTGCAGGGCCTGGTCTTCGAGAACGGCCGCGCCGACTTCAAGAACCGCTGGATTCGCACACCGAAGTACGTGCTCGAGGAGAAGCACGGCCGCGCGATGTTCGAGCTGACCGATGGCGACTTCGGGGATTGGCGCGACTTCGGGTGGGGGCGGGTCAAGAACCGCAACTGCTACACAACCGGTGTACCTCAGGGCACGAACAACGTGAACACGTTCCCGTTCGCGGGCCAGATCGTCGCCGCGGGCGAGCAGGGCGGGCCCCCGATCGGCATCGATCCGATTTCGCTCGAGACCACCGGGGTCGTGCCCTGGTCGACGCAGCTCTCGTCCGGCATGCACGAGAAGGCGTGCTTCGGGGACGCCGCGTTCACGGCTCATCCGAAGTGGGACCACGAGACCGGGACCCTCTATGGCTGGGCCTACAAGGACACCCCGCCCTACGTCACGATGCACACCGTCTACCCCGACGGCGGGGTCGTGTCGCGCGAGATCGATGCACCGTACAACTCCAACGCGCATGACGTCTGGCTGACCCCGGAATGGATCGTCATGCCGTTCCAGCCGTTCGTCACCAGCCAGGACCGTATCGACAAAGGTCTGGGAGTCTTCGGATGGGAGCCCGATCTGCCGATCGTGCTCGCCCTCATCCCCCGTGACGACGTCGAGAAGCCGGTTCGGTACATCGAGACCGACATCCCTGCCGAGTACGTCATGCACACGATGTCGGCAAATGTTGACGGCGACACCCTGACGCTCGATGCGCCGATCTTCAATCGGCCTCCGTTCCCCTTCGAGCAGGACTTCGCTGAGGGTGACGACGTCGCACTCTTCTTCTCGATCGCGAAGAGCCATCTTGGCCGCTGGACGATCGACCTCACGACGGGTGCGTCCAAGACCGAGCAGCTGTCGGACCGGCCCTCGGAGCTCCCCAAGGTCGACGAGCGGTTCTACGGCAAGGGGTACCGCTGGGGATATCAAGTGGGCGGCGTCGTGAAGCGCGGCGGTATGTCCATGAACAGCCTGGTGGTCACCGATATGAAGTCGCTGATCGACACTGAGTACGTCATCCGTACCGACCAGCCGGCGGCGGTTCTCGAGGCGACGTTCGCGCCGCGTCACAAGGATTCGCCGGAGGGGGACGGTTACATCATCGTCCCGGTCTCGTGGTGGTCCGAGAAGCGTGGCGAGTTCCAGATCTTCGACACGCACGACATCACGCAAGGCCCGATCTGCCGAATTGATCTTCCGTTCGCCTTGGGCTGGACTCCCCACGGCCACTGGATGGACTTTCGCTGATCTGATCGCACGAACGGCCCCGCCGCCGGACCCGCCCACGCGCGTCCGGCGGCGGTCGTGACTCTGGGCCCGTACACCGACAGGGTTGCGTCCGCGGCCGGGAGGAACGACGAGTCGATGCACCGCTGCCGTGCCCGCTCCGGACTCGCGCAGAGTGCAGAACGTTCGACGGACCGACCACTGGCAAGGGTGGCGGAGGCCGGTCCGATCGGATCGACGACCCCGACAACCCGGCTCACAGTCGCGCCGCGCCTCGCGAGCCGCTCACGGGCGGGTGGCCGATGCACAGGCTGCCTTGCCTGCGGCTCCGCCCGGCACTCACCTCGCGCAAGAGCGAGCCGTCGGCCACAGGGCCGACGTGCGCGCCTCCTCGGCGCCGGGGCCGAGGGGCGATACGTCCCGGACAACGGGCGGCGCGCATGCCCGTGAGAGATGAACGCACGATAAGCGGAGTGGGGCGCACAGGTCGAACAGTCCATCTCGCTCCACGGCGCGACCGCACCTGGGCCCAGACAGCGGTGGATGAATCGCGGGACGGGTCAGTCCGAGTATAGTTCCTTGATCTCGTCCTGATACTTCTGCATGATCGGCCGGCGCTTCAACTTCGCCGTCGGCGTCAATTCGTCGCTGTCAGGAACCCAGACCGTGGGAAGGACGCGGAACTTCTTGACGCGTTCCGAGTTGTTGAGGCGCTGATTGCCCCGATCGACAGCACGGTCAATCTCGTCGAGGATCGCCGGGTGAACGGCCAGCTCGTCGAACCCGGCCTCGGGCACTCCGAGGCGACGCGCGTACTGCGGTGCCGCCTCGGGATCGAGTACGATGAGAGCTGCATTGTACTTGCGCCCGTCGCCGATGGCCACGATTTGGCCGATGAGCGAGCTCTCGCCTTTGATAGCCGACTCGATGTTGGCCGGCGACATGTTCTTGCCGGCGGAGCTGATCATCAGCTCCTTCTTCCGGTCGACGATCGACACGTAGCCGTCGTCGTCGATGGTCGCGATGTCGCCGGTGTGCAGCCACCCGTCGTCATCGAGCGCGGCCGCGGTCTTCTCGGGCTCCTTGCGATAGCCGACCATGTTCAGATCGGCCCGACACAGCAGCTCGCCGTCGTCCAGCAGCCTCACCTCGACACCCGGCAGGGGTCGTCCGGCTGTTCCCGACTTGAAGTGCTCGACGCGGTTGAAGATGTTCAATGAGCACTCGGTGGAGCCATAGGCCTCGAGGAGGGGCACGCCGACCGCTCGGAAGAACCGGATGACCTCGCCGGCGCACGGGGCTCCCCCCACGAAGGCCGCCTTGATGCGGTCGAGGCCGAGGCGCGCCACAAGTGGCCGCAACAAGCTGAGATTGGCGTCGAAGGTCTCGGCGAGCCGATCTGCGTCAGAGCGACGGACGTCGCTGCTGGCGTCTTCCGCCGCGACCTTGTGGAGGTTCGTCTCCAGCGCGTCGCGCAGGGAGGACGACCCAGCGGCTCGGTCGGCCTCGTCGATCAAGCCCTCGATCGCGACCTGGAACTTCTCCCACAACCTCGGGACGGAGAAGAACGCGTCCGGGTGCACTTCCCCGACGTGGGCGGGCACCTCCCTCATGTCCGAGCACGTCGTGATCGTCGCTCCATAACCGAGCGCCATGTAGTGCGAGGTGATGCGCCCGCCGGCATGAGCCATCGGGAGGAAGGACACGATGTTCTCGGTGGGCATCGGCAGAGCGGCGTCGAGGGCACGCTGTGCGGACATCACCGTGCGGTGCGACCACTGTGCGCCCTTCGGGGGGCCGGTCGTCCCGGAGGTGTAGATCATGGTCACGAGATCGTCGGCGGTGACGGCACGCCAGCGCGAATCGAGGTCGAATCCGGGGTCGGCCTCGCTCAGGACCTCGGCGAGCGTCTTGTGCCCGGACTCGTCGTCGACGACGACGATCTGCACGTTGCGCCCCTCCACCGCCGTCTCGACGGTCGCGGTGAACGTCGTCTGGGTGACGATGATGCGGGCGTCGGCGTTGTCGATCTGGTGGGCGATCTGCTCTGCCGACGACGAGTTGAAGATCGTGAAAGGCACTGCGCCCAGGTGAACCAGCGCGAAGTCGGCGAGGTGGAGATCAGGAATGTTCGGCAGCAACATGGCGACCGTGTCGCCGTGGGCGACCCCGAGCGCGGCGAATCCGCCGGCAATCTCCCGCATCCGGGCGTTCAACTCGCTCCACGTGTAGGAGACCTCCCCTCCGCGGGTGCGGAGTGCGATCCTCTCCGGAAATCGCGCGACGGTTCGTTGGAAGGCCTCGCAGACCGTGCCCGCCTCGAGCGGAGTTCCGCTGGCTTCTTCCGTCAGGGTGCGGGCGGCGATGCTCATACGATCCTCGTCGGTCGGAGTGCCATTGTCGTGAGTCGGAGAGCTGCGGTCGAGCCGCGGATCGGTGGCGTTCCGCGGCGTTCCTCGAACTCAGATCGAGCCGGTGGCTCTCCTCGTGCGTGACGTTCCCGGTGCCGGGCTCCGGCGGGATCGTCGAACGACTCTCGACACCGTCGTCGCGGAACTGTTCCGGTATCTGAGACGCTGAGGTTCAGAATACTGCGCCGCCGTCCGGTGCGCCAGACCACACAGCCGGCGATCTGGTCGACGATGCCAGTCAGCGGAGGCCATAGGTCGAAGAAATGATCTCGCGCTGGATCTCGTTGGTGCCCGCGTAGATGGTCGGCGGGATGGCGAGGCGCAGGTGATGCTCCATGCCGTACTCGGTGGCGTAGCCGTAGCCGCCCATGAGCTGGACCCCCTCCAAGGCCGTCGCCTTCGCGACCTCGGTCATCTTCACCTTCGCCATCGAAGTACGTCGGACCAGTTCCTGGGGGTCGTCGACAGCAGCATCGATCCGTCGCACCGTGTCGTAGGTCAGTGCACGGGCTGCTTCGATCTCGATCGCGAGATCGGCGATACGGTGTCGGACGGCCTGAAACGTGCCGATCGGCTTGCCGAACTGCTCGCGCTCGGTCAGATAACCCAGAAGGTCGTCGAAGGTCCGCCTCGCCATGCCCATGCCCTGCGCGGCCGCGACGATGCGCTCGCGGTTGAGGCCTGCCATGAGCTGCGCCCATGCGCGGCCCGGCTCACCGACCACGGCGTCCTCGCCGAGCTCGACGTCTGCGAGGTAGAGATCGTTGACCTCCCGGCCGCCCATGGTGCTGATGGGGTGGATGGCCAGGCCGGCGGCGTCGGCGGGGACGTCGAACATCGTCAGACCGGCGTGTGGCTTGCCCTCGACCCGCTCGGTCCGCGCCACCAGCAGGATCCGGTCGGCGAACTGGGCGTCCGAGCACCAGGTCTTCTGACCGTTGAGCACCCATCCGTTGTCGGTCGGCTGAGCGCGACAGGCGATGTTGGCGGCGTCAGAGCCGGCCTGCGGCTCCGAGATGCTGATCGACATGACTGACCCGGAGGCGATCGCGGCGAGCCGGGTCGACTTCTGCTGTTCCGACCCGCTGCGCTCGTAGATGCCCGCGACCGTGTGGGATGTGCCCGCGCCGTGCACCGGAGCCAGGCCGTACCAGAGCTCCTCGAAGAGCAGGGTCTGCTCGACGATGCCGCCGCCACTGCCTCCGTACTCCTCAGGGATCCCGATGCCCGCGTATCCGGCTTCTGCGAGTCGGGCGTACAGCTTCGGACTGTGGACCTCTCGGCCGCCGTCGGTGAGCTCCTCGCGCTGTTCGCGAGTGCCGACCTCACGCCGACTGAAGTCCCGCAGGGCCGCGACGAGCTCACGTTGCTCTGTGCTGAGCTCCATGAAGCGAGACCTCCGTATTTATGGGAGAGACTGTCTCAAATACTATGGAGGCTGGCTCCTCGGGCCGTCAATCTCCGGCGCCGACGAGGGGCGTCAGCCGTAGAGATGCTCGATCTCATCGGCATAGAGCTCGGCGATGGCCTTGCGCCGAAGCTTCATGCTCGGACTCAGCGCCGGGCCTCCCGGATGCCACTGGTCCACGAGGACCTGGTGCCGCTTGACCGTCTCCACCCGGGCCAGCCGAGCATTGGCCAGATCGACCGCCCGCCGGACCGCGTCGAGCACCGCCGGACTTGCCGCGAGCTCGTCCGGCGCGCTCGACTCGCCGGCGACGGCGGCAGCGACCTCCGGGTCGATCACGATCAGGGCGACGTTGAATCGCCGTCCATCACCCACCACACAGGCCTGGGCGATGATCGGGTCGGCCTCCTTGAGCTTGAACTCGATGTTGGCGGGCGACATGTTCTTGCCGAAGGCATTGATGATCAGCTCCTTCTTGCGATCCACGATCCGCAGGCGACCGTCGGACTCGAACGCGCCCACGTCACCGGTGTGCAACCAGCCGTCGGCGTCGAGGGTCTCTGCGGTGAGCTCAGGGCGATTGAGATAGCCCTCCATCACCCAGGGACTGCGCAGCAGGATCTCCCCGTCGTCCGCGAGCTGGATCTCGTTGCCCGGGCAGGGGTAGCCGACGGTCCCGATCCGCACGTCGCCGGGCCGGTTCATCGCCCCGAAAGCGACGCACTCACTCATGCCCCAGGCCTCGAGCATCGGCAAGCCGAGGGCGAGGAAGTAGCGCACGAGATGCGGAGGGACCGCCGCTGATCCGATCATGGCAAAGGCAACGTTGTCGAGACCGATCGACGCGAGCAGCGGCGCCAGGACGTCGGCACGGGCACGTTGCCATCGTTGGTTCATCCGCTCGGAGATCGGCTCGTCCGCCTGCGAGAGGTCGACCATCTCCAGACCGAGAGCCAGAGCGTCCCGTACCCGGCGCCCCCAGTCGTCCTCATCGTGCCGAGCGATCCGGGCCTCGAGCGCGGCCCCGAGCTTCTCGAACAGCCGAGGAGGCGCGCACAGATAGTGCGGGCGGGTGTCGACAAGGTAGCGCGGCACCTCACTGACGTCGGCGCAGCAGGAGACGGAGAAGCCGTAAGCCAGCGCTGGGTAGTAGCCGAAGATGCGGCCTCCCATGTGCGCGAAGGGCAGGAACGCCACGACGCGCGCTCCGTCCACGGTTCCGGCGATCTGGTCGAGCGCATCGAGGCACGCGAGGACGGCCCGGTGGCTCAGTACGACACCTTTGGGTCGACCCGTTGTCCCGGACGTGTAGCTCACCGTGACCGGGTGCTCCGGACCGATCGATTCGGCATGAACGTGCAGATCGAAGCGAGGGTCCGCACGCGCCTCGACCGCGGCCAGCGTCGTGTCGGCGGGCCCTCGAACGTGCCCCGTGGACACCAAGGTGCGCAGCCCAGGGGCTTCGGCGCGGGCCGCCACGAGTACGTCGAGGAAGACCGGCTCCGCGACGGCCACCTCCGCGCCGGCATCGGCCAGGATCCACGCGATCTCGTCCGCCGGGAGGGTGTTGTAGATCGAGGTCGGTACGACACCGAGATGGATCGCGGCGAGGTCGACGATGAAGAACTCGGTCGAGTTCGTCGTCATGATGGCGAGCCGGTCCCCCGCCCTCAGACCTAGCGCGTGCAGTCCGGCTGCCGCTCTGTGCACCCGCTCGGCGAGCGCCGCCCAGGTCAGCTCCGGCTCTCCGGAGCGCGTCCGCAGCGCAACCCGCTCGGGCACGCGTCGCACGTTCCATCGGAACGTCGCGACCAACGTCCTCAGCGTGGTGATGTCCAGCGGGAACCTCGGGCTCGAGTGGCCTGGAGCCGCCATGTCACTCCGTTCCGGTGGAAGGGCGCCCCGGCCACACCCTCACCGACCCGCGCACGGGCCGGAAGGCGCATCCCGCCCACGAACGGGGGCACGCAGCGATCGGCGACAACTCCTCGACAGAGCGATCGTTCACATCAATGACGTGCGACGGAGGCGCGTTGACAGCAGGTCTGAGCGGACCGTAGTATTTGACACTACTAGTTTCAATAAACGGTCGTCCACTGCCAACTGCTCGACCCGTCGACCGCGGCAGCGCGCCGCGCGAGGAAGGGGAGTCGATGATCGCTGGCGACGGAGCTGGCGTCGAGTGGACGGGGCAGGTCCACGATGCGCTCGTCGGCGGGCGCAGGGTGCGGTTTCTCGACACGGGCGCCGGGCCGGCGATCCTGCTCGTGCATGGCCTGGGCGGGTCCTGGCAGACGTGGTGGGAGAACATCCCGGCCCTCAGCCGGGAGCACCGCGTGATCGCGGTCGACCTGCCTGGCTTCGGCCGGTCCGAGTCCCTTCCGCCCGGCGGAGCCGCCGAGGACTATGTGGCGGTCCTCGCGGAGCTCGTCGAACGACGGGACACCGGCCCCGTTGTGGTGGTGGGCCATTCGCTCGGTGGCCTCGTGGCCACCATGTTCGCCGAGCAGCGCCCGGAGCTCAGTCGCGGCCTCGTCCTGGTCTCGGCCGGCAGCAGGGCCATCAGCCCCACACGACTCGCGATGATAGGTGTGGGCTTCGGAATCTTCGACGCGGTCGTCGGACGTACTCCGCTCCTCGACATCGTTGCGAACAACGCGCCCTTGAGGTGGCTCTTCCTGCGCGGGGCGGTGGTTCGCCCGGCGTCGCTGCGACCCGAGCTGGCGCGCGAGGTCGTTCCGGCCATGCATGCCCCCGGATTCGCGGCGGCCATCAGCTCCGCGAGTGAAGTCGTGCGCCGACGAGCGCCGGTTCGGGTCACATGCCCGATCGCCATGATCTGGGGACGAAACGATCGTCTGGTTCCTCTGAGCACCGCGCACGCCATGCGACGCTCGCTGCCGGACGCTCGCTTGGCCGTGCTCGACGACGTCGGGCACTGCGCGATGTTCGAGTGGCCTGATGCGTTCAACGACGAAGTGCTGGACTTCGTTGCCGACCTCGAGGACACCGGACCGTCGAACGACGGAGCCGTGGGCCCCAGGAGCTCCGACCGAAACCGTCCGGTGTCCTGGTACCCCCGAGCCCACCACGGCCTTCTCTTCGCGCTGCGTCGGGCGATGTCGCGTGGTGCGGGCCAGGTCTGGACCCGGCTCGCGGGCTCCGAGCCGCCGACACGACGGACGGAGCGGTCGCACGCGGATTCGCTCCACGGGCAGCATCAGGAGATCGCGTGAACGATCGACACGACGAGGACGCCCAGGAGGCGTGGTCGGAGCTCTCGGCCTGGGGAGCTGAGACCGAGCTCAACCCGCTCGACGCGATGATGTGGCGCACCGAGCGCCCTCCGTCGGACTCCTGGGCCGGCGTCGTCGTGATGGTTCTCGACAAGGCTCCGGACTGGGCTCGACTCTGGGCGGCGCACGAATGGGCCCTCAGAATGGTCCCCCGCTTCGGTGATCGCGTCGTCGAGCCACTCCTTCCGACGGGTCCCCCCGTCTGGTCACCCGATCACGCGTTCGACCTCGCTCACCATCTACGACGGGTCTCTCTCCCCGAGCCGGGCACCTTCGATCAGATGCTCGAGATGGCACAGAACCTGGCGGTCGTGCCCTTGGACCGCCGTCGTCCCCCGTGGCGGGGAGTGCTCGTCGAGGGTCTACCCGAGGGCCGGGCGGCTTACCTGCTCCAGGCCCACCACGTGCTGATGGACGGTGCCGGCGCGACCCAGCTCCTCGGTCGCCTCTTGAGCCGGACCCGCGAGCACCAGAGCGACAAGCCCTGGCCGGAGGTCTTCCCTCGTGACAGCTACACGGAGACCACCGCCGCCCTGCGCGGACTCAGGAACCAGGTGACAGCCCTTCCCGAGGCCCTGCGACACGCATCAGCGAGGACGTCGGAGGCGTTGCGCCACCCGGGCTCGGTCGCTGAGTACGTCCGGTCGCTGGTGCGGGTGGTGTCCCCTCCTCCACCCACCGCGAGCCCGATCCTCGCCGATGGGGGCGACCGTCGGAACTGGCGGTTCGAAGCGTTCGAGTGCCCGATCGCGGACCTGAAGAAGGCAGCCAAGACGGTCGGCGGCACGGTGAACGACGCCTTCGTGTGCGCGATCCTCGGCGGTCTCCGCTACTACCACCTGGGGCAGGCGATCGAGATCGACGACGTGCCGATCTCAATGCCCGTCTCGGTGCGGAACGCGGACGACCCGATGGGTGGGAGCCGGTTCACCGCCGCGTTCTATTCCGCGCCGTCGAGCGTGGCCGACCCGGCTCAGCGCATCCACACCATGCGCGAACGGGTGGAGCAGGTCCGCGGGGAACCCGCGCTGGACTTCATGAGCGCACTGACTCCCGCGTTGAATCTCGTTCCCGGAGGCATCGTCACCGCCACGCTGGGCGCGATGACGACCAGCGCTGCCCTGACGACGAGTTCGTGGCTCGGCGTGCCGGAGCCCGTCTACATCGCGGGCGCACAGTTCGAACGCATGTGGGTCTTCGGGCCGCTGCCGGGGACGACGATGTGCGCCTCGCTGTGCACCCATGTGGACACCGCGTGCATCGCCCTCAACCTCGATGCTTCCGTCTACACCGAACGGGACCTGCTGGTCGAGAGCATGCAGAGATCACTGGACGAGATCTTGGCACTGTCCACCACCAGCTAGGTCGGCTCACTACGCAGGAACGGACAGTATTGTGAACCTCAGCGTCCGAGAATAGGGTCTGGTCGACCGCTCGTCTCGCGCGCACCGCAGACATCCGGCGCACCGCAGCGGTCGCCCGGGCGTCGTCTCGCCACTCGAAGAACAGGTTGCGGAGGTCATCTCGTGGGTGTGCATGAAGGCAAGGTCGCGTTCATCTCGGGGCTCGCACGGGGCCAGGGCCGCTCGCACGCGGTCCGCCTGGCCGAGGAAGGCGCGGACATCATCGGGTTCGACATCTGTGCGGACGACCCGAACGTGGAGTACCCGCTCGCCACCCAGGCCGACCTCGACGAGACCGTGGCGCTGGTCGAGAAGGCCGGTCGCCGAGCCCATGCGGTCAGGGCTGACGTCCGCGACGGCGACGCCGTGAAGAAGGTTCTCGACGACGGTGTCGCCGAGTTCGGTCGGCTCGACTACGTGCTCGCGAACGCCGGTGTCATGCCGATCACCGGCGAGCAGCGCCTGCGTCAGGCGGCGTTCTCGACCGCGGTCGAGATCATGCTCATCGGAGTGGCCAACACAGTCTTTCCCGCGATCCCGCACCTCCAGGCCTCCGGCGGTGGTGCCATTCTCATCACGAGTTCCACCAACGGCATCGTCGGCGGCATCTCCGAGGGCAACCCCGGGGTCACGGGTTACGCCGCCGCCAAGCACGGGGTCGTGGGGGTGATGCGCACGCTCGCCAACACGCTGGCACCGCAGAACATCCGCGTGAACACGCTGCACCCGACCGGGGTCAACTCCCCGATGATCGCCAACGAGGCCTTCGGTCGCTACGTCGCCGAGCACCCGGAGATGGCTGAGAACCTCCAGAACCCGCTCACGGTGCCCAACGGTCTTCTCGACTGCTCGTACGTCACCGATCAGGTGATGCACCTGCTCTCCGACGCCGGACGCTTCATCACGGGTCAGACGGTCGTCTTCGACGCCGGGTTCACCAACTACCGCTGAGCGCCGGGGCGCCGCCTCCCGCGGGGCGGCCCCGTGCTGGAGCCACGAAAGGGTGTCAACGATGGACATCTCGACGGACACCAGGCCGCTCGGGGCCGCCCCCAACGCTTCGAACGACATCGAGGTTCGATGCCCGGCTGACGGTCGCCTGGTCGGGACCGTGCCCGAGACGGCGATCGAGGACGTCGGTAGCGTCGCGGGACGTCTTCGGGACGCCCAGCCCGCCTGGCATGCCTTGGGTCCCGGCGGACGCGCATGGTGGCTGCGAGCCTGGAGCGAGTGGATCCTCGAGCACCGGCAAGAACTCCTCGAGCTGGTCCAGCTGGAGGGCGGGAAGTCCTGGGGCGACGCCTCCATCGAGGCGTTGGCGTCCACGCAGGCGATCAAGTACGCGGCCGACAACGCGGCTGCGGCCCTGGCCGACGAGCATCCGCGTCCTTCTGGCCTGCCGAACGTCGTGAAGAAGCTCGAGGTGCGGCACCGCCCCTTCCCGCTGGTCGGAGTCATCTCGCCGTGGAATTACCCCCTGGCCATGCCCATGCTCGACGTGCCCTTCGCGCTGATGGCCGGCTGCGCGGTGTTGAGCAAGCCATCGGAGGTCACTCCGCTGGCGTGGACCGAAGCGGTCCGCGGATGGCGAGAGATCGGCGCACCTCCTGTCCTCGAGGCGGTGTCGGGGCGTGGCGGGGTCGGTGCGGCCGTGGTTGACGTCGTCGACATGATCCAGTTCACCGGGTCCACGCGCACCGGTCGTCAGGTCGCGAGCCGGGCAGCGGAACGGTTGATCCCGTACAGCCTCGAACTCGGCGGCAAAGACGCGATGATCGTGCTCAGCGACGCTGATCTCGAACGCGCCGCGAACGGGGCCGTGTGGGGTGGGCTGTTCAACGCCGGCCAGTCCTGCACGGCGATCGAGCGAATCTATGTCGAGGCGCCGGTCCGGGAGCAGTTCGTCCGGCTCGTCACCGCCAAGGTCGGCGAGCTTCGTCGGGGAATGGATCCGCCCGGCGAGTTCACATCCGAGGTGGGAGCGCTGGCGACCGAGGCGCAGCTCGAGATCGTGGAGCGGCATGTCCACGACGCCCGGGGCAGAGGCGCGTCCATCGTCACGGGGGGCGAGCGCGGAGCCGCCGGCCTGCTCTACGAACCCACTGTCCTCGTGGACGTCGACCACTCGATGTCGGTCATGCGCGAGGAGACGTTCGGTCCCCTGCTGCCGATCATGGCGGTGTCCGACGAGGACGAGGCCGTCGAGCTCGCCAACGATTCCCCGTACGGGCTCTCGGCGAGCGTGTGGACCGCCGACCACCGTCGAGCGACGAGCGTTGCAGATCGGCTCCAGGTCGGCGCCGTGAACATCAACAACTGCATGCTCAACGTGTTCCAGTTCCCTGTGCCCCACTCGGGCTGGAACGACTCGGGTGTCGGGGCTCGCTTCGGGGGCGCCAAAGGCTTCCTCAAGTACTGCCGTGATCAGGCGCTGGTGTCCGAACGGGTCGAGGCGAGCACCGAGTTGCACTGGTACCCGTACACCGCCCGTGTGGGGCGCATCTCCGCAGCCATGGTCCGCATGCTTGCGCCTCGCAACCGCCGGCGCCGGTCTGCTCCTCCGTGGTGACCTTCGAGGAGCGAGCCAACGAGAGAATCCCGACCCTGACCGAGGAGGCGCAGTGGCCACGTCGATCGTCGAGCACCGTTCCGACCCTTCAGGAACTCGCGCCCCGTCGGCGTGGCGACGCGTCCCCGCCGAGAGCGGGCTGTGGGTTCTCCTTTTCGGCGACCTGCTCCAGTTCGGCTTGTTCTTCGGCGCCTTCGCCTACTCCCGGTCGCTCCACCTCGCAGAGTTCGAGCAGGCTCGCCTCGCGCTCAGCCTCCCGCAGGGCACTTTCGGGACGCTCCTCCTGCTGACCGGGTCACTATTCGTCGCCCGCGCCGTGATCGGCGTCCGCGATCGAAGTCCGCACCTCAACCCGTCGGCCTGCTTGACGCTCGCGATCGCCTGTGGTGTGGCCTTCGTGGTCAACAAGGCGGTCGAGTACGCACGCGTGATCGGTGAAGGGTACACGATCAGCTCCGGTGAGTTCTTCCTGTACTACTTCGCCTTCACCGCGATCCACCTGACGCACGTCCTGATCGGTTTGGGCTTCCTCGTGGTAGCGAGAATGCTGGTCAACCGAGCAGGGCCGCTCGACGCGCGCGGTTCGGCCACGGTCGAGGGTATCGGCCTGTTCTGGCACCTCGTCGATCTGCTCTGGGTCGTTCTCTTCGCGTTGCTCTACCTCATGTAAGGAGGACAGTGTCGTGGACTCGACAAGCACCGACCAGAGCCTGCGCCGTCTCGTCGCGGTCTGGGCGGTCCTGGCGGCGCTCACCGTCGCGCAGAGCGTGCTGGCCTACGCTCTCGCGCCCGACACGCGCGCGGGCCTCCCCGGCGAGTTGGGAGCGCTGGCTGTCGTCGCTGTCGCGTTCGTCAAGGTCCATCTGATCACCGAGAACTTCATGGAGACTCGACGGGCCCCTCGGACGCTTCGGCTGACGATGACCGGATGGGTCGTCGCGACATGGCTGGGGATCTCCGCCCTGACGATCACCCCGACCGTGTAGCGCCCGGACCCGTGCAGCCGTCGGCGGTCGACGGCAACCGCGGTCAGAGGAGGAGGAATCGATGAACGCCACCGGCCAGCGTCTCTGCGCGTGGTGCGGACCCCTGTGCGCATCCACATGGCTACTGGGCTTCTGGGTCTTCGCCGGCTTCGTGCCACCACCGGCTCCGACGGACGGGCCGTTGGAGATCGCTGCTCGCTATGCCGAGAACGCCGACTCCATCCGGTTCGGCATGATCCTGCTGATGATCGGCGGGGCGATCTACGGTCCGTGGGCCGCGGTCATCTCGGTGCAGCTCAAGCGCCTTGAAGGCCGATACTCCCCGATGGCCTACACCCAGCTGGCACTCGGTGCCGTCTTCGTCCTGGTGTTCATCATCCCGGTGATGATCTGGCAGACCGCAGCGTTCCGTCCCGAACGGGACCCCGAGCTCACGCAGATGCTGAACGACCTCGGCTGGATCACGTTCCTCGCCCCGGTTGCCACGATCTTCGTGCAGGGTGCAGCCATCACGTTCGCGATCCTGCGCGATCGACGAGAGGATCCTCTCTTCCCCCGCTGGTTCGGTTGGTTCAATCTCTGGGCGATGGTCGACTTCCAGGCGGGCGCCCTGATCCCATACTTCAAGACCGGGCCCTTCGCCTGGAACGGGTTGTTCAGCTGGTGGATGCCCCTCGCCGTCTTCACGATCTGGATGCTGCTCATGTCGTACTTCCTGCTCCGGGCCATCGCCCGGCAGGAGCGCGAGCAGCTCCCCGATGCGCCAGGACCGCCCGAGTCGGGGCAGACAGCCACCGCTGGGGGTGTCCGTACCGCAGGCGCAGCGCCGGCCGCGGTGAGCTGAGCGCTCGTGCCGCCGCCATCCAGCGATCCCGCGGACCCGCCGGGTCCACTTCAGGTCCGGGAAGCAGCCACCGGTGTCACAGAGATCGTTCTCAGTCGACCGCAGAGCCGGAACCGGTTCGACGCGGCGATGCATGACGCGGTCATCGAGGCGCTGCGCGACGTCGGTGGCGATCCCGCGACCCGGGCCGTGGTGCTGTCATCGACCGGCACCGCATTCTCCGCCGGCGGGGATTTCGAGCTCATGGAACGCGCGCACGCCGACGATGCCGTGCGACGAGCCTTGGTCGATGACGCGCGCGGTCTTCTCGACGCTCTCCTGTCGATACCTCAACCGATCGTGGCGGCCGTCCAGGGTCCGGCAATCGGCCTCGGGGCGACGGTCGTTCTGTGTTGTGATGCCGTCGTCGCCGCACGACGGGCGGTGCTCGCCGATACTCACGTCTGCATCGGCCTCGTCGCCGGTGACGGTGGATGCCTCGTCTGGCCGTCGACCGCGGGCATGCTCCGGGCCCGACGCCACCTCCTGACCGGTGATCCTCTCGATGCTCAGACCGCTCTCGCTCTCGGCATGGTCACCGACCTCGTCGACACGCCCGAGGAAGCCGCTCCGGTGGCCCGGGCCCTCGCCGAGCGCATTGCCGGGCTGCCGCCTCTCGCGGTGCAGGGCACGAAACGCTCGCTCAACCGCGTCACCGCACAGCGAGCCGGCGAGGTAGTGGAGCTCGCACTCGCCCACGAGGAGCGGACGCTGGCCTCCGACGACCTGCTCGAGGCCATCACGGCCTTCCGCGAGAAACGTCCAGGAACGTTCCGAGGACGGTGACTCGGGCCGGTCTCGCCCCGAGGGCCGGTCGCCGGGGAGGAACCTCAGCGACCGACCCTCGGTTCGGGAGGTCAGCCGGCCGGGGAAGTGACGCTCGAGGGCTCGAAGTGATAGTCGCTAGGCTCGACCTCGAAAGTTCTTGCCCAGTAGTCCGTGTAGCGCCACGGGCTGCTGACCACGACGCGGCCCTTGTCGTTGCGGAAGTACGTCGTCATGCCCGGGTGTGACCAGATCTTTCGACTGAGAGCCTCGTCGAGCTCCGCGTTGTAGGCGTCGAAGGCCTCGAGCGTCACCTCGACCGCGTTGACCTCGGGGTCCATCAGCCACCGCAGAAGCTGCATGATGTAGCGCGTCTGGAACTCGGTCGCGATGATCGCGCTACCGCCGTGTCCGGCGAACGTGTTCGGCCCGTTGAGCATGAAGAAGTTCGGGAAGTCGGGAACGGTGATGCCCAGGTGGGCCCGCGCATCGTCCGGCCCCCATGCCTCGCGCAACGTGCGCCCGGATCGCCCGCGGATCTCCATCGGCCACAGGAATTGAAGGATCTTGAAACCGGTGGCGAAGACGACGACGTCGGCCGGGAACTCCTGCCCGGAGTGGGTGACCACGCTGTGCGGCCGGAGCTCGGCCACACCTTCGGTGACAAGATCGACATCGTCGCGGGTCATGGTCCGATACCAGCCGTTGTCCACGAGCGGGCGCTTGCCGTATGGCGGGTATTCGGGCACGCACTTCTCGATGAGATCCGCTCGATGGTCGAGTTCCTCCTCCATGTAGCGGGTGAGGAACTTCCGGTGGGACTCGTTCGTCCGGTTGATGGAGCGGTCCTGGTGCGGCCAGTCAGGATCGATCTCGAGCGCGGGGTGGAGGCGGTCCCCGAAGTTCCAGAAAAGTCGCAGTCGGTACCAGCGCGCATAGAACGGGACCTCGGCCATGAGGAGCTTGACCGCCTCCGGCACGTTCCGCTGGTAGTTGGGGTGCGGCAGCGCCCACTGCTTCTGCCGCTGGAAGACGGTCACGTGCTCCGCCGACTCGACGATGCTGGGAACGAGTTGCATCGAGCTGGCGCCGGTGCCGACCACGGCGACCCGCTTCCCCCGCAGATCGACCTGGTCGTCCCATCGGGCCGTGTGCATCGTCGGCCCCTCGAAGGAATCGAGGCCGGGGACCTCGGGGATCATCGGGCGGTTGACCTGCCCGACGGCGCTGATCACCGCCTGGGCGGTGATGGTCTCCTGGCGTCCGTCGCGAATGATCTCCACCGACCAGTCACCGGCGCCCTGGTCGTAGACGGCTTTCGAGACCTCAGTACGGAACCGGATGTTCTTCCGGACGTCGTACTTGTCCGCGAGCCGTTCGAGGTACTCGGCGACCTGAGGACGGAGCGCGAAGTAGCGGTCCCACTCGATGTTCATGTCGAACGAGAACGAGTAGAAGTGGCTGGGCGTGTCGACCCCGCACCCGGGATAGTTGTTCTCCCACCACGTTCCGCCGAGGTTGTCGTCCTTCTCGATGATCTCGTAGGAGATGCCGGCGCCCTGCAGCTTGATGGCCGCACAGAGCCCCGACATCCCGGACCCGATGACGACGACGTGGAAGGCGTCGGACGGGGGCGGTTCCGGCATCGGCACGTCGCGGCTGACCAGGCCCAGCTCCTCGGACAGCACAGGGCCGTACTCGGAAGGGACCTCCTCGCCGAGCGCCGCCTGGAGCATGTTCGCGACCTGATCGGGCGTCAGTTCGGCCGGGGTCAGCTCCCCGCGGCGGTAGGCGCGGACCGCCTCCATGACCGCCTCGCGGACCTCGCGCTGCCGATCGGGACAGAGACCCGCCGAGTCGTTGTCATCGATCTGCTTGCCGACCTTGGGCCGGTAGGGCTCGTCGAGCCAGCTCTCGTCACCGGTCAGGTGCGCGAGAACGAGGAGCAACGACGGGAGGTTGCCCTCGGGGAGCGCCGCCTCGATCTCCTCGTCGGTCGCCGGCTGGCGGGGTGGGGGGGCGGTCGGAACGGACATCAAGGGTCCCTTCGATGTGCGGTCGGCTCCGCAGTGCGGCGCCACGGCGAGCTCGTCGGCCGCACTCACCGACAGACTCAGGACGTCGTGTCGTGGAGAAGGGCCAGCCGGGCAGCGCAGGGCTCGCGCGCCAGGTCATTCTTTTGAACCTCAGCGTCTCAAATATATGGCACCGGGGAGTCCCCCGTCAAACACGGCCGGGCGGCAACCGACGATGGCCGCCGACGCCCGCAGGTCAGGACCGGCCCGCATCGCCACCGAACCGAGGGGCGCGCTTCTCGCGGAAGGCGGCGCGAGCCTCCCGGCCATCCAGACCCGATGCGGCCGCGCCCTGGGCCGCCGCCTCGTGATCGAGCTGCTCGGGCAGCGTTCGCCCGCAGAAGCCAGAGAGCAGCTCCCGTACGACCGCGACGCTCGAGGACCCGTCGGCCAGCTCGCGCGCCAGCTCCAGGGCCCGTTCACGGCAGCGCTCGACCGACACGACCTCGTCACGAGACCATCGTTCGCCTCGACGGCCTCGAGCTTCCGTCCTCGCATGGCGGTGTCGAGTGCACGGCCAGCACCGACGCCTGCACCCTTGGCCGCGACGCTGCTCGCCGACCTCGGCGCGGACGTCGTCCGTGTCGATCGGACCGGTGGCGAGCCCGGGGTCGTACCTCCGCACCTCGACGTGCTGCGGCGAAACCGCCGCTCGATCGCCGTCGATCTCCGCTCCGCAGCGGGGGCCGAGGTCGTCCTCGGCCTGATCTCCAAGGCTGATGTTCTCATCGAGGGCTTTCGTCCCGGAGTCACCGAGCGACTCGTGTCGGCCCGGAGACCTGTCTCGAGCGCAACCCGCGACTCGTCTACGGACGCATGACCGGCTGGGGACAGAACGGACCGATCGCGTCGAGTGCGGGGCACGACATCTCGTACCTCGCCATCACGGGCGCTCTGCACGCCATGGGCCGTGAGGGCGACGCACCCGCGGTCCCGCTCAATCTGGTTGGGGATTTCGGTGGCGGCTCGATGTACCTCCTGCTCGGTGTCCTCGCTGCGGTCTATCGAGCCCAGCAGACAGGGCGGGGGCAGACGGTGGATGCCGCCATCGTCGACGGCGCCGTCTCGCTGACCTCGGCGCTGCACGGGATGCTGGCCACGGACCACTGGCGGGACGAGCGCGGTGTCAATCTGCTCGATACGGGACGACCGTGGTACGACGTGTACGAAACCTCCGACGGGGGGTGGATGGCGGTCGGCGCGTTGGAACCCAAGTTCTACGCCGAGTTCGTGGCCACGCTGGGCATCTCGTCCGATGAGACGGAGCGGGCCGAGCCGTCCGCCTGGCCTGGACTACGCGGACGGATCGCCGACGCCTTCCGGCAGCGAACGCGCAGTGAATGGACCGCGATCTTCCGAGGTACGGATGCGTGCGTCGCGCCGGTACTCGGCCTTCGGGAGGCGGCCGCGGATCCACAGATCGCGGCCCGTGGGTCACTGGTCGAGTTCGAAGGGATCACGCAGCCGACACCGACACCGAAGTTCGACCAGACTCCCGGCACGCTGCGCCGGGGTCCGGCGATTCCGGGCGCAGACTCCCGGGAGATCCTCGACGACTGGGGCGTCCCGGACGCTGCGCGCCACCTGGACAGTGGGGCGGTCGCCGTTGCGGAGCGCCCCGATCCGTAACACCGTCCCGTCGGGGCCCGTGGCCGCCCCGACGGGACGGCCGCTCAGCGGGAGTGACGCAGGGTCTGGCCCTTCTCGGCCTTCTCGACCAGCGAGGCCGGCGGGGCGAATCGGTCGCCGTAGGCCTTGGCCAGGATGCGGGCGCGCTCGACGAACCCGGGCAGGCCGCCGGGGTAGCCGTCGATGTACTGCGCCACGCCGCCGGTCCAGGCCGGGTAGCCGATGCCCATGATCGAGCCGATGTTGGCGTCGGCGATCGTGTGCAGGACGCCCTCGTCGAAGCACTTCACGGTCTCGAGGGCCTCGGCGAAGAGCATGCGCTCCTGCATGTCCTCGAACGGCAGGTCGCCCCGGGCCGCGCCGAACTCCTCGGACAGGCCCGGCCACAACCGCGTGCGCTTGCCCGACTCGTCGTACTCGTAGAACCCGGCGCCCGAGGAGCGGCCCTTGCGGCCCAGCTCGACCATCCGGTCGACGATGGCGTCGGACGGGTGCCCGACCCAGGTGCCGCCGGCGGCCTCGACGCCCTTGCGGGTCTACTCGCGGATGTGCTGTGACGGACCCTTGCACCAAGCGCGGAGCTCGTCGGCCCGGGGGGCTCGGACGCCGGCGCGAAGGCGGACGACCGCGGTCACGCTCTCGCCCCACCTCTCATCGGGCGTGCCGACCACTGCGACCTCCGCCACCGATGGGTGCCGGTGCAACGCGTCCTCGACCTCCGCCGGGGTACGTTCTCGCCCCCGCTGATGATCAGTTCCTTGATCCGGCCCGTGACCTTGAGGTACCCCCGCGCGTCCATCGACCCGAGGTCCCCCGTGTGGCACGAACCGTGCCCGTCGATCGTGGCGGCGGTCCCCTCCGGGGAGCCGTCGTACCCGAGCATGACCTGGTAACCACGCACACAGATCTCGCCCTCAGAGTCGACCTCGGCGATCTGTCCGTTGCGGGGGTCCAGCACCGGACATGCTGTGGTCGGTAGAGCCCGACCGACCGTGCTGGCCTTGTCGCAGGTCGAGTCGTCCGGGCTCGTCACGGCGACGACAGGCGCGAGCTCGGTCTGGCCGTACATGTTGCTCACCCGTGCGGTGAGGATGCGCTCGCAGCGCTCGATGAGTTCGGCGGATCCGACGGCCCCTCCCGTCAGGATCACGTCGAGCTCCGTGACGTCGGCCTCCTCGAGTCCGGGGCACTCGAGGAGGCCGATGAGGACGGTCGGCACCGCGCCGAGCAAGCTGACCCTGTGGGCGACGAGCGCATCGCGGACGCCGGTTGGGTCCGGCTGACGCAGGACGACGTGACCAGCGCGTCGCCACACCGGACCGAGGGTCATCGTGACGCAGCCCGCCGCGTGGAACATCGGGAGTGTGTTCAGCCACGGCCGCCGCTCCGGTGCCGCGGCCTGACCGGTGGAGTATCGGGAGTTGTTCACCAACGCGGCGTGCGAGAGCAGGACGCCTTTGGGAGGGCCCGTCGTTATGGACGTGTACTGCAGCTGCGCTACCGATGTCGGCTTCACCTGCGACACAGGGATGGACTCCGCCGCCGAGCAGAAATCTGCGAGATCGTCCGTGGCGACGACCGTGCGCATGGCGGGCGCGCCGGCGGCGGCCTCGCGGGCGATCGCACCCAGGAGTGCCGCGGTACTCCGTGTCATGGATGAGCCTGACAGCCCCGGACCGTTGCAGGAGGTCTTGGAGTTCGGGCGCAGGAACGGCGGGGTTGACGGGGACGAGGACCAGTCCCGCCAGGGCCGCTCCGAACTGCACCAGCGCCCATTCGGGGGAGTTGAGCGCCCACACGGCGACGGGCTCCCCGGGCGCGAAGCAGCTCAGAAACCCGCGAGCGACGTTCTCCGAGCTCACGAGGTACTGCTCGAAGGACCAGCATCGTCCACGGCCGGAAGCCTCGATCAGGGCGGTGAGACCCGGCGTGTCGTTCGCGGCCGACCGGAGCAGCCCTCCGACGGTCTCGTCGCAGAGCTCGTCGGCGACGACACCGCCCGACCGTTACGCCTTCACAGACTCCTCCTGGAGGTTGTCCGACCGAAGGAACGGTCGTTATGAGCACGGAGAGGTCCTCCAACCAGAGGCTGGTTGTTATGTGCTGCGATTCAGCCCGTCGACCGAGGACAACTGTAAACGATCGTTCTCAGAGCTGCTATCCTCTGCGGGGTCCGAGCTGGTGTAGTCGATCCGGGGGTTCCGAGGATGACCGGCAACGATGCTGGGCAGCTGGTGGTGGTCGGAGCTGGCCTGGCGGGGCTCCGAGCTGTTGAGGCGGCCCGAGAGCGAGCGCCGCACTGGCACGTGACCCTCATCGGGGACGAGACTCACCCGCCGTACAATCGTCCGCCGCTGTCGAAACAGCTCCTCACCGGTGGGACCACGCCGGCCGATTGCGCCTTCCCCGCTGACGTGCTGTCGTCGGTCACCTATCTCGGAGGCAGCGCCGCAGCCTCCTTGGATCGCGCAGCTCGCATCGTTCACACCGACGACGGACACGAACTTCCGTACGACCGGCTCGTCATCGCGACCGGTAGGCGGGCGAGAGGCTGGCCAGATCTCCCCGCGATCAGCGGCTTTCACACGCTGCGTGGTCTGGACGACGCGGTCCGACTCCGAGACGCGATGGCATCGTCGCGGCGCGCTGTCGTGGTCGGCGCCGGATTCATCGGTTGCGAGGTGGCAGCCTCTCTGCGCAGCCGGGAGATCCCGGTCGACATGATCGACCTGGCGCCGCACCCGATGTCTGGACTCGGCGCGGAGATGGGTGGTCGGGCGGCGGCGAAACACGAACGCCACGGAGTCGGTGTCCATCTGGGTCGGAAGGTCGAGGCGTTCGAGGGACGTGACGCGGTCGAGGGCGTCGTCT
The DNA here is from genome assembly GCF_057180585.1 of Actinomycetospora sp. 2LY8.5. Classification (NCBI taxonomy): domain Bacteria; kingdom Bacillati; phylum Actinomycetota; class Actinomycetes; order Pseudonocardiales; family Pseudonocardiaceae; genus Actinomycetospora; species Actinomycetospora sp. 2LY8.5. Next base: position 61,131 of record NZ_JBXUHE010000029.1, read on the forward strand.
TGGACGACGGGACGTCTCTGGTCGCCGACCTGGTGCTGCTGTCCCTGGGATCGGCGCCCAACACGGAGTGGCTCGAGACCTCTGGGCTCGACCTCGAGAACGGGGCCGTCCTGTGCGACGTCCACGGGATCGCTGTCGGCGACCCGACGATCGCCGCGATCGGCGATGTCGCGGCTTGGCCGCATCCCGCGCTCGGTCGGCCGGTCTGTATCGAGCATTGGAACACCGCAGCCGAGATGGCCTCTCATGTCGTCCGCAATCTGCTCGGCGAGGACGACCGGACGCCCTTCGCACCGGTACCGACGTTCTGGTCCGATCAATACGACTGGAAGATCAAGTCAGCGGGCTTCCTCCACCTTGCCGACCGCATCGAGGTCGTCGACGAGACCGAGGACGGTGCGCTCGCCGCCGAGGCGTATTCCGCGGACGAACTGGTCGGAGCCCTCACGGTGAACCAGAACAAGAAGTTCCTCGGCTACCGGAAGCGCCTCGCGGCCGCGTGATCGCTGCCGCCGGGTCAGGGCTGTTGTACCGACGACAGTCGGGTGTCGGCGATCCGCGGCACCATCGACCCCCGTCCTCTGCTGCACAAGCGACCGTCACCGCCTTCGACGTCGACCTCGATGAACACCACCGAACGCCCCGCCCGTGTCACCCGCGCCCGCAGGAGGAGCGGTAGCCGCGCCGGAGAGTGGTACTCGATGTTGAGGGTCGACGTGACGACGACCTGGCCGGTCGGTCCCGCGTTCGTGGCCACGATGCCCATCGCCTGGTCGATGACGTAGGCGACCACCCCACCGTGCACCGCGCCGTTCGGGTTCAGCTCGAGCGGTGAGCGCTCGAGGACCAATTCGGCCTCCCCGCCTCCGATCGACGTCACCCTCAGTCCCATGGCCCGCGACGCAGCGAGGTTGTCGGCCCAGTCGATCCACTGATCCTGTCCGGCGCCGTACGGCGCGCGCAGTTCCTCGCTCACGACCCCCACGCCTCCGACGTCCGTCGATACGGCCACGAAGCGCCGTCAGAGACCTGCTGACTTCGCCACGATGACCTTCATGATCTCGCTTGAACCGCCGTAGACCCTACTGACACGGCCGTCGAGGTAGGCCTGTCCCAGGCCGGTGCCGGCACGATAGGCGCGAGGGCCGCTCACCCGGAGGCACCGGTCGAGCACACGCCCCTGCAGCTCCGTAGCGAAGAGCTTGGCGAGTGCGGCGTCGGAAGCTCCGAACCGACCCTCCACATGGTCGACGACGGCGTTGTCGATGAGGGCCTGACCAGCCCGGACCTCGGCGAGACAGGACGCGAGCTCGAACTTGACGTGCTGATCGCAGGGCGTGCCACGGTGCTCAGCGACCGCTCGATCGACCGCCGCCGACGCCGCGGCCTGCGAGTTGACTGCGATCGACAGCCGCTCCTGGGCGAGGTTGGCAGCCAGATAGGTGAACCCGCTATCGATATCACCGAGGACGTTCTCGACAGGAACCCTCATGTCGGTGAACGAGAGCTCGGCGAGGTCCTGCGCCTCGAGTCCGAGCTTCGCCAGCTTTCGCCCACGCTCGAAGCCCGGGGTCTCTCCATCGACGACGAGGAGACTGATGCCTCTTCGGCCTGCGGCCGGATCCGTCTTCACGGCGAGGACGATCAGGTCCGCTTCGGCGCCGTTCGAGATGAAGGTCTTCGCTCCGTTCACGACGAAATGGTCGCCAACCCGCTCGGCTCGCGTCGACATCGCCTTGAGGTCGGAGCCCGCGCCTGGCTCGGACAGTCCGAGAGCCACGATCGCCTCACCGCACGCGAGCGGTGGCAGCCATCGTGCTTTCTGCTCTGCCGTCGCGTACTCCAGGAAGTAGGGCATACAGATGTCGGTGTGGACCCGGACGCCGCCGATCGCCAGGAACAAGCGCTGGATCTCCTCGGTGACGATGGTGCTGTCGGCGAACGTCGAGCCGCGCCGACCTCCGTACTCCTCCGGGACACCGATACCCAGAATCCCGATCTCGCCGGCTCGGCGCCAGAACCAACGCGGAGGTCGGCCGTCGACGGACCAGTTCGGGTAGTCAGGGAGAACCTCCGTCTCGAGGAAGTCCCTGACCTCGGCGCGGAACTTGTCGTCGCCAGCGTCCTCGCCACCACGGGGCACGTCGTTCCCTCCTCGACATTCTTCTGGACCGCAAACCGGCGGGTCCCGCCGCCGCGGAGTCAGGCGCCCGGGCGCAGGGGCGTGCCGGCCGGACCCGGCAGCCCGAGCGAGGGCCCCACCACGCCGACGACGTCCGTACGACCCACGTGGAGGCGCAGATACTGGCTGTCGGCGAACGCCCGCGAGATCGCGTACTCACGCATGTAGCCGTACCCGCCGTGCAGCTGTAACCCGGTGTCGACCAGGGCCGAGAGCGCCTCCGTGGCCTGCCGGGCGGCCACGGCCGCGTCCACCGGGTCCAGCCCGGCGGAGGCCTCCTGCCCGATGAGCGTCGCGGTGAGTGACTCGGCCGCGTGAAGTGAGCACGCGGCCTCGACGAGCCGGTGTCGCGTGTTGTCGAACGAGGCGACCGGCGCACCGAAGACCTTGCGTTCGCTGACGTACTCGATGGTCTCTGTCAGAGCAACCCGCGCGGAGGCGACCGCACCGACCGCGGCGGTGCGATGCATCGTGGCAGCCACCGCCGAGGCTGTGAGATTAGCTCCCCCGAGGACCACTGCGGGCGCGCCCGTCAGCTCGAGGTCCGCGGTGGCCGCGCCGGGCGCGCCCAGCCGGTCGGTGACCGCCGCTACGCTGACGGCTGCGCCGGTCAGGTCCACCGCCACCAGGACCTGCGCGCCCGGATCGTCGGGACCAGGGGCGGACCGGGTCGCTTGGCTGATCAGCAGGCCCGCCACCGCTCCCCCGACGACGTCGTCAGCCACCCCCGATACCCGCCCGCGGCCATCGAGGACCAGCCGCGCGCTCGATGTCGTCGCGGCCACCACGTCGCCGGCGGCCAGGAGGGGGAGCCAGCGCGTGGACGACTCTTCGCCGCTCCGCACGATGGTGCGCCCTGCGTCGGTGTGTCCGCCCAGGACCAGGGCGAGACCGATCAGTCCGACGCGCGAGCACTCCTGGAGGGCGACCACGTCGAATCGGGTGTCGTCGACCCCTCCTCCACCGCAATCTTCGGGCAGCGAGATGCCGAGCATTCCTTGCGCGGCCGCTCCGGGGACGATTTCCGATATCCACTCGTGGTCGGGTCGGGATGAGTTCATCGCCGGCGCCACCTCACCGAGGAGGAAGCGGTGCACGCTCTCGCGGTAGGCCTCGTGGTCGTCCTCGAACACCGGGGCCATGATGCTCGTCACGGTGGTCACGCTCGTTGGTCGAATCGACGACCGAGATACTCCGAGGCGATCCTGACGCGTTGCATGCTCGGTGTTCCACCCGCCAGCGCCCACCCATGAGAGTCGCGGTGCAGGCGCTCCACCTCGTACTCGGCGGAGTAGCCATAGCCGCCGTGGAGCTGGATGGCCAGGTCGGAGACCTTCTTCGCCATCTCGTTGGCGAAGCACTTCGCGACGGAGGCCTCGAGTGCCACCGGTGCACCGTGTCCGGCGGTGACCGCTGCCCGGCGGATGAGCATCCGGGCCGCTTCGACCTGCACGACCATGTCAGCCAGCTGGGCCTGCACGATCTGGAACTCGGCGATGTCCTTACCGAACTGCTTGCGCTCCTGAACGTACCGAGCGGTCCGGTCGAGGGCGGACTGGCCGATCGCGAGGGACATCGTGCTGTTGCCGAGCCGCTCGATCGAGAAGGCGGTGAACAGCTTCCCGAAGCCACCTTCCGGGACGATGATGTCGTCCACCGGCACGCGGACGTCGGTGAGGAAGATGTCTGCCGAGCCGACCCCGCGGAATCCCATATGCTGTTCCTGCGGGCCGAAGCTCAGTCCTGGTGCATCCCGATCCACGAGCACGGCCCCCATCCCTCGCGCCCCGGGTGAGCTCCCGAACCGCACGTAGATCAGGTACTGCTCCGCGTGCCCGGCGCCCGAGCACCAACGCTTCGTCCCGTTCAGGACGACCTCGTCACCCTCGATCCGTGCGGTGGTCGAGGCATCCGTGGCTGCTGACCCTGCGTCGGGCTCGGAGATCGACACAGCGATCGTCTTCTCTCCCGACGCCACGGCCGGCAGGAACCGCTTCCGCTGCTCCCCGGTGCCGAAGAGCTCGATCACCCGGGCGGGTCCGGTGCTCGCCTCGAACACGGGCCACGCCGCCAGCGGGGTGGCCTTCGCCAGCTCCTCGAGGACCAGCAGGGCGTCCACGAGGGGCCGGCCGCCGCCACCGTGCTCCTCGGGCAGCGTGAGCGCGAGCAGGCCCAGCTCGCCGAGCCTCAGACGTTCCTCGTGCGGAAGTGGCGACCGAGCCTCATCCCATTCCCGAGCGTGCGGGGCATAGCGGTCGGCGGCCAGACGGGCGGCCAGCTCCCGCAGGTCTCGCTGTTCGTCGGTCAGTTCGTCGAGCATCAGGTCTCCGGCTCATTCACGCGTCGGTCCACACGGGCAGGCGCTTCTCGACGAAGGCGCGGGCGCCCTCGGCAGCATCGGCCGAGGCGCGCACGGGGTCGGTGATCGCTGTCTGGCGGGCGAACGCCTCAGTGGAGGGCCAATCAACGGACTCATCCACGATCCGTTTGGCGCCACGCACCGCCATCGGAGCGTTCAGAGCGATCTGTTTGGCGATCTTCACCGCCTCCCGGCGGGCAGTGCCGGTCGGCGCGACCAGCGACACGAGACCGAGTCGCTCCCCCTCAGTCGCGGTGATCGACCGTCCGGTGAAGACGAGGTGCTTGGCGACGTTGCGTGGAATGCGCTGCGGAAGGCGGAGAACGCCTCCCGCCGCGGCGATCAACCCGCGTTGGACCTCCGGGAGGCCGAACTGTGCGTCCTCGGCAGCAACGATGAGATCGCAGGCGAGGGCGATCTCGAATCCCCCGCCGAGAGCACGTCCCTCCACGGCCGCGATGATCGGGGTACGGGGCGGCTTCTCGACGATCCCGAACCCGCCCCGCGACTCGGAGACGGGACGCTCCCGCGTAGCGCTGAACGCCTTCAGGTCCATCCCGGCACTGAAGAAGCCGTCGGCGCCCGTGAGGACCGTTGCGCGCACGTCCTTGCGATCGTCGATCGCGTCCATGGCCTGCGAGATCGCTACGGCTGTCGGGCGGTCGATCGCGTTGCGGACCTCGGGTCGATCGATGGTGACGATCGCGACCGCACCGTCGGTCTCGAGCCGGACGCGGTCGGTCGCGGCGGTCATCGTGGAGCCATCCGGATCGCACCGTCGAGGCGGATCGTCTCCCCGTTGAGCATCCCGTTGTCGATGATGGACACGGCCAGCTTGCCGTACTCGTCAGGCTCGCCGAGCCTGCTCGGGTGCGGCACCGTCTTCGCCAGGGACGAGCGGACGTCCTCGGACAACCTGCCCAGGAGCGGGGTGTCGAACGTGCCGGGCGCGATCGTGTTGACCCTGATGCCTTTGCTGGCCAGGTCGCGTGCCGCGACGATCGTGAGGCCCACGATGCCGGCCTTCGCCGATGCATAGGGGATCTGACCGATCTGCCCTTCGAAGGCCGCGACCGACGCGGTCAGGACGCAGACTCCACGGTCGCCGTCCAGGGGCTCGTTGGTCGCCATGCGCGCGGCGGCGAGACGCAGCACGTTGAAGGTGCCGAACAGGTTGACCCCGACGACCTCCTCGTAGGTCTGCTGCGAGCCCGGGGACCCGTCCTTCGCGACAAGACGCACCGCGCCGCCGCGACCGGCGCAGTGCACCAACGCGCGGACCGGTCCGCGCTCGGCGGCGGCGTCGATCGCCGCGGAGACTTCGTCCTCGCTGCGAACATCGGCGGCCCTGAACTGCGCGCGATCGCCCAGTTCCTTGGCGACCGCCTCGCCGTCCGAACTGGACAGGTCGACGATCGTCACGTGGGCGCCGCGCTCGAGCAGCCGCTGGGCCGTGGCCAAGCCGAGGCCGGACGCACCGCCGGTGACGAGAGCGGAGATGCCGGTGATGTCCATCGTGGGGGAGCGTTCCTCTCGGTGGGGTCAGAGGCGTTCGACGACGGTGGCGTTGGCCATCCCGCCGGCTTCGCACATGGTTTGCAGCCCGTAGCGGCCGCCGGTCTCCTCGAGACCGTGCAGCATCGTGGTCATGAGACGGGCGCCGGACGCGCCCAGCGGGTGGCCCAGAGCGATGGCGCCGCCACGAGGATTGAGCTTGTCGCTGTCGGCGCCGAAGTGGTGCTGCCACGCCAGCGGAACAGGGGCGAAGGCCTCGTTGACCTCGTAGTGGTCGAGATCGGAGATCGAGAGGCCGCTTCGCTTCAGGACCTTCTCGGTGGCCGGGATCGGTCCGGTGAGCATCGTGATCGGGTCATCGGATGCCACCGCGAACGCGTGGAAGCGTGCCCGCGGACGCAGGCCAAGGGCCGAGGCGCGGTCCTCGCTCATGATCAGCATCGCTGCGGCGCCGTCGGTGAGCTGGGACGAGTTGCCCGGGGTGATGTGCCAGTCGACCTGTGGGAAGCGCTCGGCCATCTCGTCGGACTGGAAGGAAGGCTTGAGCCCGCCCAGCTTCTGCGCCGTCGTGTCCGCCCTGATCGTCTCGTCGGCGTCGACCTTCTCTCCCCCCGGTGTGGTGATGGGGGCGATCTCTGCGGCGAGGTTCGCCGCGGCCGCTCGATGGTGGGACCGGGCCGAGAATTCGTCGAGGTCCTCGCGCCCGAGGCCCCAACGGGCAGCGATGAGCTCGGCCGACACGCCCTGGGGCACGAGCCCAGGCGCGTACCGCTCGTTCACCGACGGTCCGAACGCGTCCTGGCCCATGCGGGACGTGAACATCGGGATGCGGCTCATCGACTCGACGCCCGAGGCGACGACGACGTCGTACGCACCGGCGATCACGCCTTGCGCGGCGAAGTCCGCTGCTTGCTGGCTCGAACCGCAGGCGCGGTGCACCGCGGTCGAGGGCACGTGCTCGGGAAGGCCCGCAGCCAACCAGCTCCATCGCCCCACCGGCCCGGACTGCTCACCGACCTGGCTGACGCACCCGGTGATGACATCATCGACCTCGCCGGGGTCGACATCATTGCGCTCGAACAAGCGAGCGAAGACTTGGCCGAGGAGCTCGACCGGGTGAACCCCGGACAGCGAGCCCCCTGGCCTGCCGTCCTCGGGGGCTCTGCCCTTGCCCATCGGCGAGCGGACAGCATCGACGATGACAGCGTTGCGCATCAGTACTCCGATCCCGTGCCCGGTTGGTCTCAGCCGCCCGCGTTCTTCATGTGGTCGGCGAGCGCCGCCGTGTCCCAGTAGAAGCCGCGGATCTCCCGAACCAGGCCCTCGGAGAACGTCCACACCTCGAGGGCTTCGTGGGCAACCGAGCCGGCCACACCGGGCCCGACCCACTGGAAGCCCACGCGGGCGACCACGGTGTCACCGTCGTCGATGATGTCCGTGATCTCGAGGGAGGTCGGTCCCATCGGTGCAGCCGGCCCGGCCATGCCGGCGAACATCTTGCCGAGCTTCTTGGCGCCCTCGTGCTGCCCGCCGTAGGGCAGCGACGACGGCAGCAGCAGGACGACGTCATCCGCGAAGTACTTCTCGGCCAGTCCTGCCACGGTCTCGCCGTCGCCGCTCGCGAGGGCCTCGTAGAACTGTTGGACAACGGGGGCGCCACCGGATACGGCATTGTTGGCGGCAAGTGTCTCTGGCACAGGAATCTCCATTCCGAGGCGTGCAAACAGTCCTCCGCTCGCACGTTGCTGCTCAGTGGTGTCCCTCGGTGAGGTCAGTCCTCGACCTTGATGGCCGCGACCGGGCAGAGACGTGCTGCCGAGGCGACGCTCTCCCGCTGCGACTCGGGTGGGCTCTCATCGAGCACGATCGCCACGTCCGCGTCGTCCTCGATGTCGAACACCTCGGGCGCGGCGAGGACACACTCGCCGTGTGCCTCACACAGTTCTTCGTCGAGTGTCACCTTCATCGGCCTGCTCCTTGCTGCGTGATACGGGCGCGATCAGGCGGGCGTGACCGTGATGGGCAGGTCGTAGACCCCGCGGGAGTAGGCGTCCCTGACGTACTGAATCTCGCCGGCAGGGGTGATGTCGGAGGTCTTCCGGAGAAGTTCCTCCAGCAGAATCTTCATCTCCAGCGCTGCGACGTGCTTGCCGAGGCAAGTATGCGGGCCCCGACCGAAGCTGAGGTGGAGGTTGGGGTCGCGTCCGAGATCGAACGAGCGAGGATTCTCGAACGCCCCCGGATCGAAGTTCCCGGCCGCGAACAGCATCGCGACCCGCTCGCCTTCCTTGATCGTCCGTCCGTGGAACTCGACATCCTTCATGGCGGTGCGGACGAGGTGGGTGAACGGGGACGCGATCCGCACCATCTCCTGCACCGCGGTCGGCGGGATGTCGTTCCCGCGGTCGCGCAGCCACTGCATCTGCTCGGGATTGCGCATGAGCTCGTGCAGTCCATGACTCAAGGCTGTCCGTGTGCTCTCCGCTGCGCCACTGGCCAGCAGCGCAACGTTGCCCATCATCTCGTCCTCGGAGAGCGTCTCGTCGGCACTGGCCTTGACGATCTGGGACATGACGTCGTCGCCCGGCTCGGACTTGCGCAGCTCCGCGAGTTCGGTCGCGTAGACCATCAGGTCACCGATCGCCTTCATCACGTCGTCGAAGGAGGGCGTGATGCGGGTGTCGAAGGGGGCGGCGAACTGGTCGACCCAGTGGAAGAACTTCGGTCGATCGTCCGGCGGCACCCCGAGCACATCACCGAGCGCTTCCATGGGCATCGCATGGGCGATCTCGGTGACGAAGTTGAAGGTTCCTTTTTCGATCGCCTTGTCGACGATGGTGACCGCGTAGTTCCGGAACTTCTCTTCGAGGCGTTGCACGACCTTCGGAGTGAAGCCGCGACTGATGACCCCGCGATTGCGCTTGTGATCGGCCCCGGAGAGCGTGAGCATCGCCGGGCTCCCGCCGAACTTGGGGTCGACCGGAGTCACCTTCCAGATGTTCACATAGCCCTGATCGGTCGCGAAGGTCTCGACGTCACGATCGACGTTCCAGATGTCTTCGTGCCGGCTGAGCACCCACACCCGATCGATCAGCATGGGGTCGTCGAACTCCTGCAGGTAGCACGGCTCGTTCGTACGCAGCCACTCGTACTGGTCGAGCGGAAGCCCGAACGTCGTGGGGTCGCCCTGTCCGTAGGTGTCGGCGTCGAGAATGCTCAGCTCGGGTCGCGTGCCCGCGTCGGCGGTCATGGCAGGTCCTCCTCTTGTGGGCATCAGGAACGCCATCGCGGTGGTGTTCCGATCCGGTCGGGCGACTTCAACGGCCCGCGAGCTCACCGTGCTCGGCGGTGCGGACGAAAGGGAGCAGCGCTGAGTCGAACTCCTCGGCGCACTCGAACATCGGGTAGTGACCGCACTCTGCGATCTCGACCAGCACCGTGTCGCCGAGCCGGTCTCGCAGCCACCGCGCTCCCCCTACCGGGTGGATCGGGTCCTCCTGCCCGGTGATCTGGAGGACCGGATGCGACACCAACGGAATCCGTTCGACCAGATCCGAGCGGAGCATGGTGCGGTAACAAGAGACGGCGGCGTGCGTCGGCATCTGCATCGATCGTTCGTACAACCACTCCAAGAGCTCCGGGGGCGGACCTCCGGCGGCGAACCCCGAAGAGATCGTCTTTCGGCGGGAGCGGGCGCGGTCGCGCTGTTCCGCGTCGACCAGGGCTTGCTCCGCGGTCTCCGGGTAGACGCCGAAGGGGAAGGCCGGACTCCGGGTCGCACGGACAGCGTTCGAGCCGACGAGCACGATCGCCCGGACGAGAGCCGGATGCAGCGTCGCGAGCTGGAACACGACCTGACCGCCGAAGGACCAGCCCACCGCGATGACCTCGGACACCTCGAGTTGCTCCAGGACGTCGGCGAGATCCTGGGCGAGCCGCTCCAAGTCGTAGCCCTCAACCGGCGCATCGGACGACCCGTGCCCGCGCTGGTCGATGCACAGGGTCCGGTGCTCGCCCGCGAGGTGGGACACCTGGCGGTCCCACACCGAGTGGTCGAGGCCGAAACCGGCGACGAAGAGCACCGCGGGTCCGGATCCGATGTCCTGCACCGAGAGCCGTGTCCCGTCGCCGACGGTGATCGTCTTCAGCATGGTCGTGACCTTCCTCCTCGCCGGCGTCTAGATCAGGTCCTCGCGCCCGACCTCCTTCAGATGCACTCGGTACTGCGAAAACGCCGGCGCGAGGGCCGGGAGCAGGCTCATCAGCTTGGTCAGCGTCCCGGAGATCACGATCTTCTTACGAGCCAGAGCCACCGGTAGGTTGAGCTTGCCGAGCCAGAACCGGTGAGCGTCCTCGGCGGACATGGCCACACCGACCTCGGCCTCCCGCACCGCCGCGTCCTCGGCCGTGTGAACCTGCGGGGGGTCGACCGTGCAGTCGAGGAGGAACAGCGAGTCCGGCTCCTGGTACTCCACCTTGAACGAGGTGTTCGCTTTGAGGAACTTCTCGCGCAGGTCCGGGTCCGTCGTGATCTTCTCGAGGAACGCCGTCACGACCGCGTACTGCTCCTCGGACGAGGCAAACACCGCCATGTGTAGTCCCCTCAGTGCGTTCAGGACACGGCTCGAGGTGCGGGTCGACCCCGTCGGACTTATGAGCCTGAGCGTCTCAATATAGGTCCTCGGTGACTCCCAGGTCAACGATCGCTCCGCTCCGTCAGCGAGTCTGCCGGAACTTGTGTTCCGGGAAGAGCATGCTCGCGATCGAGTTGCGCAGGACCGCCGGCGCTCCCCCCGCTACCACGCTTGTGACCGCGTCACGGTGGAGCCGCTGGATCGGATAGTCCATCGTCACGCCGTATCCGCCGTGCAGCTCCATGCACTGCATCGTGACCTGCGGGAGGATCTGATTGCCCGAGAGCTTCGCCAGCGTGACCTGGAGCGGGTCCGGGTAGACGCCGTCCTTGGCGGTGGCGGCGGCGCGATAGGCCAGGAGCCGGTGCCCCTCGATCGTCGTCCACACGTTGGCGAGCGTGTGGTAAACGGACTGAAACTCGATGATCGGTCGGCCGAACTGCTCGCGCTCGGTGACGAACTTGACCGCTTCGTCGTACGCGGCCTCGGCGAGGCCGAGGGCGAGCCCGGAGTTGTGCAGCCGCTCCATGTTGAAGGCGCTCATGAGGCGGCCGAACTCGCCGGGACCAATGATGACGTGGTCGGCCGGGATTCGCACGTTGTCCAGGTGGACGTTGCCGTGCGGCAGGCCGCGGTCCCCCACCCACTCGTGTCCTCGCTCGGTCGTGACGCCTCGCGCTTCGTGGTCGACCAGGACGGCCCCGATCCCCCGGGGTCCGGGGATGTCGTCGAACCGGACGAAGGTGGCGTAGAGCTCGTTGACTCCCGACCCCGAGATGAAGCTCTTCGAGCCGTTGACCACGCACTCGTCGCCGTCCCACTTGGCGGTCGTCACGAGTGAGGTGAGATCCGAGCCGTAGTCGGGCTCGGTGAGGGCGATGGCGCAACCGAGCTCACCGGTCACCACGCGCGGGAGGTATCGCTCACGGAGGGAGTTGCCCGAGAGCAGGATGATCGAAGCTCCCGGCCCGCTGGTGCAGAACAGCGGCTCGGGGCAGACCCAGCTCTGGGAGCCACGGAAGACGCCCTCGACCGCGAGCATGTAGTCCATGGCAGTCAGCCCTTGACCCCCGTACTCGACGGGCATCGTCAGACCGAGCAGGCCGTAGGACTGCATGGTGTCGGAGATGAGCCGGTAGGGAGCGTCGTCCTTCGCGTCCCACTCCGCGGTCTTCGGGCGCAGTTCGAGTCCGGCCTCGTAGGCTCGCTCCGCCAGCGCCTGCTGGTCGTCGGTCAAGGTGAAGTCCATCTGCATCCTCCCGGTCATGGATGTGCCGGATCGGGGCTGACGTATCCGCCGCTCGACTCGGGGCTGAACCGCACCGCCAGGCCGAACGGTGGTCGATCCAGACGTGGCGTCCGGCGCCGAGATGCTTGACGACGTCGCTCGGCCGCCGGCCCTGGTGACAGTGCCAGAGGGTGTATGGCCCGACCGTTGCGACCACCTCTGGCGCGCTGACACGTTGAAGGTACACGATCGTTCACGCGTAGCACCATCGTCGTCTACCCGTCCAGCATCTCGACCTCCCGCTCCCCGGCGATTCGTCGTGTTGCTCGACGAAGAGCAAGACGCCTTCCGGCGGCCGTGCGATCCGGCCGCCCTACCAGGTCAAAGACGTACTGAGGCCCGGCCGCACATCGACGCCGGACCTCGTCCTTCTGCGACCCGGGCCCGGCCTGAAGCACTCGGTCGAGCCCTTCCTCGTCACATCGATCTGCACGCGTAAACGATCGTTCACCGTTGAAGCCGGGGCGGGCATCACCGAACCGATCACAGCCCGATCGAGACCGACGGCCAGTTCGAGGGCGGGATGAGGTAGACGCCGAGGAGGAACAGGCCTATCGAGACGAGCAGTCCGGTGATCCACCCGAGCTCTGTTCTGGTGTCGAACGTCAGCGCCCCGACGACGACCGCGGCGAGGATCACCGCGATGCCCGCCACGACCTGCACGCCTCGTGCTCCTCCGACAGGGTTGGTCGGCCACCGTGGGCGCCGACTCCGCGAACGATCGGTCGACTATGACACCTTCGCCAACCACACCGGTACCCGACCCAGCGACCTAGCTCACCCGGCGTGACACGACTCCACTGATGATGTAGAGGTCAGGACCACCTCCAGAACGACCGTTCCCCCATGGTGGCCGCCCGGTCGGCGACCTCTCGAAGTTAGGTAAGCTGACGGCAGTGCATCGCGACGAACTCATTCTCAAGTCCGCCGAGCGGCTCTTTTTCGAGCGCGGCTTCGACGGCACCGGCGTGGACGCCATCGGCGAAGAGGCCGGTGTCAGCGGCTCTGCGATCTACCGTCACTTCAGCGGCAAGGACGAAATCCTCGCTGCCCTGTTCGACCAAGCAATCGACGCGTTGATCGTCAACGCCGGCGCTCCGCTCGAGGATCCGGACGAGGAGCTCGAGCTGCTCATCAACGTGCACTTGAAGTTCGCTCTCGAGCATCCGCAGCTCGCCGGCGTGTGGGTCCGCGAGCAACGATCCCTCAGCGAGCGGTATCGCAAGCGGTATCAGCGGCGGCAGCGGCAGTACCTGGACCGCTGGGCTACGTGCCTGCGCAGGACCACCCGCGGCCTACCCGAGGCCGACCTCTACCCGACGCTGCGGGCGCTCCTCGCGATCCTGGAGACCGCGACCAACTACGCGAACCACTCGCACGCGCATATCATGAGCCTGCTCCGCTCCATGGCGCTGGCGAGCCTGGGCGCCTTCGAGGTCGACGGCGACAACCACTGACGTCGCGATGCCCGTCCAGCATCGTGGCCTCTCACGCGGTGGGTGCGCCGGAGATCAGGAGCAACCGCATGACACCACTGGACTCGACGACGCTCAGACTGCGCTCGAGGTGACCGACCAGGGAACCGCCCTCCCGCGCCTGTGCCCGGAAAGCAGCGCGATAGGTGTTGACGATCGCCCCCGCCGCCACGAACGCCAACACCTCCTCGTCTGGCCTCTCACCACTCCGCGCAGCGATTTGCGACGCCAGCTCGGCTTCCCACCGCTCGCAGTGCTCGAGATACCGACTGGTGAGCGCGGGTTCGGAATGGATCAGCCTTGTTCGGTCAACCGCGATGTCGGGATCGTCCTCCTCCCAGGCCGCGGCATGCCTTAGCAGCGCGGCCTTGATGACCTCCCAGACCCCGCCCTCGGACGCCGCAGCAACCTCCGCCACGGCGACGACGAGACGATCCTCGAGATCGAAGAAGACGACGTCCTCCTTGCGGGCGAACATCCGGAAGAAGGTGCTCACCGAGTAGTCGGCGGCGTCCGCGACCTCCTCGGCCGTCGTCTCCGCAAACCCCTGGCGGAGGAAGAGCTCGACACCGACACGCGCAATCTGCCTGCGCGCCTTCGCTCGCCGTCTGTCGCGGTTGCTCACGCCCGCCTCCACGCACCCCAGCGACCCGGTGGGGACCTCGTCGCTGCCGGCCCAGTAGACAGCTTGCGAACGAAGTTACCAGGCCGAAAGTCAGTCCGAGAACGGGTAAGGGACGCATAGTAGTAGTGACTCTCACTGTGATGTCGTCCGCAGCGCTACCCGCGCCAGCAAGATGTGAGATCGTGTGTCCCGTAATCATTGCCGAGCGGGTCGGGGGAGCCTGTGAGGTCGCTATGACGTCAGTCGGAGGCGCTCTCGCTCTCCCCCAGCCGACGCGGCCGGCACGACGGGCCGTCGCTCCGATGCCCGGCGAGCCGTGTGCGGGGCAGTAGCTCCACCTGGGGAGTACGCGATGCCCAGTCAGAGTCCGCCGACCAGAGAGCACGCCGAGAGTGTCCACTGATCACGAAAGTCCGCCGGGGCCGGCGCGTCCGCGCGGTCGACCACGCGTGGACATCGACTACGACGCAGTGGCCGACGCGGTCGCGGAGCTGTTCGCCGAGGGTGGCTACGACGCCGTCTCGATCGCCGACACGGCGGCGAAGCTTGAGATCTCGCGGTCGACGCTGTACCGCGCTGTGCCCAGCAAGAGCGATCTGTTGGGCGTCTTGTTCGAACGGAGCACGCGGCGGCTGACCGAACAGGTCCGGGCCCTCGAGCAACAGCATCACGACGATCCAGCCGAGATGCTACGGTGCCTCGTTCGTATCCAGATCCACACCGCGGTGGAGATGCGGGGCTATCTTCCGGTGTTCTTCGGCGGAGCCGACCTGCCCGCTGAGGTCTACAGACGGTGGCGGACCTTCAGCCGAGAATTCGAACGGCGCTGGACCGAGGTGGTTCGGCGGGCGATCGGAGCTGGAGTGATCGAGGCCTCGGATCCCGTGCTGGCCACGCGACTGCTGTTGGGCATGTGCGTGTGGGTCTCCTACTGGTATCGAGCGGAGGCCCCGTACGGCAGCGACGACATCGCCGACGTGGCGATCTCCTTGCTGCGCAACCACGTCGGGGCTGGCGTCACCCCGCGCTGACCGAAGGCAGCCCGCGCGAACGGACCCTGACACACGACCGTTGGCGCGAGGGTCAAGGATCGCTCGGCCCACGCACCGACGGTCGTTCCGGCGCGACTGGTGACCGCCGCGACCTCAGCCGGGCGCCCGCTCGATGCGCGGGTAGTTCCCGCTGAACGGCGGCGTGTTCTCCGCCTCTCCGGGCCTCGGGTACGGGTTGTTCCAGTTGGTCGGGTCGAGCTGCTCGAAGCGCACGGGAGAACCGCGCACAGCTTGGCTGTTCACCAACGCCGAGAGCCGCACCGCGTTGACTCCGTTCTCTACGTTCGTCTGCAGAGCCGACCCGAAGTTCGCGGTCATCGCCCCCACGTCACGCCCGTAGGGGGCCGCGTAGGCCAGCGCCGGGTTGGCGTCACGGAGCAGCTCACGTGTCGGCGGGACCAGCGCCCGGACGTCGGAGGCGAGGTCAGGGATGCGCTCCAACGTGGCGGGGGCCCGGTCCAGCGTGCCGTTGAGAGCCGGCAGGAGCCCGCGAAGATCGCGCGACGTGTCCGGCAGCTGCACGAGCGAGGCGTTGAGATCCGGCGCGGCGTTCTTCAGATCGCCCGCCACGGGAGCCAGCGCACCGGACAGCGTCGTGAGGTCTCCCGTAGCCGTGCGCGCGCTGTCGAGCACACCCGGCAGCTCGCGCATCGTCGCCGCCAGGGACTCGCGCTGACCCGCGGTGGCCCGCACGACGCCCTGGGCGTTCTCGACCACGTCGACGATCTGCCCGTTGCCGGTGTCGAGAGTGTCGAGCAGCACGGTCGTCTCCCGAGTCAGCGCCTCGAGGTCCTGGCTCTGCGCCGCCAGCGCGTCGAGGGCGGTGTGACCCTGTCGGCCGAGCTTGCCCAGGCCGTCGGCCAGCTGGGCGACGTCCCCACCGCGGCCCTCCGTCGCCGCGCCGAGCGAGCGCACGGTCCCGCTGAGGGCAGCTCGCGTCGGTGGGTCGAGCTGGCGGAGGAGGTCCTGGATCTCCACGCCCGGGAGCACGGCGTCCGCGGGCAGGTGCGTGCTGTCGGGAAGGGGCGGCCCCTTCCCGTCGATCACGTCGACGAAGTAGGCACCGACGAGGGACTTCACCGCCACCCGTACGGTGGCGCCCTGGTGCAGGGGTGCGACGTCGTCGTCGAGGGTGAGCTGCACCTGGGCGAGACCGTCCGGTCCCGAGGACTCCAGCTCGGTCACCCGGCCGACCACGATGCCGGCGACCCTCACCTCGGCGTCGTTGACGAGACCGTTCACGTCGTCCGTCGCGAACGACGTCTTGTACTCCCCGACATCGAGGCCTTCCACCTGGCCCCCGGTCTGAAGCCAGTAGAAGGCGCCGAACCCGAGGCAGAACAGGACGAAGACGCCGACCACCATCAAGCGGAACCCGAATCGTCCGTTCATCGGCCTTGTCTCCCGGTGTTCTGCTCGGTCTCCGGAGCGGCTCCGTACGAACCGGTGGGGTCGAGGAGGTCGACGTCGAGCTTGGCCCGACCCTGGCCTCCGTTGGCGTCGCCGATGCTGAACGCGGACGAGGTCTGGTACACGAACGCCTGCAGGTTGGGCAGCCACGGCACGAGCCGGGAGGTGGCGTCGGGCAAGAGCCCGGTGACCGGCTTCAGGTCGTCGAGACTCCCGCGCAAGTCCGTCACCAACGGCCGCAGATCGTCGACCACTGGCCTCGCCTGGGACACGACGGGTCGGGCCGCGTCGACGACGGGACCGGCCCGGTCCACGACGCCCTCGAGACGGTCGACGGTGTCGGGTAGGTCGCCCGACGCCGCGTGCAGTGCATCGAGCGTGGGATCGAGTTGACCGGTCAGATCGCTCACGCTCGTCATGGCGTGATCGAGGTCGCCGCGGAGACCGGGCAGCTGGCTCAGCGTCGAGTTGAGGTTGTCGTCGCGCGCCGAGAGGGTCGCCAGAGTCTCCTGCAACGAGGTGATCAACGATGCGAGCCGCTCGTCCCGCGCGCCGGCGGCGGTGCTGATGTCGGACAGGTTCGTGATGAGCTGCTGCAGGGTGGCCCGTCGCTGATCGAGAGAGGAGACGACGGGTCGTAGCGACGCCACGGTCTGTCGCGTGGCGTCGAGGCCCGGCGGGAGCTGCTGTGGTGCGTCACGCAGCGCAACGTCAGACTGCGTGACCAGGTCGCTGATCGCGGCTTGCGTCCGGTCGTCGAGGTGGTTCAGGACATCCGAGGTAGGGATCAGCCGGGAGGTCTGCGAGATCGGGATCGTGCCGTCCTCGGGAACCTCACCGGCATCCGGGGAACCGGGCTCGAGCGCCATCACGATGTCGTTCACCGGCGAAAGCGTCCGCATCTCCACGTGGGCGTTCTTGTACACCTGGAACTGCGGGTCGATCGCCATGGTGACCACCGCGGTGTTGTCCCGCTGGGCCTGGACGTCCCGGACGGTGCCGACCTGGATTCCGGCGATCAACACCTTGTGCTTGCTCGCCACCCGCATACCGATGGTCTTGTCGAACACGGCGCTGAAGGTGAGCTCCGTCTTCCACGGCGGCTTGATGTCGTAGTGCTGGAACAGGAAGACCGTGGCCACGATGCCGACGACGATCGTGGCGATCGACACCACCACGTTGCCGCCCAACCCAGGCACGTTACGGATGCGCTCGAGCGTCCTCCGCACCGACCTCATCGGTCGCCGCCCTCGGTCGACGCGGGTGCCGTCGCAGGGTTGCCCGGTTGTCCGGGCAGGCTCGGCGGCAGCGCCTGCCCGAGCGGGGGCACGGGCCGGGTGTTGGGGCCGCTCGGGGCCGAGGGGAGCTGGAGCTGCCGCAGCAGCTCCTCGAACGTCACGTCGCCGGAGACCACGCTCGAGGGTCCCGCCGAGACCATGAAACTCAGCGTGGCGCCGTTGGGGTCGTGGACCTGCGACGACCGTGCCAGGTTCGTCACCATATATCCCAGCTCCTGATAGAACGTGTGGTCGGCCTGCATGCCGTCACCACTGCCCTGGTACGGGCCAGCACCGCGCCAGGTGTTGAGCAGCATGTCCATGACCGGCCCGTTGACGCGGTCGAGGACCGGGCCCTTCACGTCGTCGAGCACACTCGTCGCCTGCTCGCTGGTCGGCACGAGCTCCTGCACGACCGGGCGGGCGTCCTGCAGCAGCGGCCGCAGGTCGGCCATCAGCGGTCGAGCGTTGCGCAGCACGGGATCGAGCTTGTCCAGCAAGGACGGCAGCTTCCGTGCCGTTGGACGGAACGCACCCGCGGTGTCCGTCAGGCGGATCAAGGTGCCGTCGAGGTCCGCGAGACCCGTCCGGGTGTTCTGCAGCGTCTGCGGCAGCTGGTTGATCGTGCTGCCGAGCGCGTCACTCTGCTGAGCCAGCACGGACGTCGTCGTGTGCAGATCGCCCAGGATCGACCCGACGGCGCGGCTGCGCTCGTTGACGACGCTGGCGGCGGACTCGAGGTTGGTGACCAGCTGTGGCAGGTCCTGGCCCGGACGGGTGCCACGGGCCGCCTCGACGACTCTGCCGGCAGGACCCAGCGTTGCCGGCGCATCCTCCGCGAGTCGGCGGAGCGAGTCGCGCCCGCCGTCGGCCAGCGTGTCGTTCAGGTGCGACACGGTGCCTTGCAGGCTGGTCCGGACCTCACCCGGCAGCGCTCCGAGGATCGAGTCCAGTTCGACCGGCATCCGAGTGCGCTCGGGCGGGATCACGTCGTCCGTGTCGAAGCTGCCCGGTCCCCCGCCGGGGAACATGGCGATGGAGAACCGGCCGCCGAGGAGTGTGTGCGGCTCGATCGCCGCCGAGGGGGCCGGACCGAGCTTGTCCATGTCCACGTCGACCTTCATGTGGATCAGGGTCGTGCTGCGATCTGTCGGTTCGACAGCCGAGACCGTGCCGATCTCCACGCCGGCCAGCTTCACCGTGGTCGTGTAGGGGAAGACGCGGCCGCGGTAGTTCTCGGGGAACTCCGCGGTCACGGTGTCGCCGGGACCCAGTGCCGCCTCCAGCTTCGGCTTGAAGGCCACCCCCAGCGCCAAGAGAACCAGGAGGACCCCGGCGATCAATCCCAGGGTGAGGGTCGAGAAGCGCCGGCCTTCGGTCTGCGACCGCCACCTGCCGAACAGTGCTCTCATCGGTCGCCTCCATCGGGGAGCTGGCCCTCCGGGCGGTGTGGCTGGGACCCGCCCGGCTCGGGGAACGAGTCCGGTCCGATCGAGGGATCACGCAGCCCGGCGTAGTGCGCCCCGGGGAACACCAGCTGCACCGACAGCGTGTGCTTGTCCGGGCCGATCTGGCGCGCCAGCAGGTCCTTCTGCTTGAACAGCCGCCCGACGTCTTCCGCGTAGGGTGAGAGCCCGTCGAGGAGGATCCGGGTCTGGCCGACCGTCTCTCGGAGCTGCGGGGCAAGAGGACGGGCATCGGCCACCCCGTCGGTGAGATCGGCGACGGCAGGCTCGGCCTGCTCGGCGACGCCGGGGACCTTGTCGAGCGGAGGCACCGCCTCCCGCAGGACGCCCCGGAGGTCCGGAGTGGCCTGCCCGAGGGCAGCGGCGCCCGGCTGCACCGTGCGGAAGGTGAACTCGAGGTCTCCCAAGGGAGCGTCGAGCGCGTGGAGGGCCTCGCGAGCACTCCGTAGCGTGGGCGGCAGCTTCTCGAGAGTCTGGCCGAGAGGCCGCCCGCCGTCGGCGTTCACAGCCTGCAAGGTCGTGTCCGCGTCGGCGAGCAGGTCTCGGACGTGCTGCTCGCGTCCGGTGAATCGACCAGTGAGCCGGTTTGCGCTCACCAGCATCGGGCCCAGCGACGACCGGTCGCTGCTGAGGGACTCGGAGACCTGGCCGAGATCACCGAGCAGGCTCGGAGCCGACCGCAGGGCCTCGTTGATCTGTGGACCACGGCCCCCGAGCCCGCCGCCCAGCTCCTGCACGGTGCTCTGGAGCGCGGAACGGGTCTGGGGATCGAACACGTTGAACAGGTCGTCGAGCCCGACGTTGCTCTGCGTCCGCGATTCGGGGATCTGGTCGTCGCCGAGCGGTCCGGCCGGTGGCGTGCCTCTGTTGAGGTTCACGAACTTCTGAGCCAGGGCCGACTCGTCCAGGATCGCCGCCGACGCGTCGGCGTAGACCGGAACGGTGCCGTCGAGGCGCATCGTCACGACGGCGACGCCGTTCTCGACCGCGACGTCGCTGACCTTGCCGGCAGAGGCGCTGTTCTCACGGACGTCGAGTCCCTCGCGCAGGGTCCCGACGTCGGCGAAGCGCGCCGTGACGTAGGTGTAAGGCACTCCCACGAGCTCGCCGCCGAACAGTGGCCGGAGACCGAGGGTGAGGACGGCCGCGACCACGACCAGCCCGACGGCTCCGATCGTGAAGTTCTTGGCATGGTCGCGATGCACGGGAGAAGCCATGTCACTGCCCCCCAAGAAGTTGTCCGACCATGCCGTTCTCCTGCTCGGGGCTCAGGCCCGTCGCACCGTTCTCGGCGGTGCCGCGGGGCGCGGGTGCTCCCTGCGCCTCGCCTGCCGATCCGGGCCCTCCCGGGGTGTCCGAGTCGGGTTGCTGGGGTGGATCTCCAGGGAGTGGGAGCGAGGGGGGAAGGCCACCGGGTATCGCGGGCCCGACCGGGGAACCGCTGAGCATCTGTCGCAGTGCGGCCGGGCCGACATGCGCAGTTCCCCGGAAGTAGTGGCTCAGGCCGTCACTGTCGTTGGTGGTCAGCGCCCACATACGGACGAAGTCCATGAGATCGGTCAGAGCGTTGTTCTTGTCCAGGACCTCCTGGCCGACCGGCTTGAGCCCGGACGCCGTCGCCCGGAGATCGGGTCCGGCCTGCCGCAGTTCTCGGACGACCGGGGCCGCCTGGTCGAGCAGCGCCTTGGCTCTGTCGAGCACCGGGGGGAGCGAGCCGAGGGCCGGGTCTGCGGAGTCAGCCAAAGTCCGTAGCTCGTGGGTGATGTCGACCAGGTCGTCCGTCACGGGGCGGATGTCGGCGAGCGCGGGGGTGGCGGCCTCCGCGGTGCCTGCGAGCTTGGCCAGGGTGCTCCGCGCGGCGCCCACCGTCGAGGGCAGCTCGGCCAGGGACTGATCGAGCGCCGCGCGGTTGCTGGACACCGTGTTCAGGGTCTGCTGGGTGGTGTCGAGCAGGCGGTCGAGCTGGTTGCCGTTCCGGTCCGCCAACGCATCGGTCACGGGCTGCGTGCGGTCGACGAGCTGGCTGAGCGTCTCGTTGTGCTCGTTGAGGATGGCGCTGAGCTCGCCGGTCCGCTCCATGGCGGGACGCAGCGCCTCGATCGCCGCCGCGGTGTCACCGCCGGCTCCCCTCACGCCCTCTCCCAACGAGGTGACTGTCGCCGCCAGCGCGGTCGTGGTCGGGTCGTCGAGCGTGTTCAGGATTTCCTGGAGATCCACCGCAGACGATGTCTGCTCCGCTCCGAGCACCGGAGGGTCGAGTACGGGAGCGGTGGGCGTACCGGCGTCGAGCTCGATGTAGCGCTCGCCGAGCAGGTTGTAGGGCCGGATCGTGGCTTTCGCATCGGAGTGCAACGGCAGGGCAGCTGGGTCGACCTGGAGCCCGAAGTGGGCCTGCCCGTCGATCACCGCGACCGTCGAGACCTTGCCGACCTCGACTCCCTTGGAACGCACCTGGTAGCCGAGCTGCACGCCGAAGGCGTCCCGGAAGACAGCCGTCACGTTGGAGGACTTCTGGTGGTCTGCGTAGGCGACGATCCCCGCCGCGACCGCGGCCGCGGCGACCAGCGCCACCACACCGCGCACCAACAGCTTCTTCGTCATCGGGGAGCGTCTCCGTTCGCATCCATCCACGGCTGGTTCACCAGCGAGCCAGGCGCAGGGGCCGGGTCCTGGGTGTTGCCCGGAGGCATCACGCCGGGGTTGTCGTTCAGCGCCGCCCCGCCGGTGGTGATCTGGGCGACCGCGAAGTGACCCCCAGTCGATGTCCTACGTCCGAACACGCCGACCCAGTTCGCGAGCCAACCCGTCGCCTCGGGGATGTAGGGGCGGAGGAACGCCACAGGGGTGCGCAATGAATCAACGGCCTGGGTCGCCGGGGGCAGCACCGCGTGGGCACTGTCGAGCATCGCGGGAGTACGCCCCAGAAGTTCGTTCGCGGCCTCGACCGTCGGCTTCAGCTCGTTGACCACCGGCCGCAGATCCGTGAGCACCGGGCGCAGGTTCGACGCGACTTGCGGCAGCTTGGCCGTTGCCGGCTGCAGGTCCTGCAGCAGCGGCGTCGTCTGGTCGACGGCCGCCGGCACGTGATCGAGGGTCGTCCGCGCCTGGGTGAGTGTCGACGGCAGTTCCGAGACCGACTGCGAGAGCTGCTGCTGCTGCGCTGCCAGCGCCCGCGTCACAGGTCCGAGGTCCTCGATCGTGCCTCCGAGGTCTTCCCGGCGCTGCGAGAGCTCCGAGGTCACCCCGTGCAGCTGGGTGACGAGTTGTCGGATGGCCGGCCCGTCGCTGCCCACCGCGCTGAGGACGTCGCCGACCGCGTCCACTGCGGGGCCGGCTGTCTGCAGCGTCTCGTTCAGCTGCTTCTCACGTCCGTCCACGGTGTCGTGCAGCTGCCGGACCACGCTGCTGACGTTCCGCATCGTGGCGGGGTCCAAGGTCTTGAGCAGGTCGTCGAGCTCGACCTGCTCGAAGCCGGAGATGACTCGCGAGCCGTCGGCCAGTTCGGGAGCTCCCACCGGGCCGGGAAGGATCTCCAGGGAGCGGGCCGAGAGCGTGGCCTGCCAGATCATCCGGGCATCGGTGCCCTGGTGCAGCGGCGCGTACTCGCTGTTCAGCTCCACCGTGACGAGAGCGTCACGGTTCTCGTGCACCTCGAGCTTCTCGATGGTCCCGGCCTGCTCACCCCTGATCACCACGGCCTGGCCGGGCAGCGCGCCCGTCGCCGTGGGCATGAGGAACTGCGCGCGGTAGGCGCTCACGTCGTTCGCCACGAGCAGGGCGCCGGCCACGAGGAGCAGGACGACGACCGCGCCGACGCCCACCAGCCCACGGCCCTTGAGGATGCCCATCATCATCCCATCCCGAGGGGGCCGTCGGCCGCGCCCTGGAGGAACTGGCCGACGAACTCGTCGCCCGAGTTGAAGATCTGCTCAGTCGGCCCGTACTGGCGGATCCGACCTTGCCAGAGCACGCCGATGTAGTCGCTCACCGTCCGCGCAGCCTCGATGTTGTGGGTGATGACCATGTAGGTCCCGCCGTGCTGCTCGTGGGTCTTCACGATCAGCTCACAGAGGAGCTTGGTACGAACCGGATCGAGACCGGAGTCGGGCTCGTCGAACATGACGACCTCAGGCTCCATCACCAGGGCACGGGCAAACCCGGCCCGCTTCTTCATACCGCCCGATATCTCGTTGGGAAGCTTCTCGGTCGCCTTCTCGAGCCCGACCTCCTGGACCGAGTCCATCACCTTCTCACGAATCTCCGACTCCGACATCGAGGTGTGCTTACGGAGCGGGAAGGCGATGTTGTCGTAGACGTTCATCGAGCCGAACAGGGCTCCGTCCTGGAACAGCAACCCGAAGCGCTTGCGCAGTTCCCGCCGCTCGTTCTCGTTCATCTCCCAGAGATCGTCGCCGAAGACTCTGATCTCACCCTCGTCCGGCTCGAGCAGGCCGACGACGTGCTTCAGCAGGACGCTCTTCCCGGTGCCCGACGGACCCATCATGGTCGTGATGGTTCCGTCCTTGAGGCCCACCGACACACCGTCCAGTACCGGCGGCGCGCCACCGAATGCTTTACGCACGTCGATGAGCTGAACGGCGTCATTGGACTGGACGTACTGCTCACCGTTGCCGCGTGGCTGCGGCCGGATGATGTTCGACGACACTGGCTGCACTCCCGTGGTGACAGTCAAAGATCAATTGGAGATCGGCGAGTTCGCATCGATGCCGTAGGCGACCTGGGAGATGACGGCCGCGACGACCGTCGTCCAAGCCATGGAGACGAGCATCGACTGGGCCGCGGCCTGGCCAACCCCGACGGGCCCGCCCTTCGCGTTGTATCCGAAGTAGGAGGCGATGAGGGTCACCAGAACGATGGTGATGACACCCCAGATAGTCACGATCGTGAAGTCGCTGGCGTTCTGGAACTGCCACAGGAAGCTCCAGTAAGCTCCCTCCGACGTCGCCCCCAGGAAATGGACGTCGAATATGTAGCCACCCCAGAATGCCATCCAGTATCCGGAGAGCAGCATGCCGGGCACGATGATGAACACCGCGGTGATCCGAGTGCTGACCAGATAGCAGATCGCGTCCACACCCATGACCTCGAGGGCGTCGATCTCCTCGTTGATTCGCATCGCCCCCAGCTCCGTGACGAGCCCGCAACCGATCTTGGCTGCGACAACCCACCCGAGGAGGACCTGGACCAGACCTCGGAACAGCGCCACGGCCAGCCCAGCGCCGTTGAGGTTCGACAAACCCAGAGGCTGCAGGGTCAGATTCGCCAGCAGGCCGGTCAGAAGACCCAGGTTGAACAACATGAACAACACGACGAGCGAGCTACCCCGGACAAGGATCCCGGAGAACCGGAAGACCTCCGAAGGATAGAGCCGGACGGCCGACGGGATGGCCGCGATGGCCTCGCCGGCGAACCGCAGGAATTCGCCGACCCCCTTGAACCGGGGTCCGCTCTGCCCCGGCAGCCACCCCAGGTCGACCGGCCCGATCGGTGCCGGGCGCTTGTCGCTATGCGCCTTCCGGGGTGGAGCCTGGGGCCGCCCGAAGGGCACGGTCTCCGGAGATTCACTGGTCATGGCGTCTCCCCGACGTCAACAGCTGAGATGGACCCCTCACCGGTATCGCCCGAAGGTGAAGATCCCCTGGGTGATGCCGGTGTAGATCGTCTGGTAGGACCACAGGACAACGAAGGAATAGACGACGGCCTGGTTGACCGCCTTGCCCAGGCCCTCGGAGCCGCCGCTGGCGTTCATGCCCTTGTAGGCGCACACGACGCCGATCACGACGCCGGCGAAGAAGCAGTTCCCGACGACCAGAAGCAGC
The DNA here is from genome assembly GCF_057180585.1 of Actinomycetospora sp. 2LY8.5. Lineage (NCBI taxonomy): Bacteria > Bacillati > Actinomycetota > Actinomycetes > Pseudonocardiales > Pseudonocardiaceae > Actinomycetospora > Actinomycetospora sp. 2LY8.5. The sequence continues at coordinate 86,254 of NZ_JBXUHE010000029.1, forward strand.
TGGGCAGGCACCATGTTGTCGAAGACGGTGTTGATGAACTGCGAGTACTCCTGGTCGCCGTAGTACCGGCCGGCCAGCCCGATCGAGACCATGCTGAGAGCGACCGCCGGGATCCCGAACAGAGTCGTGAGGATGATCGCACTCAACACTCTCGGCAGCACCAGTTCGTGGATCGGGTCCACACCCATCACCCGCATGGCGTCGAGTTCGTCACGTACGCGTCGTGCGCCGAGCTCCGCGGTCAGAGCCGCGCCCACGATGCCGGCGAGCACCAGCGCGACCGCCCACACCGAGAACGACTCCACGGTGACGCGGAAGATGACCGGAGCATAGATCGCGATGGCGCCGACCTGGTTGATGAACACCAGGACGAGCACCGAGAGGAACACGACGAAGCCGCCCACCGCGATGAGACACGGAATGAGCGCTCGCCGCATAGTCTCATACATGTAGTCGACGGTCGCGCCCCAGTATCCGCGTGGACGGCGGATCGCGGTGGAGACGAGCAGCCCCAGCAGTTGGAGCATGCCGCCGAACTCGATGAAAGGGCTGCGAACGCCGGCCGGAATCGAGCCGACGAACCGCGAGCGGCTTCCCGAATAGAGCCTCGACCGCTTCCAGGCCGGTCCGTCGACGTCGGGCCGCCCCGAACCGCCGCCGCCCTCGTTGGTCAGCGTCATCGGCAGGTCTCCTCCGGGAGATCGATAGGCGTTGACTCGCCCTGCTGAGTAGGTAACGAGTAAACGTGCGTTCCGATACGGTTTAGGTCGAAGATCTGCGTCGCCGCGGTGGACGACGCGACCGAGCAGGCGATCCACGTCACGGCCATCTGCGTGATCGACCGCACGCTACCAGCGAGCCTGAGGCCCTGAGCAGGGGGTAAGCCCCTCGCCCGCACTGGCGCCGCGGCACGACTGGCTGGACACGAGTGAGTGATGGCGAGGTCCTACCAAGACGCTCAGGAAACGATCGTTCACGTCAGCGAGTTGCCCTAGCCGCGGGATCTTCGACCTATTGGTTCGATGAGATGGAGGACCCGTCACTGCGCAGGCGGCACCGCGCACTCATCGGGGCAAGACAGGACGTGCGTTCTCGGCGCCCGGACGCGTCCCCTCTACTTGAGGACAAGTCGTGCATGTGCAGCGGCCACATGCTCGGTGGCACGAACGCGCCCACGCAGGCTCCGGGGCCGGGGATCAACCCCTCGAGCTGGACGAGGCCCTCGTCCAGGACGGCCCACAACGGGTGCACGCCGAGAAACCCTCCTCGACGGCTTCGTCCAGGGTGACCTCCTCGCTCGAACGTCCGGCGATCAGTTCACAACCGTCGCGGTGATAGCGACGCCGACCGGGCAGGACGTACACCGATCGCTCTTGGGCTTCAGCGGGATCCGATGCGTCGTCAACCTCGCCGGCCACGATCCCGCCCTCATCGGGGAGGGACCGGGCGGTGGTGGTGTCCGGCGTCACGCTCGCCGCCGCGGGTGCATCGTCGATGGCGTCCCTGGCACCAGCGCCGAGGCCCCCGGGCACGCGTTCGTCCCGAGCCGCACCGTCCTCTGCCACGGCGTCCGACGACCTCTCCGTACAGTCGGCGGCCGCCCTCGGGCCCTCGCCCGTGGCGACGCGGGCCGAGCTCGTCCTCGCCATCGCCTTCTTCGTCGCAGCCTTCTTCGTCGCAGCCTTCTGCGCGGCGGCAGTCTTCGTGGTGGCCGTCTTCGTGGTGGCCGTCTTCGTGGTGGCCGTCTGCGGAGCCTTTGCCTCGGCCGGCACGGCCTTCGCGTCCGGCGTCGACCCTGACTCGACGGCTTCCTCGGGCGTCCGCCGTGTGGGTCCCAAGCGACCAGCCCACCGCCGGATCAGGGGCCACATCAGCATCACGCCCGCTGCGATCGCGAGTCCGAGCGCGAGCCAGGTCAGAGCCACGTGGTCGAGGACGAAGCCCATCACGAGCGCTGCCGCCGCGACCACCAGGACTGCCACGATCACCATCTCACGAACCCCTATAGCTAGTCGTTGACGGTCATGAGGTCGTGTGCACGATCAGCACGTCGACAGGCGATCGGTGCGTGACCGCGGACGGCACGGACCCGAGCAGCCGTCCGCTCAGCGTGTTCAGACCACGGTTGCCGACCACGATCACGTCAGCTTTACGGTCGGTGACAACCGTCGACAGGACCTCGGTCGGGTCGCCGCGCCGGGCGAAGGTCTCGATGTCGCGTGCGCCGATGGAGCCGGCGAGGTCCTTCGCGCGCTCGAGCGTGGTCTCGGCCGGGGCCGCTCCGTGGATCAGGAAGGCGTCTTCGCCGAGGTTGCTCTCCGCATCGTGCGCGTTCTCCTGCGCCGCCTCGTCGTAGGCGCAGACGATCAAGAGGCGCGCGTTGCTGTCGTCGGCGATGCCGGCGGCACGCTCCACGGCTCGGAAAGATGACTCGGATCCGTCGGTGCCGACGACAACGAGCTGGTAGTTCTCCACATCAGGTTCCTCTCCGGAGCGGACGGGGTAAGCAAGTTCTCGGAGTGGATCGGCTCCACTCAACCCAGAGATCCCGGGGGCAGGCCGTCAGGGTCTGCGGGACGGTAGGCGTCGGCGTACTGGGCCTGGCTGTCGTGAATCTGGTCGGCCAGCCAGGGTCGCCAGAGGTCCAGGCGCCGCTCCTCCTCGAGCCGGCCTCGCAACGCGTCCCGTACCTGGTCGAGGCTCAGCGGTTGCGCCGGCCGGATCTCCACGACCTGCCCGACGTTCCAGCCGTACTGCCCCTGGACGGGCCCGTAGAATCCGTTCACCGGGGCGGCGAAGGCTGCGTCACCGACAGGCTTCTCGAGCTGTGCTGCGGTGATCACGCCGAGGTCGCCGCCGCTGCCTGCCGTGGTGCGGTCCAGCGACTGCTGGGAAGCGAGCGCCCCGATGTCCGCACCACTCTGCAGCGCGGCGAGGACCTGCTGCGCCTTGTCCGGCGAGTCGGCGACGAGGTTGCGGAGGTGACGCTTCTCCGGGACCACCATCTCGGCCCGCCGCTGGTCGTACGCCTGGACGACGTTCTCGTCGGTCACCGGCGCCGCCTCGGCGGTCACCTGGTCGTACAGCTGGGAGGCGACCAGCTGGCGTTTGATCTCGCCGAGTACGTCCTGTTCGGTGATCCCCATCGAGTTCAGGGCCTGGGTGAAGCCCTGCCGCCCGTCCAGGAACTTCTCTCGGATGATCTTCTCCAGCATGTCCTGGGCCTGGGGATCCGCGACGACGATGTTCCGCTTCGCAGCGACGTCATCGAAGATCAAGCTCAAGGCGACAGCACGAGCGGCATCCCGCTGGAAGCCGTCATGCGCGGGCCCCGGAGGCGGCGGCTGGACACCGTAGAGAGCCGTGAGCAGGGTGACCCGGCGCTGGAAGTCCGGCTCCATGACAGTCACGTCGCCGACACGCACGACGGCGCCTGCGGGCAGAGCGGTGACCCGGGCGTGCACGATCTGTGTCAGGGCGCCCGCGCCCACGAGCACGGCCAGGGCTGCTGCGACGACCGTGCCCCAGCGCCCGAGCCGGAACCCCGACCAACCGCGGATCGTGGCACCGAAACGACGTCGTGCCGTCGAGAACAGAGTGGACTGCTTCATCTCACCACTTCCCGGTGGGCGCGGATCGAGCCAGGTTCTCGCCGACATCAGCGGTTGATGGCCTCTCGACGTCGTCCGAGCCGGACGGGCCACCGTCGAACGCGCTGCCCCCGGCCCGATCGCGAGGGTCTGCCGGAGCGCTTTCGACCTGCGGCGGAGCGATGATGTCGGTCACGACGAACGCCGCGAGCCACGACATCAACACACTCACGGCGAGCAGCAGTCCGAACTGCCGCAGCAGAGCGAGGTCGGATGCGACGAGCACCAGATACCCGAGGATCGCTGCGCCCGCGGCCAGTCCCACACTGCGCAGCAACCACGTGCGCCGGTGTCGTCGCGCTTCCGTGAGCATCGTCGAGAACTCGCAAGCCGTGGCCGTACTCAGTGCTCCGACGGCCACTGTCAGGGGACTCAGAGCCCCGAGGCACGCCCAGACGATGCCCAGGACCCAGCCCCCCGACAGCACCATCGTCAGTACGGCCCGACCGGCATCTGCTCGCTGTCGAAGTCCGATCAGGAGCACCAGGCCCGCCAGCACGACAGCCAGGACGTTGACGAGCACCTTGCTCTCCGAGACCGCCTCGTAGCCGCGCGTGGCCGAGACCGGCAGTCCGACCAGATCGGCGTGAAGCCCTGCCGGAGGGGGCGGGAGAGATGCTTGCAGACGGTCGAGCATCACTCGCTGCGCTCCGACGTCTTCGATCTCGACGCCGAGGACCATGAGGGAGAGCTGACGGTCGGGTCTGATCACCGCAGAGGACAGGTAGGAGGGCAGGAGGTCGGCTGCAGACTTGATCTGTTCCGGCGTGGGGGACGGCCCGAGGAACTGCAGGAGCCCGGACACCGTCGTGATCGGGTGCAGCTGGCCCGAGAAGTCGCGGTTGACGACCTCCTCGACCTGGCGGCCCCACGCCAAGGCGTCCGGGGTCAGGACGTTTCCGCCGCTCAGCATGACGTTGACCTCGCCCGAGGCATCCATCACGCGTTCGGTGTGCTCGGCCTGGTCGAGCGCCGGCAGTCCCTGTGCCAGCTGGTCGGGTCGTGCCTCGATGTCGAGTCGAGGCAGCGCGGCCCAGCCCAACCCTGCCACGAGGACGGCCACGACCAGCAAGGCCCCGCGTGTCCGGCGGGGCCAGGTCCGCTCGGGCGGGCCTCCGGGTGCGTCCTCGTGGGCGGGGGGAAGCACATCGAGCCATCGACGAAGAACGAGTGCGACACCGACTGTCGCCATGATGCCGAGCGCGAGGGCCAGCCCGAGCTCACGAACGAAGGGCAACGAGGAGGCGGCCAGCGCCGCGAAACCAGCGGCTCCTGCGGATGCCGCGACCAGGACTCGGCGGCGCCGGGACGGTTGCGAGAGATAGAGAGGGAAGTCGCTGCCGATGCCGAGCAGAATGGGGAGGAACGCGACGATCCCGAGAGACAGCGGACGGCCCAACCAACCGAACGCGGCGAGAGTCAGCGTCGTCCCCATGAGCGCCGCCAGCAGCGGACGCAGCCTGGCGCGTCGCCGCCGGGTCCACGGAACCACGAAGTAGAGCAGGCCGACGGCAGCCAGAGCGAGGGCGCCGAGCAGCGCGAACTCCGCGCTCGCCTGCTCGCTCAGCGCCGCGGTGACCACCGGAACGCCGGAGACCGTCACCGCGGAGGTGGCCAGGCCGGCGCGCTCGACCTGTGCGCGCACGGCATCCACCACTCGCGATGTACCAACCTGATCGAGATCGGCCCGGGGACGAACGAGGATGGCCACCGCGTTCGGGCTCGGGACGATCCCCCGCCAGAGGGGACGCGCCTCAGCGGTCCGCGCGTCGTAGACGACTGCCTGTGCGAACGTCGGGTTGTTGATCGTCGGCAGGCCGGCCGGCAGCGCACTGACGATCAGCGCCCCGTAACGCTGGTCGTAGTCGGTGGTGGCGGCCTGACCCGCGGCTGCTGCCGCTGCGTCATCAGCCCCGGCGGCCCGCGCCTGCTGCTCCGCGGCGCCCTGGATGCCGTCACGTCGTCCCGAGATCTGTGCAAGCAGGTTCTGCGCCCCGATGGCCACCTGGTTGACCGAAGTGCCGGGGCCGTAGACCTTGGCCACGTCGGGCAACTTCGACAGCCGACCCTCGAGTTGGATCAATTTGGGGAGCTGGCCCTGGCCGGTGATCAGCTGAGTGCGTTCGGGAGACTCCAGGAGAACGATGATCGGGTCACCGCCGAACGAACGCGCCTTCTCGTCCGTCGCCGCCAACGACGGGTCGTCGGAAGGCACGAAGGACGACACGTCGGTGTCGATGCGCAGCTGCAGGAGTCCGCCGACCGTCCCCGCGAGCAGGCAGGCAACGAGCGCACCAACGAGCAGCACCTGTCGCGTCGGCAGCGATCCGATCTTCGAGAGCCCCGAGAAGGGGCGTCGCGGGAACCGCAGTCGTGATGCCTTCACCCGTCCGACCCGCCCTCGGACGGGGCGGCGGGGGCGGCCGCAACGGGCCACCGAGAGCTCGCGGCGCCAGCCACACAGGGCCAGCTCGACAGGTACACCATCGTTCACCACCCTCAGCTTCGCGGCGTTGCACCGGTCACATTTACAGTGGCATCGCGGTGTTCCACCCGCGCAACCGGGGGTACCAGTACCCCCGAACACCGCTGCGAAGGTCACGTTCTAGCAGTTCAGACCGGTACTACGCTCCGAGTTGATGTGGTGGCAAGCCGTCAGAGCACTGCCGTCGATGGGCGAACGCCGAGCCGTCGACCCACCTTTGAAGTTGACGATCGGTCACCTCGGCTCGTTGCCGCGGCTCACCACGGCATTGCTGTCGAGGCTGCAAGGCTTCCGAGGAAGGACCTGGTCGATCGCCAGGACGAGACTGATGACCCACCTGCGACTCAGCGGGCAGTGATCGCTTTGGCGGTCGGGTCCAGGTCAGGTGGTGATCCTCGACTTGATCGTCGCTCGTCGGTACCGGGGACGTCTTGGCGGACATCAGGCGCACACGACCCACCGCCCGGGGACTCACCGGGCGTCGGCCCTGAATGCAAGTCAGCAAACGTCACTGGCGCCGATCGGCCCGCACCGTAGCGAGGGAACGATCGTTGACACAATCAACCGCTTCAGTCGTCTCGTCCATCGACACGACGAGCACATGCAAGAGGCCACTCGTCCACAGGAGTAGAACGATCGTTAACATGGCTGAGTGCTTCCATGTTGCTACGTCCGGTCCTGAAGCCGCGGCTCAGGAATCCGCGCCCGCGCCGGATCGTGCAGCAGCCCTCTTCGTCGAGGACCGCATCCTGGCCGCGGCGGCCACATGCTTCCGCCAGTGGGGAGTGAACCGGACGACGATGGCGGACGTCGCGGCCGAAGCCGACATCCCGCGGTCGCAGATCTATCGCCGGATGTCGGGGAAGGACGAGCTGATCGGTCGGTTGCTCGTGCGCCAGGCACACCGGTTGAGCCAGCACCGCCTACGGGACATTCCCATCGTCGGCCCTGCTGGACCCGTAATGGCGAAAGCCTTGCTGTCTGGGCATCGAGCGGTCGTAGCCGACGAGTTCGCGCGACATCTCGTCGGCGGGGACGGCGTGACCCTGACGTTGGGCATGCTCTCTTCCAGCGTCGCGTTACGCAGGGCGCTCGGCGAATGGTGGTACCCGGTGATCGGTCACGGCCGGCGCCGCGAGGAGGTTCGACCCGATCTCGAGGACGACGAGATCGTCCTATGGTTCACGCGCGCTCAGATACACCTCGCCGAGCACGCCGACCTTCACAGCTCGATCGCGCTCGTGGAGCGCTACCTCGTCGGGTTCGTCGTGCCGGCCATCATGCGCAACCATGACACGACAGAAGCGAACGGCGCGACCACCGCTACCGAACGTCTGAGCGAGCATCAAGGCGAAAGGCCTGGAGGTCGAGGATGATCCGGCGACTCGTGGCCCTGCCGGGCGAGGGCGGACCCCGACAAGACAACGGGAACTCGGCTTCACGAGGCCTTCTCGGTCGACATCCAGGTACACCGCCAGCGCATCCTGCGCTCCGTGACGGGCGTCCGGGAGGCACATCGGCGCCTTGAGGACGAGGCTGACTTGATCCGAGATGCCAGACAGGTCGGCACACCGTGGCGCGCGATCGCCGCCGCGCTCGATATCTCCAGACGCCTCAGGCCGCGTGTCAGCGCGCTGCGCGCCTTCGGACAAGGGTGAGCGCGGACAACATGACCGAGTGATCACCTCGTGTCGGTAGCGGAGCGCTGCTCGGCGAGTCGGCGGGCCATCCCCTCTTCGACCAGCTGGCGGCGACGTCGCTTCTTCACGCGGAGAAGTCCCAACAGGGTCAAACCGTGGGCCAGCCCGACCACCACCAGCACGATGCCGACCTTGAGCGAGGTCGCGTAGATCCACACCATGTCCGGCAAGTCGATGGTCGCCACGAGAGCGACGGTTCCCAACGACACGAGGTAGAAGAGCAGTGTCAGGAGTCGCGCCATGGCGTCGGCAACTCGCTCGTCCTGCATGACATCGTCCAGAAACGGTCTCCCGGCCGAACGGAGCGCCCTCCCGACGATGATCGAGATGACGCAGCCCAGGACGAGAACCGTCGCGAGACTGGCCACGTGCCACCTCCTCAGTGAACGGTCGGTCTGCCGAGCTTAGCTCCCAGTCGACCTACTCACGATCGCTCGATCTGGCCTCCGGTCACGGTCCCAGTGACATCCGCCTGTCGTTCGTGCAGCTCATGTTGCTACGTGGCAGGAAGGAGGAATCAAGAATCTTCCGTCACTCCGGCGAGTTCGCGTCGTTGTGTGAACGATCGGTTCACCGCTCCCTGACCGACCTCACGTCGCAGAGATGAGAGACGCGCGCCATGACTCAGCGTTCCTCCCGCGCCAGGGCACTGCTGCCCGGTGGGTTCCTGATCGCCACGATGCTCCTCGGCGGAGGCGTCGCCACGGCCGCTCCGGTCCAGGACGACCCCGTACCCGCTCGTTGCGGGGAGCGAGTCGAAGCCGCGCCCGGCGACACGGTCCGAGTCACACCCGCACTCGGTCTCCCCTTCACCGTCCCTGTCGCGCCGGAGATGAAACCGATTCAGCGACTCGTGGGAGGTGTGCTCTGTCGAGTCCAGGTCGACGTCGTCGAGCCGGTCACCTCCGCGGCGGCCGAAGCCGCGCCTCCGCTGCGGACAGCCACCGAAACAGTACGAGAGCGCGCCGGCGAAGTGCTCGCGCCCGACCGGTCCACTGCTCCGGCGCCCGCGGCGCCGACACCCGCTCGGACCGCCGCACCGGCCGCACCTGCCGGAGCGCCCGCGGGCGCCGAGACCGCAGCGCCCGCGTACGGGTCAGCATTCGGGTCGCTGCCGTCATCCTTCCTCCGTTCGGCCTCTGGACCGGCTCCCGGGGTGCACCTCGACGCGAGCTCGCTGCTCGGTTCAGCCTTCCCCGGTCTGCGCGCCGGCGCCCCGGCGTACCTCGGGTACGAACCGGCGAGTGCGGTGACGACGGCAAGCCAGGTTCAGGCGCTGCCGATCGACGCGCTGAGCGAGGGTGGTGTCGGGGTTCCGGCCCTGCTCGCGGTCCTCGGGCTCTCGGGCGTCGCCGCCCTCGTGGTCCGGCGGCTCGCTCTCGGTCGCGTTCGCCATGCGTCGCGGTCGGCGGCCACGCCGGATCCCTCTGAGGCGGCCGTGTCGACCGATATGGCCGAGATGGCCGAAATGGCCGACGAGCACGATGAGGGCGACGACGGTGGCCGAGACGCCGTCGCCGCCCTGAGGCCGGCTGGGTCGGCCGTTCTCGCCGCGCGCTGACCGGCTCGAGCCGTGTGCCACCCGGCCGGCAGGAGGCTCCGAAAGCTGCAGTGGTCGGTCAGGTCGGCCGTCCTCGTCGCGCTGGTCGGAACCCTGTTCGTGCCCGGGCCGGCGGTGGCGGATCCGATCGTGCCGCCCGGGGTGTCCGAGGCGGTCGCCGCGCTCGCGGCGGCCAACGCCCGCGCGGCCGAGGCCACCGAGGCGTCGCTGGAGGCGGCCGAGCAGCTGCG